>DASVPS010000113.1:0-4279 GCA_036389555.1 Pyrinomonadaceae bacterium
GCGGGGAATGAGTTGAAACGCGCGCGATACTCGTAGAGCACCTTGATCGCTTCGTAGCCCTCTACGTTTTTCGCCGCCTCGATGCCGCGCTCGCGCTGGCGCAGGCGTTCGGGAATAGTCAGGCCGACGAGGACTGTCAGCCCGACCGTAAACACGACCGACAGTTTGAAACCGGCTTCGGCGAGCCGCAGACCCGTGAAGCGCGAAGGCTCACGGGCGATCCTGGCCGACACGCGCGCGCCCGCCCAGATCACGGCGAAAGCGAGCGGCAGCGCGAGCCATTTCAGACGCCATGCGGCGGTCTCCCCGGCGGCCACCACGTTCCAGAAGCCGAGCGCGAACGGCTTCTGCTCCAGAAGGGCGAGAATCGTGTTGATGAGAAAGACGACGAGCAATAGGACGCTGCTCGCGCCGACGGCGAGCGCGTTCAGGTAAGAGGGGAGTTCCTTTTCAGGACGCGCGAGCGGCGGGCCGACGGCGTGCGCGCCGCAAGCCTCACAGGCCGTCGTCAGCAGATCGCTGACTGTCTTCGCACCACAGCAGGGACAGATATTCAATGTGGGAGACCTCATGTTTATAAGATAACGCAACCGAATAAACGGGAACCGAACAGATAATGCGGGAACGGCCGAAACTGCTCCGGCCGAATATTAATGTGACGCGGGCGCTTCGCTCGCGATCTTTGCGGCGGGCGAGTTTTCTTTGGCCTGCTCGTCGCCTGCGCCTGAGCGCCCGGTCTTAGATGCATCTTTTGCCGCCTGCGCTGTCGCCATGTCGGCGCGCCACACCTCGCGCCACGTGTGATACATGCGATGGGCAAACGTCCAGTAGGAGCCGATGGCGAGAATCCAGAGCACGGCGGGCATCCGGTTGGCGAAGTAGTTGGCCGAGCCGGGGTGCGTCGATAAGCCGCCGATGATCAAGAGTACCACACGCTCCGGCCGCCTGAGGAAGCCCACGTCGCACTTCGGGATCAGGCTTTCGGCGCGCGCGCTCGCGTAAGAGACCATCACCGAACCCATCATCGCCGCGCCCGCCAGAAACACGTTGAGGGTCGAATGAAACTCCGTGTCGCGCGCGTAGAACACCATCAGCCCGACGAAGACCACCATGTCGGAGAGGCGGTCGAGCGACGAATCGAGGAAGCCTCCGAAGCGCGTCACCCGACCTGAGAGACGCGCCACCTGCCCGTCGAGCATGTCAAACAAGTTGGCGACGATCAGGATAACGCCCGCCCAGAAGAAATAGCCGTAGCCGAACAGCACGCCGGAGAGCACATTGATGCCGACGCCGATCACGGTCAGCACATTCGGGTTGATGCGCCCATAGGCCAGCCAGCGCACCATCGCGCTGATGATTCGCTGCGCCCCGCGCCCGATGCTCGTCCCGAACAACTTACTACACAGCCTTTCTTCTAAAACACGGCCGGGCGGCAGTTTACCGCCCCGAAATAAACAGTGCATCATAGGGATGCGGTCAAGCGCTTGTCAAGAAAAGTGTGTGGGCGGCGGCAGGGCGAACGCGGGGCGCGGCTGAAGCTGCACACCCGAATTTTCGTGGCGGGGCGGGTGAGAAGCGCGGGCTATCTGAAAGCGTCGCAGGCGGAATTCTCCACCTCGCCGAAAAGTCCGAGCGCCAGCCTGTAACCCATAAAGACGCTCAGAGGGTTCACCTTCGACACCTTGTCTTCGTGGCTGTGTAGAATCTGCTGCCAGTCGCTCGACAGCCCGTGAAGTGCGATGGCGGGTATTTTCCGTTCCAGAAATGAACTCGAATCCGTGTCGCCCTCGCGAATCGTCCCCTGTTTAAACGGCATCTGCATGCGTTTGGCTAACTCGGCGGCGCGCGTCACGAGTTTCTTGCTGGAAATGGCCGTCTCCGCCTGCGGGATGCCGAGACCGAGACTGTCTATATTGATCATGGCGCAATACTGAGCGAGTTGCGCTTTGTCGATAGCCCTGACCATCTCCCTTGACCCGATGAGTCCCTCTTCTTCTCTCCCGAAGGCGACGAACAACACGCTCTTCTTCAGCGGCACGTCCTTGATGGTTCTGTACATGTGAGCTATCGCGACGATGCCCGTCCAGTTATCCACCGCGCCGCACCCGTGGCTCACCTTGTCGTAGTGCGCGCCGACGACGATTAACTCCGGCGAACTCCCCTGCTTGCGCACGACGACGTTCTCCACGTTGTTTATTTTCTGGACGGAGATGTCGGAAGCCGCCGCGCCCATCTTCATAAAGAGCGCCTTGACGCCCGCCAGCCGTTCTTCGTTGCCCTTACATGGAACCGCCTTGATGTCTTCCTGAATTTGTTCGAGAGTGGAAAAAGTGGCCTTGCGCGGCTGCGCGGTCGTCTGCTCCTGAAACGCAGGCGCGCCCGGCGTGGCGGGAGGCACGAGTAGAAATGAGATGGCCGCAATAAGTAATAAGCGTTGGAAGAACATAATTTCAGCTTCGCCTTGCCGTAATCATAAACGCAGATGATGAACTCTTGCGCTCCGGTCGCGGCATACGGTCTTTCGGCGCGCGCCGCAAGCCCGACGGGTAGGGCAACTACGGAGAGTTTCTCGCCGTAGTGAAAGAACGCTTTAGCCCTGCTGCTCGTCCGGCGCGTCGCCCTGTGCGGCCTTCGCTTTCAACTCGTCGTGCAGGGTGGTGAGGCGGCGAATCTCGAAGGAGCGCGCGCCGTTCGGGGTGTGGACTTTCACTTCGTCGCCCTCTTCGCGCCCCATGAGGCTTTTGCCGACGGGCGAGGTGGTGGAGATGAGTCCCGCCTGCGGGTCGCTCTCTTCGGGCGTGACGAGGCGATAGGTGACTTCTTCGTCGCGCTCGGCGTCGTAGAGCAGGAGCGTCGAGCCGTAAGCCGCTTTGCCGTGCGGCACTTTGGTGATGTCGATGGAGGAGATTTCGCGGAGCCGCTGGCGCAATTGACCGATGCGCGCCTGCACGAACTGCTGGCGCGCGAGCGCGGCGTGATATTCGGCGTTCTCGCGCAGGTCGCCCCACTCCTTCGCGGTCTTGATCTGCTTCGGCAGATGAACGCGCAGTTCGGTGTCGAGTTCGTCGAGTTCAGCTTGCAGGCGGTCTTTTACGTTTTGTGTCACTGTCCGTTCCGCTCCGTTTTTCAGAATATAGACAAAGTGAGATGAAAGGGGAAGTGGTAAAGGGTAAAGGTAAAAAGCAGCAAAAGCCGGGCAACAACAGCCGGATGTTTTCGATCCTTCCCCTTTTCGCCTGAGCCTCTCCCGAAGTCTTCTTCAACAGCCGGCCTTGCCGTGGTGCTCGGCCTCGTCAACCGCGCCGAAGGAGACGCCGATGTCGCGCGCCGTGCGGATCAGTTGGCTGTCGAGGGCGACGGTCTTGACGCCCGCGACGGCCTTCGCGAGCGGGACGGTGATGATGTCGGCCGAGTGCAACGCGACCATCTTGCCCCTCTCGCCGCGCATCAGCGCGCGCACGGCGCAAGAGCCGTAGTTGGTGGCGAGCATGCGGTCGAAGGCGTTCGGCGTGCCGCCGCGCTGGAGATGTCCGAGCACGACGCAGCGCGTCTCTTTGCCGGTCAGGCGTTCGAGTTCGCGCGCGATGTGATGGCCGACGCCGCCGAGGCGCGGGGCGTGCTCTCGGTCGCCCTCGTCCTGATAAATTTCCATGCCGCCCGTCTCGCGTGCGCCTTCGGCGACGACGATGATGCTGAACTGCGAATCGCAGCGCTCGCGCTCCTCGATCTTCTCCACCACGGCTTTCAGCGAGAAAGGGATTTCGGGGATCAGTATGACGTCCGCGCCGCCGGCGATGCCGGAGTGGAGCGCGATCCAGCCCGTGTGCCGCCCCATCACTTCCAGGATCATCACGCGGTCGTGCGAGGCGGCGGTCGTGTGCAGTCGATCCAACGCTTCCGTCGCGATGTCGAGCGCGGTGACGAAGCCGAAGGTCAACTCGGTGCAGGCCAGATCGTTGTCAATCGTCTTCGGCACGCCGATGACGGGGACGCCCAACTTGTCGAACTCCGCCGCGATCCCCAGCGTGCCTTCGCCGCCGAGCACGACGAGGCCGTCGATGCCGAGCCGCCCCAGATTCTCAATCGCCTCGGTGAAACTCTCTTCGGACTTGCTGCCGCCCCCCGTGTCGTGCACGACGAAGCGGCCGCGGTTGCGCGTGCCGAGGATCGTGCCGCCGCGCGGCAGCAGGCCGCGCACGTCCGCGGGCTTCAACTCGCGCGCGCGCGTCTCGCCGAGCAACCCCTCGAAACTGTCTTCGATCCCGATGACGCGCAGGTT
>DASVPS010000114.1:0-1928 GCA_036389555.1 Pyrinomonadaceae bacterium
AAATAGAAGAAATCCAGTTCTTCTCTATTCACGATTTACGATTCACCATTCACGGCTTTTCTTCATCCCTCATCCCTCCGCCCTCATCCCTGTCTTTATATCAGGTTCATCGGGACGGGATTCTTCGGGTCTGTGTAGTCGTAGAAGCCGCGCCCGGACTTGCGCCCGTACAGCCCGGCCAGCACCATGCGCTTGAGGAGCGGCGGCGGCGCGAAACGCCTTTCGCGGAATTCGTTGAACATGATCTCGGCGATGTAGTAGGTCGTGTCGAGGCCGACGAAGTCGCCGAGCGTGAGCGGCCCCATAGGATAGCCGCAGCCGAGTTTCATCGCGTTGTCGATGTCCACAATCGAGCCGACGCCCTCTTCGAGCGCGCGGACGGAATCGAGCATGTAAGGCACGAGCAGGCGGTTGACGATGAAGCCCGTCTTATCGCTCGCGCGCACGGGAACTTTGCCTAGCCGCTGGCCGAACTCGACCGCCGTTTCATAAACCGCGTCGTCCGTCAGGATCGTTTTGACGACTTCGACGAGTTTCATGATCGGCACGGGGTTGAAGAAGTGCAGGCCGATGAAACGCTTCTGGCGCTCCGGCGAGGTGGCCGTCATCATCTCCGTGATCGAGAGCGAAGAGGTGTTGGAGGCGAAGATGGTTTCGGGCTTGCAGAGTTCGTCGAGTTGCCGGTAGGTGTCGCGCTTGGTGTCGAGGTTTTCGATGATGGCTTCGATGATGATGTCGCAGTCGGCGAGGGCGGCAAACTCGGTCGTGCCGGTCAGGCGACCGCGAATCTCGCCCTGCTGCTCGGCCGTGATCGTGCCCTTCTCGGCAAACTTCGCGAGCGACTTCTCGATGCCCTTGAAGCCGCGCTCACAGAGTTCGTTCGTGACTTCGCGCACCACCACTTCCAAACCGGCGGTGGCGGCCGTTTGCGCGATCCCCGAACCCATCAGCCCGCAGCCGAGCACGCCTACTTTTTTGATTTCCATTATGGTTTCAATTCTCCTGTCTTCGATTTTTATTTCACGATAATTTCGCTGTTCAATTCTTCGCCGGCGGCGATGGCGATGCGGCCGCGCCGGGAGCAAGGGGCGCAGCATCCTTCTTTTCTTCGGCGTCTTTCTTTTCTTCATCGAGGGCGATGCCGTAGTTGGCGCCCTCGGCCTTCACCCAATCGTCGGAACGTTTCTCCCAGGCCTCGAAGTCGGCCGCGAGTTGGGTGAGTTGTCCACGCACGTGCTCGCTCGTTCGTTCCTGCTCGCCGACGAGGGCGAGGTCGCGCGCACGCGCGAGCAGTTGCCTGAGTTCGAGACGAATCTGGTCGGGCTTCGCGCCGAGCGGCGGGACGCGGTCGAGTTGTTCGATGGCGCGGCTGGCCGCGTCCGCGTCGCGATTGATGAAGGCCGCAGGGAAAGCCGCCTGCCCGGCGTTGATGCCTTCAACGTAACCGACCTGCGCGCGCGGCGTGCCCATGTGGCGCGCGACCTGACCGAAACTGATGACGACGAGCACAAGCATGGCGATTTGCAGGACGTGCCAGAGGACGGCCACGCTCGCGCGCTGCCCCGGTCGTTTGTAGCCTACGAAGAGAGCGCAGACCGCGCCCGCGACAAAGCCGCCGAGGTGCGCTGCGTTGTCTATGAAGGGGATCGCATAGCCGATGAACAGGTTGATCAGGATCGTCGGGATCATGCCTGTGCCGAAGGCGCGCTTGAAGCCTTCGGGCAGTTCGTGTCGAAACTTGATGCCGAAGACGAAGAGCACGCCGATCAGGCCGAAGAGCGCGCCTGACGCGCCCGCCGAAGGGCCGTCGCCGCCGCGAAAGAGGAAACGCCCCAGCACGCCGCCGTGCATCCCCGAACCCGAAGCGAGATAGCTCGCCACGACACCGGCCACGCCCGTCATGACCCAGAAGAAGACGAAGCGCGCCG
>DASVPS010000115.1:0-14606 GCA_036389555.1 Pyrinomonadaceae bacterium
AGGGAATTCGTGTTCGTGAATCCGGAGACCGGAGAGCCTTACTCGGACATGAAGAAGGCATTCGGGACGGCGTGCCGGCTCGCCGGCATTAAGAACTTGCACTGGCACGACCTACGCCACACGTTCGGCACCAGGTTAGCCGAGTCCGGATGTAGTGAGGCGACGATTGCAGATATGATGGGGCATTCAGAGCCAAGCACGACGAGACGCTACACGCATGCGACGGAGCGGGCTAAACACGCCGCGGTGGAGGCTGTCAAAGCGGGGCGCTCGTCAGCCTGCCACAGTCCTGCCACAGACGAAAAACGGCGACCGAAGCTGGCCGCCGTAAACTCTTGAAAATAATGGTCGGGGCGGAGTGATTCGAACACTCGACCTCTCGGTCCCAAACCGAGCGCACTACCAGGCTGTGCTACGCCCCGTGTAAATCTAACGGCATCCTCAAAACTGCTAAATAAATTTGGATGCAGCGCATTCTGCCAGTGCTTTCGCGACGGGTCAAGCTAGGACAGGGAAAAACGTCCGTTCAGGTAGAGGCGAACGGCGGCCAGTGCGCGTGCGCGGTGGCTGATCTGTTGCTTCACAGCTTCGGAGAGTTCGCCGAAAGTTTGTGTGTGGCCGGAGGGGACGAAGAGTGGGTCGTAACCGAATCCGTGATGCCCGCGGGGACGGTTTGCGATGCGGCCTTCGCAGGTGCCGTTGAAGATTTCCGTTGCATGAGTCGCCGGGTCGTAGAGGGCAATCGCACAGATGAAGCGTGCCGTCCGGTGCTCGCCATGCGTCAGGCTGAGTTCTGCGAGCAGACGTGCGTTGCGTTCTTCGTCCGTGGCGTTCTGGCCGGCGTAGCGGGCTGATAAGACGCCGGGTGCGCCGCCGAGCGCGTCAACTTCCAGACCGGAATCATCGGCGAGCGTCCAGAGATTCGTCTGCCGGCTGTAAAGACGCGCTTTGAGTAGAGCGTTTTCCGCAAATGTCCGTCCCGTTTCTTCCACTTCCTCGATTTGCGGAAACTCGGAAAGCTGGCGGAGACGGAGCGGGATGTTTGCCAGCAGGCCGTTCAGTTCGCGAATTTTCCCCGCGTTGTTGGTGGCGATGAGCAGTTCGGAATGTGTCATGGGGGCTATGAAATCTGTCTAAAATAGGGCGCTCAAACGGGCATATTTGTCGCCCCAATGATAGATGGCGAAAAGTTTTTTTGCCAAGCCGTGAAGATTCATGCTAACAATTGAAGACGGGGCGCGTGCGAATGCGACCGCGCTCTGAACGATTTCCGAGGGGTTAGAGATTTGAACGTACTCACACAACCGGCCGTGCGGACGACTGTCCACGGCACGCCCGAACAGTTCCAGCCACATCTGCAAATGCGCGAACGCTGCCCGGCGAGCATTGATTCGAGCCTGCTCGAACTAAACATCTGGCAACTCGCCATACGCAGTTTTTTCAACTTGCGCAATCACTCTCTGAGCGATGCGGAGAAGGCTGAGATCATCTCGCGCGATTTTTCGCCGGAGTTGCGGATCGTCGCGCAGGCGCTCAAACGCGGGCTGCTGCTGAGTCTGAATTGCACGCCGGAAAAGCCGACCGCATCGTTCGAGTCGGGGGAAGCGAATGCCTTCGACGCGATGTCGCTGAACGCCTCCGATGACTCTCCGACGCAGGCGGTCGCCTCCCCGCTCGCCCCACTGATTAACACGCTCAGCGAACTCTGCGACACGTGTGATAGCGCGTTGTCTTCAAGAGTTGATTTTCAAGTGTGGACTTGCGTCGAACGAATGGTGAGGGGCGAGTTGGCGCAGTCGCAGTTTATCAAGCAACTCGAACGGCGTGCGCGCAACGGGACTTTAGAGCGGCAGCACCCGGAGTTGCATGAACTGACCGCGCGTATCGCGCCCGACACTCTCGCGGCGGACATGGCTGCGATCTTTTCTCAACTCGCGCAGTTGCTCGAACAACTGCGCGTGGTCGAGACGCTGCTCCGGCACGATGCCCCTTTGAAACTGGCTCTCCCCATCTTCACGCTCGTGCATGAAGACGCGCGCTCGCTGGTGGAGTTCATCGAGAAGCGTGCCATTCGCACGGAAGAGATTGACGGGAAAGTGTTCGACGCACTGGACTGCACGGGTTATGCCGTGGGGGTTGAGCTATCCCGCGTCTTCGGGCGAGAACTCGTCGGCCTGGTCTCTCTGCGACAGTCGCCCGCCATCTACACGAAAGTCGAAAACGCGCACGGTCTGTTGCGCGACAGTTTCCAGCAGACGCTGGTGGCTCTGATTCAGGTGTTTGATCCCACCTTGGACGCCTCGCTCTTTTTAAAATTCTTCCACGCCAGACGCGAACAATCGCTCTCGTTGCGCCGCGACCTCTGGGCGTTGCTGCAACTCGTGCTTCAGGCGGAGAAAGACCGCGACCGACGCCCGCTCGCGCCGCTGCTCGAACGCCTCGACGCCTTCCGCGAGGGAAGCCTGCGCTTCCTGATGTACAGGGATTGGGAACCCTTCGAGCGGTTCGTGGCTGAACTGATCGCCGCGCGCGGCGCGGTCGAACTCACGCCCGTGCTTCATCGCTTCGGCACATACCTCGAAGCCTTGTTCGGCCAGATCAACATGCGAACCGTGCTCGCCGATCATCCCTTCGAGTACCCGGCCGCAGTTGAGTAAGAGGTTTCAAGTTTCAGGTTTCAGGTTTCAAGTTAAAGCACGAGCAGCTTTCAGACTTGAGACCTGAAACCTTCTTTTTATTTGTCAGCTTCCACATCCGCCGCCAGTTGCACGACCAGCGCGCCGAACTGCCCGAACGAAGAGCGCGTGTTCTTCTCGAACCCGCCTTCGACGAGGCGCGTCTCGCTGTGCGTGTAAGGCAGCGCGGAAAGAGCACGCTGCAAAGCGGCGGCGTTCGGCGGAGCTTTGCGTGCGCCGTTTTGCCTGCCGATGAAAGTGATGAAGCGGCGCGCCGGATCATAGTCCTTCGTGTAGGTGACGACGTTCGACGCATCGTTTGCCGGGGCGGGGCGTTCGGCTTGCTGAAACGCGCCCGACGCGCCGAGCGTCCGCGATGCGGCGCGCTCTTGCAGACAGCGACGCACCTCTTCCGCGCCGCCGATGATCAGATAGTCGCCGACGAAACTGGCCGCGCCCCTTTCCGCGTCCGACGCGATCAACATGTCCGCCTCGCCGATGCGCTGGCTTTTCGCACCCGCGCCGAGCCGCTTGCGCACTAACGACTCTAACGCATCGCGTTCGCGGATCGAGGTGATGAGGACGAGAGCTTCGCCTTCGCCGTCGAGACGTACCGTGGCGATCTCCGCCCCGGCGGCGCGCAGGAAATCATGCGGGGCGTCAATCCCGAAAGGCCTGAGAGATTCTACGAGCAACTCGTCTAGAAAACGCCCTACGAACGGCGCGATGGTGATCTCCAGTTGGGAAGAGATGGCGGCGTTCAAGCCGCGCCACGCCGCTTCCGGCTCGCGGTAGTTGTAGATGGTAAGTTGATTGGTGTCGGCGGGCAGGAGGTCTGCGGCGCGTAGTTTGCGCTCACCGGAAGTCGCGAGCGAAGTTTGCAGACGTGCGGCGAGTTCGTTTTGCAGGTTGAAATAATAGCTGTCAACCACCGCGCCCTCCGCGATGCGCGAACTCCATGCCGCGCCGCCGAGAATCCGTCCGGCGAGTTGCGGGATGAAGATCGCGGCTGCGCTCTGGGCATTCGGGTCGGAAGCGAGTTGGCCGAAATATGTCATGGCCGCCGTTTCCAGCAGCCTGCGCGCGCCGGCCGGCGACACGTAGCCGAAGGCGAGCGAACCGGGGGCATTCATCCGCAGGCGCATCTCCGCGAGTTGTGCGTCGTCCGCCAGAGACGCGCGCTCGCCCCTGCGAACCGCGAGGCAGGCGCGCACGGTCTCTTCGTCGTTACCGATGATTGCCACGCTCTCCGAGATCGCCGCGACGATCTTTCTTTTGCCGTCCGGCGTCGTCCAGATGAGGAAAGTCGCGGCGTCTCCGTCCTGCTTCCCGCTGACCGGCTCGCCGTACTTGCGTCGTGCGTAGTTGCCGACGAGCTTGGTGAGGGCGGCCTCTACGCGCGCCGCGCCCGTATGAGTTTCCGCCACGAGCGCGATGCGCGGTTTGATGTCGCGCACCGTGCTCGATTCCTCCGTCACGTCAAATCCGAGCACGGCGACCGCCGCCTGCGTGCGCGAGAAGACGACCGTCTCGGCCGACCCGATGCCGCTCCACGCCGACAGCCGACTCAGCCAGCCGACCCTCCCGATGTTCGGATTCAAGCCCGCGGGCGGGGCGAGCGCTTGCCAGGCATCCGTAGAGGTCAGGCCGCCCACGATCTCCGGCAGGCTATTCGCTTCGATGTAAATGAGCGATTCGGCGGGCACGTAGGCCGACATGTCCACGGCCTCGGGGCGATTCCACCAGACCCACGCCGCGAGCAGAACCACGAGCGCGATTATTGACAGGGCGATCCTGCGCGGCCAACTATTCATTCCTGCATCCTACCTTTCGTCAACCGGACGAAGCAAGAACCGCCGGTTTCGCCCGCCCGTCGCGGGAGAAAGTTCACCCGCGAGCGAAACTGGAAGCTGTGCCTCTTTTTTCCAGAAAGTCACGCAAATATGTCAGACTGACGAAACAAGGTTCGTGAAATCTATAAGTTAAACAATCAAAATTGTTGTTGACACTGCTAAACACGATGGTTTATATTCCTTCTTGACGGTGGGAACCACATTTCCCGCCCTGGTTGACAAGGCGTTGCACAGTCTCCTGTAAAAGCTATCTCGGCATGCAGAGCTGAAGGGTGATGTATGCGACTGGCAAGCCACTTTCTTTGAAACTCAGCCGATAAAGGCACACTTCGCGCGAGCGGAGGTCGCAAAGCCCACGGAAGTCAGAAACAGCCGCAAACTGCCGCTGACTTGGCCGGGTTGCCGAAGGTGAGGCAGCTCGCTCTGGACGCCTGCAAGCGTCCGGGCAGCACAGTAGTTTTACCCGCCACCTTCATTCCTAGTGAAAATTGTCCGTTCCGACTCCGTGCATCGTCCGCCTCGCTTTATCGCACCGCTTCTCTCCTGACTCAAAGCGGCAATTTAGTCTTTTCGTCACATGTCAACGGGACGCCTACATCGCAGCCGCAGCCACATGAATCCCACTCCATATTCGCCTTCGACACCCTCCACGCGCGACGTTCGTTCCAGAGCGCGCCGTATTCGCGCCCGCCTCAGGCGAGACCAACGCAGAAGAGCACGGAAAGTTTCCGGGGAAAAATAAGAACATGTTTGGAAGAAAAAATTCTAACAAGAGAAGCCTCGTCGGCCTGGACATCGGTTCGAGTTCGGTGAAAGCCGTCGAGTTGCAGGGCAAGCCCGGCAGCCTCGTCCTCGTCAATCTCGGCCAGGAGAGCTTGCAGCCGGACACGGTCGTTGACGGGCAGATCATGGAACTCAATTCCGTCTCCCAGACCATCGCAAACGTTTTCGTCTCCCACCAGATCAAGACGGAGCGGGTGGCGGCGGGCGTCAGCGGTAGTTCCGTCATCGTCAAGAACATCATCGTCCCGCCGATGAGCAAGGACGAACTCGAAGAGTCGATTGACTGGCACGCCGAGGAGCACATCCCCTTCGACATCGCCGACGTGAGTCTGGACTATCAGGTCGTCGGTTCGAGCGACGATTCGCTCCACGTCCTGATGGCCGCCTGCAAACGCGACTTCGTGGCGAACGTCAAACAGGTGATCCAGCTCGCGGGCAAACAGCCCGCCATCATCGACGTGGACGCCTTCGCGTTGCAGAACTGCTACGAGGTCAACTATCAGCCGACGCCGGATCAGTCGGTCGCGCTCCTGAACATCGGCGCGTCCACGATGAACATCAACATCCTGCACGGCGTGCGCAGCGTCTTCACGCGCGACGTTTCGGTCGGCGGCAACCAGTACACGGCGCTCCTGCAAAAGGAGTTGGGTTTGACGTTCGAGCAGGCCGAATCGGTCAAACGCGGCGCGATGGCTCCCGGCGAAACCGAACGGCGCGACATGAGCGAAGTGTTGGAGACCGTCTCGGACATTCTCGCGCTGGAAATTCAAAAGACGTTCGACTTCTATCGCGCCACGTCGGACGACGGCGAGGGCACGGTGCAGAAGATTCTGATCTCCGGCGGCGGCTCGAAGTTGCCGGGGCTGACGGAATTCCTGTCGAACCGTTTCGGCGTTCCCGTCGAAGCGTTCAACCCTTTCCGCCAGATTAAAGTTGACGCGAAGCGTTTCGACCCGGAGTACATGCGGGAAGTGATGCCGGAACTGGCCGTGGCCGTCGGGCTGGCTTTGAGAGGAGTGGAGGCTTAAATGATCAAGGTCAACTTACTGGACTCTGTCACGGACAAGACCAGCGTCGCCGCCATTGAGACGCGCGTCGCCAACCCGCGCACGCAAGGCCGTCTCGTGCTGCTCGTCATCGTCGCCCTGCTGGGAATGGCGGTCGTGTTCGACTGGACGAGCGCCAACTCGGCGCACGCCGAAGTGACGGCGGAACTCAAACGCCAGCAGGAACAGGCCGCGCGCATGGAGGCCATCAAGAAAGAGCAGGCCGAACTGGAAAAGAAGACGCAGGAAATCCAGACGCGCATCGACGCGATCAAGAAGTTGCGTTCTTCACAGCAGGGGCCGGTCGCGGTGCTCTCGGCCATCAACGAGCGAATCCCGAAGATCGCCGATTTCCGTCTCGAAAGCATCGAGCAGAAGGGCGGAGAGTTGATCCTCAAAGGCGACTCGCCGAACGAAGCGGCCGTGACGCAGTTCGGGCGCAGCATGGAATTTTCCTCCGGCCTCTTCACGAACGTCAGCATCGAGACGAAACGCGAGTTGCTCGATAAGGTCAACGGAAGCACGTCTGCTCCGTCGGCGACCGCCACCACGGACGACCCGAACAAACCCGTCGTCAAACTCGACACCGTGACCTTCACCTTGAAGTGCAAGTACACGGTGCCGGGCAGCCAAACGTCCTCGCCTGCCAACAACGCGAAGCCGGCGGGCGCAGCCGCTCCCGCCGCTCCTGCCGCGCCCACACAGGTCGCCAAAAATTAGCACGTCGCCTCTCGACTTCGCGCCCGAAGGGAACTGACATCTCATGTTGAAATTAGACGCACTACAACAAAAACCCTGGTACTTTCAGTTTGCGATATTCGGCTTCGTCGCCCTGCTCATCTATGGCGGCTTCTGGTATTTCATCACCAGCGGCACGCGCGAAGAGACGAAGACGCTCCAGGCGCAGGTTGACAAACTGCAACAGGAGAACGCCCGCGCGCAGATCGCCTCGCAAAGACTCAACGACTTCAAGGCCACCTACGCGCGCGCCCAGGCCGACTACGAAGATTTGAAGGCGCTCCTGCCCGAACAGCGCGAACTCACGACCGTCTTGCAAGGCTTGCAGGATCGCGCGCGCGGCCGTCTCTCCGTCACGCGCTTCACTCCGAAGGAAGACGTGCAGCAGGACTTCTACGCGGGCAAGCCCGTCGAGATCGAAGTCTCCAGTTCTTATAACAATCTGGGCGCGTTCTTCGCGCAGATCGCCGCTTACCAGCGCATCGTCTCGATCAGCGATTTCAAAGTCTCGCGCATGAAAGATCAGGGCGCGGGCAGAACGGTTGACGCGCAGTTCTTGCTGACCGCCTACTATGCGTCGAGCGAAAAACTACAGAACACGGCGAAACCCGCCGCCCCGGCGACAGTGCCCGTCGTCGCGCCGGTTGCCCCCGCAGCAAAGTAGTAACCCGACACACTCGCCGCGAGGGAAACGCGGCCACACTCACTCAGGAACAAAAGAGATGAACTACAACAAGATGATCAAGCAGACCTTGCAGGCGGCGCTGGCCGCGGGCGCGCTGTTGACATTCTCCGCCGCCGGCATCGTGCAAGCCCAGGAGGCGAGCACCACCTACCGCGGCGCGGGACGCGACCCGTTCACCAAGTACAAGCCGGCCGTCAAGCGCGTGAAGCCCGTCGCGCAGCCCGTCGCCGCGCCTTCCATCGAACAGCGCATCGCCGCCTACAAGACGCAGAAGGCCATCGCGATGAACGCGCAACAGCCCGCGCCGAAGCCGACCACCGCGCTCCTGCTGAGCGAAGCGCAAGTGACCGGCATCTTCCGTACGCCGCGCGGCTATGCGGCGATGGTCGAAGCCAAGCCGATCAAACTCTCTTACGTCATCTACCCCGGCGAAATTTTCTTCGACGGGATGCTGGTCGCCATCGAAGAAGACCGTCTCGTGTTTCGCAAAGAGACGAAGTGGAGCGACGGGCGGCGCGAGATGAAGGTTGAGATGAAAGCCCTCGGTGCAACGAACGCCGTCAAAGATACTTTGACTGCCACCACCACTACTACCGCGCCCGCCGCGACTGCGCCGGCAACCCCCGTCGCGCCGAAAGCGAAAGAAGAAGGCGCGCTTCCTGCGCAAGCCAAACAATAAAGTTTTCCTACCCGTTCGTTCCGCGCGCCGACGGAAGCCTGAGCCGACCGGCGCGCTCGGAACGAACCATCTCCCGTCGCACACCCTTGAGTATTCCTACCCGCTTCGATCTCAACGGTCTGTGCTCCCGCTGTTTGGAAATACAAACCCGCCGGCGGCTTTCGCATTGTGCGGCGCGCGCTTTTGAAGAGTCTCTTCCGACTCACACGAGCGTTAGCGCGTGGCGTAAAGCAGCCGGTCACTCCTGACAAAGGAAAAGAAAATGCTCAATCAGCAACACCCGCATTCCGCGGTCATAAAGAGAGGCGCGCTCGTCCTCTTCCTTTTATGCTCGTTATCAACTTTCTCGCTGGCGGCCGGTTCGCGTCTGCTGACCGGCGTTCGCACGTCGGTCGATGGCGACGCGACGCGCATCACATTCGCCGGGACTGAGCCGATGGCTTACGGCGTGCGCCGCGTTGACGAGCGCACGCTCCTCGTCGAACTCCCCGGCGTTGACGCGACGCGCCTCGCGGCTTCATATGCACCGGCCTCACCGCTCGTCGCAGGTCTCACCGTGCAATGCGCGACCGACAAAAACGGCGCGCCCTTTGCGCGTCTGCGCGTCGCCCTGCGCGCGTCCGCACGCGACCGCTCCTTTCTCGACGCCAACGAGTTGGTGCTCGAACTGCGCCCGTCGGAAACTCCGGCGCAGCAGCCGGGCGTGCGCGAAGCTCACGCTCCCGATCAACAGACGCCCGCCAGCAGGCCCTCGCCCACGCCCCAGATCAGAGCATCAACGCCGGGCGACGCGCCGGGGCAACAGTCTTCGCAGGGGCAGCAGTACGGCCAGTACGGTTTCATCGGCGAGCCGATCAACCTGAACGTCGTCAACGCCGACATACGCGACATTCTCAACTACATCACAGAGCAGTACGGCGTGAACTTCATCATTGACTCGTCGGTCGGCGCGGTTCCGGTCACGGTCAACGTCACGGAAGTGCCCTGGAACGTCGCGCTCAATTCGATCTTGCGCGCCAACCGTCTGGGCATCGAAGTCACCGGCAACATCCTGCGCGTCGCGACGCTCAAGGTGCTGGCCGAAGAGGCCGAGGCGCAAGCCTCCATTGACGAGGGACGTTTGAACGCCGCGCCGCTCGTCACAGAGTTTATCCGTCTCAACTATGCGCGCGCGGTCGGCACGCTGGCGCAGGCCGCGGGTTCGACCGGCGGTTTCTCCGGCGGCGCGAGCAACGATAGTTTCTCCGGCGGCGCAGGCGGCGACGCCACGGGCAAGAGCGGCGACAAGGGCATCCTCCCGATCATCTCGCGCCGTCTCTCCAAGCGCGGCAGCGTCGAAGTTGACGGCCGCAGCAACACGCTCATCGTCACGGACGTGCGCGAAAACATCGCTTCCATACGCCAACTCGTAGAGTTGCTCGACCAGCCCGAACCGCAAGTGGAAATCGAGACGCGCATCGTCGTCGCCAGCCGCAGCTTCAGCCGCGACCTCGGCGTGCAGTTGCAGGCGGCCGTCTTCGGCTCGCGCGGTCAGGGCGGTGCTTTTGAAACTGCCCCCGCCAACGGCGGCCTGCGCCCCGGCGGCCTTCCCGGCGGACTCGGTAACACCCCCCCGGCGACGGGCGCGCTCGGCGCGACCGCCCCGAGCACAGTCATCGGTCTCACGACCGGCATCTTCGGCACGGCGCAAATCGGCGCACTCATCACGGCCGCCGAAAGTAAAGGTCAGGCGAAGATCGTCGCCAACCCGCGCGTGACGGCTCTCAACAATCGCCCCGCGCAGATCGAAAGCGGCGCGCAGATTCCCGTCGTCACCCCGCAGGCATCCGGCGCGGGCAGTGCGGGCGGCGAACTCGGCGGCTCGACCGTCTTCACGACCACGTTCGTCTCCGTGCCCTTGCGTCTCTCCATCACGCCGCAGATCACGGATGCGGGCACGGTCGTGCTGCGCGTCACGGCGGAAAACAACAGCGTCAACCGCTCTCTGACGAACTCGCTCGGCACGCCCGGCATCGACACGCAGCGCATGCAGACGGAAGTGCTCGTGCCGGACGGCGGCACGACCGTGGTCGGCGGCGTGCTCTTAGACAGCGAAGGCGAGACGCAGACTCGGACGCCCGGCATCTCCGGCATCCCCGTCCTCGGCCACCTCGTCAAGCGCAAGGCCACCACGCGCAACACCAACGAGCTGTTGTTCTTCATCACGCCGCGCATCTATCGCCCCGACTACAACGGGCGACCGATGGCTGGGACTGTGACCGACCGCATCCGCTCGACCACCATCCCGCAACCCGTCCCGCTCGGCAACCCGCAGAGCAACACCCCCGCCCCGGTTCAGGACGACTCGCAGCGGACGACGCAGCCGGGTTCGACCGATACCGCTCCGACGGCTCGCCCCTCCGCCACACGCGGCGAGCGCCCCTAATTCGGAAGGAGACTTCTCATGTTTAAAGACACACTCACACGCATGGTCGAAAGAACGGAGGGCGCAGTCGGCGCTCTCATCATGGGCACGGACGGCATCGCCGTCGAGAAGGTCTTGAGGCCCGAAGGGCGCGACGCCAATCTGGACGTGGCAGCCGCTGAATTCACCTCGCTCCTGCGCAACGCACAGCGCGCGGGCGGTGACATCGGCCTCGGTCAGGTTCGCGAAGTCGTCGTCGGCTTCGACGACATGAACGTCCTCATGCGTCTCTTCAATCGCGAATACTTCGTGCTGCTCGCCCTCGCCGAGGACGGCAACATCGGGCGCGGCCGTTTCGAGCTACGCAAAGTCGAACTCGACCTCGCACGCGAATTCGCGGTTTAACTGAAGTAGAAAGTAGAAAGGCTAAGGGAGAAAGTGAGGAAGGCTTGCCGCCTCACTTTCTCCCTTAGCCTTTTTGCCGGGCGGTGTGCCGACTTCACGTGTGGACTCTAGCCCCTCCTGCGTTAATTGCTTGACTAAAATAATGTAAGGGAAATATCCTCCCGGCCATGAAAATCCATCTCGGCCTTTGCCTGCTCCTGCACCTCCTGATATTTCCTGCTCACGTACCGGAAGCCGCCGGGCATGACGTCGCCGCGGAAGGGCAGTCTACTCATCAAGTCCGGTTCACGGCCACCTACGATAAATCCGAGAATCGCACGACCGTCCAGATAGACCCGCGCGGAGCCAAGCCCACGATGGATGTCGGCAACGATATTGTTCTCACGGCCTTCTTCCGCTACGTCGGCGAGGAGTTAAGAGAGCCGGTTGAAACCGCCGTGCTGAGGTTTTCTTCCGACTCTAGAAATTGGCGTTTTATTCCTAACCGCGATCTCGTTATTTTAGTTGACGGCGAGCGCATCACCTTCTTGAACGGAGGGAGGCTCGGCCGCTTGGCCGAACCACCCGACAGGGTGCGTATCGACAACATGCTCTACTTCGGCATTAGTCGAGACAAACTGGCGAAGATCGCGGGCGGGCGGGTGGTTGAGGTGAAGTTGGGGAGCAAGTCTTTTAAGCTGAGTTCCGCGCAGTTGGGAGTGCTGCAAGATTTGTTGGGGCGTATGAACCCAACACGAACGCCGGCGCAGACGCGATCTTAGACTCCACACTTTGAGGAAATGACAGGCGGCAGTGTCCCGGATTTCAAACCGGGACACTGCCTTTTTTATGGCAATTTTACGTAGGGCATGCCGCGCGCGATGATGCGCTGGCGGCGCGCGACGCGCTTCGGTTTGAGTTGCGGGTTAAATTCCGTGCGAGGGTTGGGGATGATCGCAGAGAGGAAAGCCGCCTCCTGCGCGGTCAGGTCGGCCGCCGATTTGCGAAAATAAGTTCGCGCGGCGGCCTCCGCTCCGTAGATGCCGTCGCCCCACTCGATCACGTTGAGGTAGATTTCGAGGATGCGGCGCTTCGACAAATTCTTCTCCATGAAATAGGTGATCGCCGCCTCGCGCGCCTTGCGCACGAACGAACGCTCCGTGGAGAGGTAGAGATTTTTGGCTAACTGCTGCGAGACGGTCGAAGCGCCGCGTTTGAAACTGGGCATCGCGGGTATCCAACTCGACTCGTCCTCGCCCTGCTGTTTCGCTTCTTTCGCGGCGTCGCGCTGTGCCTGATCCCATGCCTTCTGGATGGCCTCGTAGTCGAAGCCGTCGTGCGTGGCGAAGTTGCTGTCCTCGCCCGCGAGCACGGCGCGCAACAGGTGTACGGAAATCCGTTCGAGCGGAACCCACTGCTGCACGCGCTTCGGCTGTTCGCCGCGTTCGCGCGCCTCCTGCATCCGCGTCTCGATCATCGCCGTCGTGTCCGGGTTGTTGTCGCGCAACTTCGCCACGCGCGGGAACGTGACGAGTTCGTAGATCAGTGCGAACACGATGAACGCGACCACGCCGAGCGTGATCATTTGTATCAGTTTCCAGATCGTTCTAAACATCGCGCGTCGGATTATAACCGAACTGAATTGTGCCTGACACTCCGAGCCGCATCTATCGCTTTGGCGGCGCGGATCGTGTTGCAGTGTATCTCCACCGTGTCGTTGATGTCGGCCGCGTAACCGCCGGACATGACCGTCGCGGTGGGCACGCCCCGCACGCGGCACTCGCCGAGGACGAACTCGTCGCGCGCGCGCAAGCCCGCGATTGAGAGCGAGAGGCGTCCGAGTTTATCGCCCGCGTACGGGTCTGCGCCGCCGAGATAAAAGATGATGTCGGGGCGATGCGCGAAGACACGCGGCAGGTGTTCGCGTAGTGTGCGCAAGTATTCCTCATCGCCCGTTGCGTCGGGCAGTTCCAAGTCGAGCGTCGAGCGCGCTTTGAAGACGGGATAGTTTTTCGCGCCGTGCATAGAGAAAGTGAACACGCCCGCATCATTCTCGAAAATGGTCGCCGTGCCGTTGCCCTGATGCACGTCTAAGTCCACGATGGCGGCGCGCTCGATCAACCTGTCGCGGCGCAGCGTGCGGATGGCGATGGCAACATCGTTCAGCACGCAGAAACCCTCGCCGCGTTCGGGAAAAGCATGGTGTGTGCCGCCCGCGAGATTTGAGGCGATGCCTTCAGAGAGCGCGGCGCGGGCGGCGCTCGTAGTCCCGCCCGTGGCGAGAAATGAACGACGCACGAGCGCCTTCGACCAGGGCAACCCGAGCCGTCGCAACTCGCGCGGCGAGAGCGCCCCGGCGCGCAGACGCATCACGTAGTCCTCTGTGTGTACGAGCAACACGTCGGCGACGGGGGCAGGCTGCGGTTCGACGATCTCGTGCGGCGCGAGCGTCCCCTCCGCGAGCAGGCGGTCGCGCACGAGTTCAAACTTGCGGATCGGGAAGACGTGCCCCTCGCCGATGTCCGCGTAATAACGCGGCGTGTAGAAGACTTTATACATTGCGGAATGCGGATTTCGGATTGCGGATTACCGGAAAGGGATTGTAACCCCCGGATCGATTATTTCAACACAGGCAAAGCGGACTTTGATAATCCGCATTCCGCATTCCGCAATCAATATTGAATCAGGCTGCCTTCGCGTTTGGCGCGACGGACGGCGCGGGAGAAGACCCAGAAGGAGAAGGGCATGAGGACGGCGAGAAACAGCAGGAGCGTGAAGAGCGGCTCGCGCACTTCGTTGAAACCCTGCCCCTGTATGAGTACGCGGCGGATGCCGTCGAGGCCGTAGGTGGGCGGGAGGAAACGCGAAACTCCGCCAAGTATGCGACCGCCGTATTCGTTGAGCAGTTGCGTGGGGAAGAAGACGCCGGAGAAGAGTGTGGAGGTGGTGGCGAGCAGGATGCCGAACGGGTCGCCGCGCTTGAAGACAACCGCGAAACTTGCGGAGAGGATGCCGATGGAGGCGAGCACGAGCGTCGTGATGATGAGGAAGAGAAAGGCGAGCAGGAAGTTTCCCTGAAAGCGCACGTCGAAGAAGAGCCAGCCAAAGAACAGGTAGAGCGAAGAATAGACGGTGGCCTGCGCGAAGTCGTAGGCGGAGCTTGAGACGATGAACGTGGGGATGTTGACGGGCGTCATCAACACGCCTTCGAGCGTGCCCTGCGCCTGCTCCTGCCGGATGGCGTTGGCGAAACTGGAAAAGCCGGTCATGAAGTAGTTGAGCACGGCCAGCCCCGTGATCCACGCGGCGAGCGGGTTTGTCCATTGCGTGTAAGACGTGACCGCGCCGCCCGTGAAAAT
>DASVPS010000116.1:0-7093 GCA_036389555.1 Pyrinomonadaceae bacterium
CTCGCCCGCAGAGTATGTTCGCCTGAGAGCCAACCTCGTCGGCCAAGGGGATATTTTTCAGAGCCTCATTATCCCATTATTCAAACAGATCATCTTGAGACTAGGTACCTTTGTCTCAGGCACAAAAACAGGGCGGGTGCAATAAACGGTTGCACCCGCCTTGTTTTTGTGCCTGAGAACAGCGCACGCCGGGATGAGATTTCATCCACGAGGCGGGGGTGAACACTCCGCGCCTCTGTTTGCGCGACCCACCTTTCTCCCCGCGCTCCCTTTCAAAATCAACAACTCAACGAATCCGGGTCATCTGTCGCCAGAAGAAGCGGCCGAGGCGCGAGAAGGCGTTGCGGTTGTTTGTGCCTGCCGGTTCGGGCGTGAGGCCGAGGGCGGCGGCGAGTTGGGGGTTGGGCGGCGCGATGTCTTCGTCGCCGTGGCGTTCGGAGAGCCAGCGGTCGAAGGTGCGCGTGACGGCGCGACGCGCGGCGACGGGCGCTTCGGCGACGAATGCGCCGCGCAGGTCATCGAGTTCGGCGATCTCGTGGCGGTTGGCCTCTGCGTAGCGGCGCAGGGCTGTGAAGACGCGCTCCTCGCCGAGCAGTTTGACGAGCGCGTCGTACATGAGCGCGCCTTTGGCCGAGACGATGGCCGCATACTGGAACGAGTTGCGGTAGTCGCGCGCGGGGCGCAGGGCAGGCATGTCTTCGCCGCCGAAGGTGCGATAGATTTCATAGACGCCGCGCAGTTGGTCGTCGCGTGCGGCTTGCGCGCGCACCGCGCCGTGCGTCTCGCGGTAGTAGACGAGCGCAGACCAATGCGCGAGGGCTTCGTCGAGCACGGGCGTGCGCTCCGGCGAGTTGCCGACGAGCATGCCCCACCACTGGTGCGCGAGCATGTGCGCGGTGGCGAACTCCAGACTGTCTTCGACCGAGGCGCGCTGCTCGCGCACGAGTTCGGGCAGGTTGCGGATGGCGGGCGAATCGAAATCGACGTAGAAGGCGCTGGCGATGATGCTCAGGTTGGCAAACTCCGCGCTGCCGAGTCCGGCGACGAGCGGGGCTTCCGCCACCGTCACGCTCGCCACGGGCAGCGCGCCGTAACGCGCCGTGAAGACGCGCACGGCCTCGGCCGCCGTGTCGAGCACGCGCCGCCCGATCTTTTCGTGCTCCGTCGTCCAGACGGAGCGCACGCGCAGGCCGCCCACGTTTCGTTCGCCCGAATGCAGCCCGCGCCCGGCGAGAACGGCGAAGTTGCGCAGATTCTCTCCGGCGAAGGTGCGCGTGCTCGTTTTCGCGGTGTCCCCGCCCGCGCTGCCGCCCGTCGTCGCCGCCACGGCGCGGCTTGCTTCGGCGGAGGTGAACAGGGCGACATCGGCGGGCGCATCGATAGACACCTCGTAGTCGGCCACCTCTGTGTGCAGAGGATCGCCGACGGTCGGCCGCACCTCGCGCTGCCACACGTCGCCGTCGCGCACGGCCAGCACGGGATAGGCCGCGCCGAGCACCATCACACCACGCGCACGGAAATTGGTGTCGCGGGCGCGGCGCGTCTCGCGCGTGTCGCGCAGGGCAGCGCCGAGTTGTTGAATGACGTGTGAGGGAAGGCTCGTCTCGTCCGGGTCGATTTCGGGAACTGCACCCGCGAACGCGATCTCGATGTCGGCGGCCGCGCCGGGAGCGACCGGCTCGCGCAAGTTGACGCGCAGGAGCGTCGCCTGCTCGTCGAGCGCGTAGACGAGCGGGCTTTGCGTCGCAACGTGGCGCACGCTCTTGATCTCGATGCGCGGTTCGTCCACGGCCGTCTCTTCGCCGGGCGCGGCGCGCGGCGCATCGTTGTTGCCGCCGTTGTTGTTGTTGTTGCTGCGCAGGTTCGCGTAGAGATGAAAATAGACGGCGGAGGCGGGGCGGTTGTCGCGATTGACCCAGCGCACGCGCTCGGTCGCAGTGAAGGTGCGCGCGTCGAAGTCGAGCGCGAAATTGATCCGGTAGAGCGTGGGCGTCGCAGCCGGTTTGCCCTGCGTCGACGCCGCCGCAGGCGTTTGCGCAAGGAGCGCGGAGGCTGACGAGAGCGACAGCAGCAGGAGGAGGGCGACGAGCACGCCGAAGATCGCGGCGTGCGTTGAA
Organism: Pyrinomonadaceae bacterium; assembly: GCA_036389555.1. Lineage (GTDB taxonomy): Bacteria > Acidobacteriota > Blastocatellia > Pyrinomonadales > Pyrinomonadaceae > JAIVJZ01. The sequence goes on from DASVPS010000116.1 coordinate 2,118, forward strand.
ACTAGGAAGGCAGGCAGACGCGAAGGCGGCTGGTTAAGTCTCCTTCGCGGCGATGCGCCGTTCTGGTGAAATCTGTTGGTCAAACAGTTCTCCGTCCGTAGCTACTTGCGCCGCGTCTCTGCGATGCTGACGGCGAGGATGCGGTCGCCGCGTGTGATGCGGTCAACGACTTCCATGCCTGCGATGACGCGCGCGAAGACGGTGTAGCCGCCATCGAGATGCGGCTGCGGCGAGTGTGTGATGAACCACTGCGAGCCGCCCGTGTCTTTGCCGGAGAGCGCCATGCCGACCGCGCCGCGCGCATAAGGCACTTCGTTGATCTCGCAGCGAATCTGGTAGCCGGGGCCGCCGTTGCCGTCGCCGCGCGGGTCGCCGCCCTGTATGACGAAGTTCGGCACGACGCGGTGAAAAGCGATGCGGTTGAAGTAGCCGCGGCGCGCGAGTTCGACGAAGTTGTCGACGGTGAGCGGCGCATCGTCGGGCAGGAGTTCCAACTGGAACGCGCCCTTGTCCGTGTTGACGGTGGCGACGACGCGCGTGTTCCGGCGCGAGAGCGCGCGACGATAATCATTGATCCGGTTGCGCGTCGCCACGGTTTCGATGCGCCCGTCTTCCCCGTTCGCCGCGGCGTCGGGCTGCGCGGATTGCAGTATGGCGGCGGCGCGGCGGCGCAGCAGATAGTCGGGCGAGTCGAGCGCGGTTCTGATGGCGGCAAGCGCGGCCTCGGATTTTTGTTTGGCGAGTGCGTCGAGGATGGCGAGCGCCGCATCGTTCATCTCGTCGCGCAGGGCTGCGGGGAGGGCTACGGCGAGCGCGGACGTGGTCTCCGGGTCGGGCGGAAGTTCGCCGAGTTGACCGGCCGCCGTGGCGCGCACGATGACGTCGGGCGCGGCGAGTTGCGCGCGCATGACGAGCGCGGCGTCGGGCGGTTTGAAGGCGGCGATGGCCGTCAGCACGTCGGGCACGGCGAGCGCGGGCGTCGTCGCTTCTGCGAGCATCGTGCGCAAGGCCAGTTGCGCGTCGGCCTGCACGGAGACCACGCTGTTGCCCGCACGCTCCGTCGAGACGGCGGCGACCTCGCCTAGACCCTGCGCGACGGCCGCATAAGTCTGCCACGCGATGCGACTGTCGGGCGCGCGGAAAGCGAGTTGATGAAACGGCCGCTCGCGCAAATATTGATTGGGCGCGATGCGCGCAAACGCGATCTCTGCTTCCGGCGTCGCCCACATTTCGGCCTCGCGCAGCGCACGTACGAAGACAAGGGCGCGTTCGTTTCCGCTGCCCGCGAGCACGCGGCTGAGACCCGTGACGAGTTCCGACAGTTCGTTCAACTCTGCGGGGCGCATGGCCGGATTCGCAGTCTTCGCGGCGCGATAAGCGTTCAGGAGAGTCTCGCCGCGTTTGATGAGCGGCTCGGCCGCGCGTGCATCGCGCAAAGTGCCGAGCGAGCGGATCGCGCTGATGCGCACGCGCTCGTCGCGGTCGGTCGTGGCATGTTCGAGGAGCAGATCGAACGCGCCCTTGTCTTCCGCCGCGCCGAGCGCGCGTGCGGCGTTGGCGCGCACCACCGCGTCCGTGTCTGCGGCGAGCAGGCGGCGCAGTTGATCGTTGGCGTTCTTCGCGCGCAGTCGCGTGAGCGTGTTGGCGGCGTCGGCGCGCAGTCGTGCATCTGGCGAATCCAGAAAGAGCGCGACGACGCGCCCCGCGCCTTCGGGACGCGCGCGCAAAACGGCCGTCAGTCCGAGCAGCGCCACTTCGCGATTTGCCGCGATGCGCCCGCGCGCTTCGAGTTCGACCAGCAATGCCCGCCCGATCTCTTTGGCGCGCGCCTCATCCGCACGCGGCATGGCCGCGGCGATCTTGCCGAGAGCTTCCACCGCGCGCGCACGCACGCCCACCACCTCTGCCATGCTCGCAGCAGTTTTGCGTTCGACGATGCTTAACAACGCTTCGGCTGCCGCGCCTGATTCCGTCTCGCCGAGCGCGAAGGCCGCCGCTGCGCGCACGCGCGCCTCCTTGTCCGTCTGAAGCAGCGAGACGAGCGGGGCGACGGCGCGCGCGTCGCCGATGCGTCCAGCGCCGAGCGCGGCGCGCGCACGCACGCTCGCGTTCGCATCCGAGAGCAACGCGCCGAGGTCTGCCGTGTCGAAGCGTCGCTCGTCTTCGGCGCGCACGATGCGCAGCAGGGTTTCTTCAGGGACAACTTGCGCGCGGGCGGGCGGGCGGCGCGGCGGCGCGGCGCGCCTCGTTTGCGCGAAGGCCGCTGAGGACGCGAAGAGTAAACAGAGGATCAACGCCGGGGCGCAGGCGCGCGCGGGGCGTCCGTTCCGGGCGGCGAGACGCAATACTTTTTCCGTGTGGGCTATAGGTCGCATGAGTTTTTTTAATTAACTTTCGGAAGAGCCTCCTCCAGCCTTCAGGCTCTCTGGTCAGCACCGGAGAAACTTCATGTATGTATCGGCGAGGCACGCCGTTTCTGTCAAGTCTGAAGGGGGAAACAAGGGATGAGGGCGGAGGGATGAGGGATGAAGAAAAGCCGTGAATGGTGAATGGTAAATCGTGAATAGAGAAAACCAGTTCTTTCTATTTACGATTTACGATTCACTTCTCTTCATTCATCCCTCATCCCTCATCCCTCATCCCTTGTTTCCGTCATCTGTCGGGAATTTACTGCGTCGGGGTGGTTGCTTTGAGGTTCTTGCGGGGTTCGTTGTGCGACTTTTACTGCATCTGTTCATTTCTTCCCGGTGGCATCAGGTTTGCCATAAGGACTTGATTGAATAATTTAGATAGCGAAAGAGGAATGACGGATGATGAGAAAATATTTGGTTGCCGCGCTGGTCGTGTTGTTGCTTCAGTCGTTCGTGGGGCTGCCTGTCGTTGCCGCCGCGAAGACGCAGGCGGAGAACGAGGCGCAGTTGTTGGAGCGGGTGAAAGTTAAAGTCGCACGGCTCGGCGTCGGCGAGAAGGCTCGCGTGACGGTCAGGTTCAAAGACGGGACGAAGCTGAAAGGCTACATCTCGCAGGCGAAAGATTCCGAGTTCATCGTGCGTGATCGCAAGACCGATGCGCCAAGCGTCGTTCCTTATCGGGATGTCGCGCGGATTGATAGCAATCGCGGGCACTCGACCGCCAGAAACGTCGCCCTCGGCACGGCAATCGGAGTCGGCTCGGTCTTAACCGTACTCGCCATCCTGATCTCCACGCTCGACGACTAAACGACGGCGGCGACCAAACAGCCGCCCGATGCCTTCATCCTGCGCGCGCTTCGCCGAGGCGTTCGACTTCGACGAGCGCGTCGTAGAAGGTTGCGCCGCCGCCCATGTCGGTCAGGGTTTGCGAAGTCAACTGGTTGATGTTCGTGTTGCCCGGCGAGAGCTTGTTCCACCAGACCGAGGGCGAGACGACGACACCGGCGCGCGCGCGCGTCGTGACGACGGCCGTCAGTTCACACGAGCCGCGTTCGTTTGAGATGCGCACGCGGTCGCCGTCCGAGATGCGACGCGCGGCGGCGTCCTCCGGGTTGATCTCGACGAAGGGGCGTCGCTCCTGCCGCACCTGTTTGGGAAGATTAGCGAAGCTCGAATTGAGAAAGGCGTGTGCTGCTGGGCTGATGAGCGCGAGCGGGAAACGGCGCGCCAGTTCCGGCGCGCTGTGCTGTGATTCGCGCGGCGGGACGAATTCGGGCACGGCGGGCAAGCCCTGTAGTTCGAGCCGCGCGTTCGAGAGTTCGCACTTGCCCGACGGGGTCGGGAAATTTCCTTCGGCGAAGGGCGCGTAAGTCTCCGGCACGTTCAGACGCATCCAGCCGCGTTCGCGCAAAAGCTCCAGCGTGATGCCTTTGAGCGCGGGGTGATCCACGTCAATCGCCTGCCGCGCGATCTCTTCATCTGAATCCCTGAAGCATTCTTCCTCAAATCCCAGACGCGCTGCGAGCAGGCGAAACACTTCCGTGTTCGGCTTCGACTCGTGCAGCGGCTCGATTGCTCGTTCGTTGACGGTGAGATAAAGGTGGCCGTAAGCCTTGTGCAGATCGAAGTGTTCGAGTTGCGTGGTCGCAGGGATGATGATGTCGGCGTAGTCGCAGGTGTCGGTCATGAATTGCTCATGCACGACCGTAAACAGATCGTCGCGCCTTAAGCCTTCGAGCACCTTCGCCTGTTCGGGCGCAACCGCGGCCGGGTTGGAATTGTAGACGTAGAGCGCGCGGACGGGCGGGTCATGCACCTCGGTTAAGGCGTCGCCGAGTTGCGACATGTTGACGGTGCGCGGCGTGGGCGTCGGGATCAGGTCGGGGCGTTTGAGTGCGTCGTGATTGACGGGGAACGTGCTGCTCGTTGAGAGGAGCGCGCCGCCCGCCGGATCGCGCCAGGCGCCCGTGACGGCGGGCAGGCAGGCGACGGTGCGCACGGCCATGCCGCCGCCCGCGTGTCGCTGCATGCCGTAGTTGAGGCGTATGACGGCGGGGTGCGTCGTCGCATACTCGCGCGCGAGACGCACGATCCGTTCACTCGTCAGCCCGCAGATTTCCGCGACGCGCGCGGGCGAATATTCACGCGCGCGCGCTTTCAACTCCGGCGCGCCGACGGTGTGCTGTGCAAGATAGTCCGCGTCTTCCAAACCTTCGGCGAAGATGACGTGCATGAGGCCGAGCGCGAGCGCGGCGTCCGTGCCGGGCAGGAGCGCGATGTGCTCGTCGCACTGGTCGGCGGTGCGCGTGCGGCGCGGGTCTATGCTGATGACGCGCGCGCCCTTGTGCTTCGCTTCGAGGATGAACGGCCAGAGGTGTACGTTGCTCGTGATGGTGTTCGTGCCCCAGAGCAGTATGAGGCGTGCATCCGCAAATCGTTCGGGGTCTGTGCCGAGGCGTGCGCCGATGGTCGCATCGTAACCGGCGGAGCCGGCGGAAGCGCAGATCGTGCGGTCGAGCAGCGACGCGCCGAGCCGGTGGAAGAAACGCCTGTCCATCGACTCCG
>DASVPS010000117.1:0-2006 GCA_036389555.1 Pyrinomonadaceae bacterium
ATAGAGATTAAGACAGGCGGCAATCCAGTGATACGCCGCAACCGCATTCACGATGGGAAGCAGGGCGGTGTTCGCATTCGTGAAAACGGGCAAGGGACGCTGGAAGATAATGACATCTTCGGTAATGGTTATAGCGGCGTAGAGATTACGGAGGGCGGCAATCCAGTGATACGCCGCAACCGCATCCACGATGGGAAGCAGAGTGGTGTTTTAGTTTACGAAAACGGGCAAGGGACGCTGGAAGATAACGACATCTTCGGTAATGGTTATTCAGGGGTTGAAATTAGAAATGATGGGTCGCCCACTTTGCGGAATAATCGAATCAACAAAAACGCCAATTATGCTATTTACATTCATGATGGCGGTGCCGGTATCATTGAGGATAATGATCTGCGCGACAATATAATGGGTGCATTGTCTGTTTCCGCTGACAGTGCGCCAAAGGTCGAACGCGCGCGTAATCATGAGTAATTACCAACCTTACCAACCTTGCCTGTAAGCCTTTATAGCGCGCACTCACGCCGCGCCAGCCGGAGACGATGACGGCGGATTAGGGAGCGTCCGCCAGTCTTGATTCGCAGCCTGCTTTGATTCACACGCACATGCTACGGATAGCTCTCCTCATCGCGGCTTTTTTGTGCGGCGGCGTCGCCACGCTCTTTACTATTTGGATCGTCGTGCCCGCGCCCTCTTTCACTCTCTTTAAGGTGGCGGTGGGGGCGGGTGAATGGAGTTTGTGGTTTGGCGCGGTGGGGCTGGCGGGCGCGGGGTTGAGTTTGCTGGCGCGCGTTGCCGGGAGCAGGTGGGCGGCGCGGGTGGCGCTCTCTTTAGGCGTCGTGGCCGTCGCGCTGTCGTTGATTCCGCCACTTGAGAGTTGGCGCGTGGCGCGTGAGAACAATATCGAATTGTCGCTCGGTCAATATCTGTTCGGCTCAACGGACGACCGAACGGCGCACGTGGAACGGACGACGGAAACTTTTGCCACGGTCGAAGGGCAGACGCTCAAGCTCGATGTTTACCTCGCGCCTGCAAAAGAGAAGACGTTGCGCGCGGCGGTCATCGTCGTCCACGGCGGTTCGTGGCACGCGGGCGAGCGGAGCGATTACCCGCTCTGGAACGAATGGCTGGCGCGAGAGGGCTACGCGGTCTTCGACGTTGACTACAGAATCGCGCCGCAACCGAACTGGCAGACGGCGACGGGCGACGTGAAGTGCGCCGTCGGATGGGTCAAGGCGAACGCCGAGAGGTTCGCGGTTGATTCGTCGCACGTCGCGCTGCTCGGTCGCTCCGCGGGCGGGCATCTCGCGTTGCTCGCCGCTTACTCGACGCACGAGGCCGCGTTGCCGCCCGCTTGCGCCGCGCCCGACACGGGCGTGCGCGCGGTCGTCTCCCTATACGCGCCGACGGATTTGAAATGGGGCTACGAGCACCCGGCCAACCGTCGCGTGCTCGACGGGCCGGGCAAGATACGCAGCTTCGTCGGCGGCTCGCCCGCGTCCGCGCCCGAAGCCATCCGGCTCGCCTCGGCCACCACGCACGTCAACTCACACACGCCACCGACGCTGCTCTTTCACGGCGGGCGCGATCAACTCGTCAGCGACCGACACATGACGCTGCTCTCGGAAAGGCTCGGGCAACACAACGTACCGCACCGCACCCTGCACATCCCTTATGCGCAACACGCCTTTGATTACAATTTCAACGGCTGGGGTTCGCAACTCGCCCGCCCGTTCATACTGGATTTTTTAAGGGCACACTTGGGGCAGAAACTTTGAGCGGCAGTTTGTGTTTGAGTTAATTCAACGCGCTTTGGGTTTATGGAGTTTCGCCATGAGCGGCGGGATTTCCGCGAGGAGTTCGCGCGCGAGGAAGCCGAGCGCCCCCATGCGCCGCGCCAGTTCGTCGCCCGCGCGCGCATGCAGGTGGACGCCCCACACGGCGGCTTGAAACGGCGTCGCGCCGCGCGCGGCGAGTCCCGCAACGACGCCTGAGAGCGTGTCGCCTGA
>DASVPS010000118.1:0-2048 GCA_036389555.1 Pyrinomonadaceae bacterium
GACCTGCGCAACAGCACCACTTACGGCGGCGGCAACGCGGGCGAAGGGCGTTTCGTCTTCGGCCTGCTTGACCGTACGGGCGGGGGCAGCACCCATCCGTACACCAGCACTGGCAGCCGCAATTGCCGCGAGACGCAGTTCACGGTCATCTTCGAGTACGGCATTGACCGGCGCGGCTGCGCGATCAGGGATTGGGGCAGGCAGTGGTACAACCTGAAGTTCCACGCGCTCGGCTCGCCGTCCTACAACGCGGCGCTGCAAGCCATCACCGATCAGTTCACGGCCGCCGGAGTCGCGCCGCACAAACCGAACGGCAGCGCGCTCAACCAACTGCGCACGAACGAGGTCGAATTACTGCTCGGAGTTTCAACGAACCCCGTATGGGAATTGCGTGAATTCAAGATAGGGGGCGAACCGCCCGTCAATCCCGGCCAGCTCGAAGAAGTGACCGTCAAACAGACGCCGGACTTGTCGCGCAACCTCACGGCTCTGCTGACGAATTATGTCAATCTCAACACTCCGGCGATTCTCAACCAAACGCACGTCGTCCCGGCGATCTTCCAGTGGCAACTGTTCCTCGGCGGGTCGTCGCTCGCGCCGCGCAACCCTCTGGCCGCAGTGGACGTGAACACGCATTGGAACAACCCTCCGGGTGGGCCTTTCATCACGAACCGGCAAGCGCGCCACGAGTTCTCGTTAGACACCTGCAACGCTTGCCACACGGGCGAGACGAACACCGTGTTCACGCACATCAAACCCGCCCCGTTCGGCACGGAGGCCAAGTTGTCCGGCTTCATGAACGGCATCACGCCGGTCACGGGCGTCGTGCCCTTCCAGGTGGTAGACCCGGCCGACGGCGCGCCGACGAGGAAGTTCAACGAGTTCAGACGACGCAGGATCGACCTGGACATCCTCGTCCACTCGCCGTGCTTCTTCAACCTCCATCACCACTTCCGCCCGCAAGTCCACTAAGCGAGGGGATGGCGATGCATAACCAACGGGCGGTCGAATAGACGCACGTCAGAGGCGACAAGACAGCCCCACATCAAACAGCCCCTTCAGGGACGAAAGAAGCTTGAACATTAAACTTCTTTCGTCCCTGAAGGGGCTTTCACTTATTTCCGCGCACTTGATCCCACGGCTGCTCGCGCTGCAGGCGCGAGGCGGATGAGGCCGGCGGCGTCGCGCACGTAGAGGTCTGTGCCGAGGAGGACGGGCATCGCGTAGGTCTCCGCGTCGGCCACGTCGTATCGCTCTACGACCTCGAAGGCGGCCGTGGCGCGGCGTGCGACGATGAGGTCTGCGCCGTTGGTGAGATAGAGCAGGTGCTGTGGCGTGAGCAGCACCGAGGCGTGTTCGCCCTCGCGCCCGTCCGTCAGCCAGCGCACCGCGCCGGTCTTGGCATCGAGCGCGACGAACTGGCCTTTGCGTTTAACGGAGTGGCCGTACAGGAGGCCGTCGCCGTAGACCGGCGAACTCATGTACATCGTCACGTCTGCGTTCTTCCAGGCTTCCGTCGCCTGCCACTTCCCCGCGCTCTGCCGCAGCGCGTAGGCGTGCGTGCCCTGCCGCGTGCCGGAGACGACGAGGTGCGCGCCCGTCCAGACGGGCGTCGTGATGTTCTCGTGCCAGTCGTCCGGGAACGGCATAGACCACAGTTCCCTCCCCGTCTTCGCGTCCAGACCGACGACGGAACTGTTGGTCATCGTCGCGATCTGTTCGCTGCCCGCGACTTTGAAGACGACCGGCGACGCATAGCCCGGCCCCGCGCCGCGCCATTCCCAACGGCCTTCGCCCGTCGCCGGATCGAGCGCCAAGACCTGGCCGCCATGCACGTCGCTGCCGACCTGTATGATCAGTGAACCGCCGGAGAGGAGCGGCGAGGCGGCCGTGCCGCAAAAGAGTTTCGAAGTGTCTACGGTCTTCGAGAAATCTTTGCCCCACAGGCGGCGACCCGTAGCCGCATCCCAGGCCGTGACGACGCCGGTCGTGCCGACTGTAAACAAGCGCGCGCCCGCGACGAGCGGCGTCGCGTTCGGCCCCTTCGC
>DASVPS010000119.1:0-10956 GCA_036389555.1 Pyrinomonadaceae bacterium
ACGATTTACGATTCACGGCTTTACGTCGTGATGATCGTGGCGCGCGCGCCGAGGAGTTCGGAGAAGTCTTTGGTGTAGACGGTTTCCACCTTGCGTATGCGGCGGATGGTTTCGACGAGTTCTTCCGTCGTTGTGTAGCCGCCCTCCGTGTGCGCGATAGCCCATGACTTGAGGTGTGCGGCGGCTTCGAGCAGTTCTTCGACGAGGTGCAGGTATTGCTGTCTGGTCTCGACGCGGCCGCCGAGCCTGCCGGCGCGCGACGCCTCGAACTCATCCCAAAATTCAGTGTTGCCGCGCACCCATTCCTCGCGCCACGCGGACAGGGAATTGCGTTGCGCCGCTGCGCCGCCGACGTGGCGCGCGGGCGCAGGCAGACGCAGGAAGAGTAGATCGCCGCGTTGCTCTGCGACGAACTGGCGCGCGTCTTTGTTCGCGCTCGTGTTGGGCTGCCCGTTGTCGAAGGGCGGGGCTTGGGTTTCGTGCAGGCGGCGCAGCACGCGCGAGAGCGGCTGGCGCAGTTCGCGCGTGCCTTCGTCAAAGGAGAGCGCGTAGTCGCCGGTCAACATGCCGAGGTTGAGCGCGAGCGATTGTTTGATCTCGCCGTCCAGCTTCTCAGCATTCACGCGCAGGTTGTCGAACCACCACGCATCGGTCTCGCCGAACCAGCGGCCGAGCGCCGGGTTGTGCAATTTGTGGCGCGGCACGTACACGTCTTCGAGCAGGATGTCGAGATCGCCTTCGCTCAGACGCTCGCCGTTGTTTTCGACGCGGGCGATTGACTTGATCCAACTCCAACGCGCCGCATCGTTGGCCGCGACACGCACGCCCCAACGCTTGACGTGCGTTTCCAGATCAGGCTCGCCCGCGAAAGGGTTGATGAGGGAACGAAAGCGTAGGCGGCGCAATATGCTCAACTCGAAGGCGAGCCAGCCGCGCGGCGTTGGGTCGGAATAATCAGGCATGGCGGTCTGTGTCGGCTTTCGTGAAACTGGCGGAGTCGCGGTTGCGGTCTAAGTCTCGATTGCTGTCGGAGTTTTGCACGCCGTCGAAGGTCGTCGTCGGCGCGCTCGCCTCGACGTGCCCGGCGTAAGGGTTTGTATCGTGCTCAGGAATATGGTTGCCCACGTTCCATTCGTCAGCGCGGCCGTTTGAGGCTTCGACCGCCGCCGCATCTTCGGTCGCTGCGCCGACGACCGGCGCGTCTTCGGCGCGGCTCGCATAGGAGCGAAGCGCGGGCAGATTGTTCAAGCCGAGAAAGGCACGGACGACTTGCGGGTCGAATTCCAGACCCGCCCATTCGGTGAGATGACGGCGCGCGTCGGCTTCCGTGAGCGCGGGACGGTAAGGGCGCGCGTCGGTCAGCGCAGCGTAGGCGTCTGCGACGCGGAGGATGCGCGCGGCGAGCGGAATTTGTTCGCGCGAGAGCGCGTCGGGGTAGCCCGCGCCGTTCCACCATTCCTGATGCCAGCGCACGAGCAGTTGCGCGCCGCGGTCTGCGCCGGCTCGCGCCGCCTCCTGTTCGCCGATGACGGGGTGACGCGCCAGATCGAGCCGTTCCTCAAAAGTGAGCGGCTCGGCGCGACGGATGTAATCGCGCTTCATCGCCAACTCGCCGAGATCGTGTGCGAGCGCGGCCAGCCGCAGCGACGCGCGATCCGCACGCCCCAGCCCGAACAGCTTCGCCAACTCGCTGCTGAGAGCCGCGATCCGTTCCGCGTGCGGGTGAGCGTAGCCTTCAAACTCGTCCGCCGCCGCCGCCAGGCGCGTGAACGCTTCGCGCGCGATGCCGTCTTCGTCCGATATCTTCATTTGAATGGAAGCCATAGGAAGTGAATGGTAAATGGTAAATGGTGAATAGTAAAAGCCCGGAAGGCGTTCATCAATTCATCGTTCACCATTCATCGTTCACCATTCATCGTTCACCATTCAACATTCGCTTGTCACTTCGTTTTCGTTTTTCTGAGTTGATCGAGTTGGCGGCGCGCGGCGTCGTGGTTGGGGTCGAGTGCGAGGGCGCGTTCGAGTTCGCGTTCGGCGCGGAGCGTCTGGCCGAGCGAGCGCAGCAGTTCGGCAAGCATAACGTGGTAGGCGGGGTCGCTGCCGTCGAGTTTGATGGCGGTCTGCAAGGCGACCTCGGCCTGATGTCGCGTACGCACGTCGCGCGCCAGCGCGCTTCCGTAGAAGGCGTGATAACGCGGTTGCTGCGGGGCGAGACGCGCGGCCTCGCCGAGCAGCGTGACGGCCGCCGACAGGTTGTTCTGTTTGAGCGCGGCGACTCCCTGCGCGAAACTCTCTGCGGCGCGCTGCTCGCGCGAGAGGTTCGGGGTGGCAGACGCATTGGGGACGCTGGGGGACGATTTGGGCGCGACGATCTCTTCGCCGATTTTGAGATCGTAAGCGGCGCGGGTGCGCGCATCTTGAAGCGTCTCATAGGCCTGTGTGATCTTCATGAAGGCGGCCTCAATCTGCGTGCGGAGCGAGGCGTCTGCGTCGCGCTGAAAACGGTCTGGGTGAAAACGTTTGGCAAGCGCGTAGTAGGCGCGTTTGATCTCCGAACTCCCGGCGGCGCGTTCGACGCCGAGAATCCGGTAGTGGTCGGCATCGCGTACGAGAGCAAACAGCGCATCAACTTCGGCGCGCGGGTCGGGCGGCGCACCGGCCTTCGCCGCGCCCGGCTCCGCTTTATCTTTCTCCAACACTGTGCGCGGCGCGGCGGGTATCTCTCCCGGTGCGCTGGCCGGCGTGCCGCTTTGCCTGGGGGCGGACGACGACAACGCGGCGACAGGCCACGCGGCGCGCGCGAGCAAGCCACCGAGCGCGAGCGCATAGACCGACTGGCGCGTCTGCGCTTCGGGCAGGCCGCTGATGGCGACCAGTTCGCCGAGCGCGAGCGGCGATTCGATGCGCGACAGGATGAAGCCTTCGAGCGGTTGCAGTTGAAGCTGCGGAGGATGATCCGTGACGGGCGAGATGATTTCCGCGTCGGCGTCGAGCCGCGTGGCGACGTAGTCAGGCGGGAGTTGGCGCGCGGCTTCGAGGAGCAGTTGCCGCACGTCCGGTTGACAGCGCAAGTCTTCGCCAAGGCGCGCGCGCGGGTCGAACCTCCATTCTCCTTCCGTCCACAACAGGAGCGGGCGCAGCACGTCGGCCGCCTGCCGCGCGTGAAGTTTGGAGAGCGCATCTTTGGTGAACGCGCCCGCCGCGACGAGCGCCGCGCTCGCTTCGGCATCGGACATGAATTCCGTCACGAGTGATGACAGTTTATCTTCGTCCAGCAATCCCCACCTGTGCAGGCAGACGACGAGACGATGGACGCGCAGGTTGGAGCGGGCGCAGACGATCTCGCCCGCCTCCGCGTAGACGACGGCCTGCACGCGCTCGCGCGCGAGGCGCAGCGCGCCCGATAGTTTGGCGGCATTGATTTCCCTGATGAGTTCGGCGAGTGGGTGCTCGCGCAAATGGCCGTTCATCGAGCAGGTAAGGGCGGAACCAACCTCCACAGGCATCATAGCATAGCGAAGCGATGAGGAATGAAGGGCAAGAGATGAGGAACGAAGGGTAAGAGATGAGGGCGGAGGGCGGAGGAATGAATCAGAAAAGCACTCAATCTTGAACAGCTTTTTTTTCATCCCTCATCCCTCATCCCTCATCCCTTCTTTTCATCCCTTGCCTCGTTGACACTCGCGTGAGCGACGCACTATAGTGCGGACTAACTGTTGCTCCCAACAATTTAAGTAAATTCGGTTGTCCCTCGAAGGCGGGACGTTTCATTTGTGCCCCATGAACGCACGGGCTGAGAAGAAGTTGGATGAATCCTCCTGCGAGGGGAACGCGGCGGTGTCGGACGAGTTGACCGCGCTCGGCGCGGAGGTCGTTGACATCTTCTACACGCAGATTTTCACGCCGGGCGAATACGCGACCGAAGCGACGGTCTGCGCGGCCTTCTCCGAAATTCTGCTACGCCACTGGAACCTCTGTTGCCTCATCACATACCTGCGCGGCGAAGACGGGCGACTGCACGAAAGCGCGATTCACACACACCCGCACATGGACGAAGCGGCCGGGCGGCGCGTCGGCCAACGGCTGGCCGCCGTCGTGGAAGAGAGCGGGCGCGAGCATCGCGTGTGGCTCGACGAAGAGGCGACGGGCGCGGCGTCGGATGAAGTTCACGCGCTCTTTGCCGAGACGGGCATCAGGGGCGGCATCGCCCTGCCGATCATGGCGCGCGGTTCGGTGATCGGCGCAATCGTCGCCATCTCTTCGCACCCGGAACGCCTGCGCGCGGCCGACCGCGGCCTGCGCTTCATCGCTGCGCCCATCGTCATCGCGCTCGGCAACGCGCGCCGCGCCGCCGCGATGAAAGAGCAGCGCGAGCAGATCGAACAACTCGTGGAGGAACTACGCGAGCGGGGCAGCGCGCTCGAAGAGGCCAACTGCGAGTTGCAGCGCGTGGCGCGCTATCGCTCGCTCTTTCTCGCGCGCATGTCGCACGAACTGCGCACGCCTTTGACGGCCATCCTCGGCTTCTCCGAAATCCTTCTCGAACACGAAAACCTGACGGAGCCGCAGCAGCGCTACTGCGAAAAAATTCAGGCCTCCGGCTTGAAGCTTCAGTCGAGTGTCAAGCAACTCGTCGATCTCTCTCGCCTCGAAGCCGGGCAGACGGAACTGTTCCTCCACGAATTCTCCGTGCGTGAGACGCTGCGCGAGACGTGCGGCGCGGTTGGGCAACTCGCCGAGAAGAAGCAGGTGAAACTCGACTGCACGACCGCGCCCGAATGCGGCACCATCGTCTCCGACGAAGGCAAGCTCAGACAGGTGCTCTACAACTTCTTCGCCCACGCCATCGGGCGCAGCCCCAACGGGGCGACCGTTCGGATCAACGCATTCAAGCGCACGTCGGCCGAACTGTGCGTCGAGATCAGCGACGAGGGCGAGCCGCTCGCCGATGCCGCGCACATCTTCGACACAGTCGAGATGGATGCGCCGAACGAGCGCGGCACGAACATGAACGAACTCGGTCTCGTCATCGCGCAACGCCTCGTCGCCGTGCTCAAAGGCCGCACCGATTTAGAGGCCGCCGCGCCGCACGGTCTCACCGTCCGTATCGAACTTCCGGCCTATCCGACGAAGGAGTGAGAAGGTTTCAAGTTGCGGGTCTCAAGTTTCAAGTTAAAGACTTAAAAACCTTTCAGACTTGACGCCTGAAACCTGAAACTTGAAATCCATTTATGCTGTACGACTTCGAGTTGGCGGGGCGGTGCGTGCGTTTGTGGCAGCGGACGGGGGAGAGTTACGAGCACGTCTTGATGAAGGCGCTCGGTTACGCGATGTTCGCAGGGGAATTTCCCGCGCTGGAGATCGAGCGGCGCGTCGGCCTGCGTTACAAGCCCGATCTGGTGGCGCGCGGCGACGGCGCGGAGTTTGCGCTCCCGTTCGCTTTCTGGGGCGAGTGCGGGCAGACGGCCGTGCGCAAAACGGCGTGGCTCTTGAAACATGCGGGCGTGGAGCGTCTCGTCCTCTTCAAAATCATCAGCAGTCCGGCCGCGCTCGTCTCGGAACTGCGCGCGTGCGTCGACGAACGCTATCGTGCGCCCGGCCGTCTCGTCGTCATCAACTTCGCGCCCGACATCGTGGCGCTCACGCGCGAGCGGCGCATCGCGCGCGTGCCCGACGGCTGGTACACGAGAACGGTCGTTTGAATTATTATCATTCGGGGTTCACCCGACATACACTCTGAGAAAGGTTCGAGTCTGGATGTCACGCGGGACGGAAACTGTTGAGCGCGCCGCGGGCGGCGATGAAGTGTCGATCCGCGAATGCACGACAATCGAGGAGTTTGATACGTGCGTGCGTTTGCAGCGCGAGGTGTTCAGCATGCCCGATCTCGAACTCTCGCCGCGCCGCCACCTGATCGTCTCGCGCGCGGCGGGCGGCTGGATACTCGGCGCGTATGCGGCGGGCGAACTCGTCGGCTTCGTGCATCATCTCGTCGCCGTGCGCGGCGCTGAGATCATCGGCTACTCGCACATGATGGCCGTCTCTGCCGCCTACCAGAATCGCGGCCTCGGCGCGCGGCTCAAGTGGGCGCAGCGCGAACGCGCGCTCGCGGAGGGGCGCAACTTCATCCGCTGGACGTTCGAGCCGATGCAGGCGCGCAACGCACACTTCAATCTCAATCGCCTCGGCGTGGTCGTGCGCTCTTACGGCGTCAACTTCTACGGCTGGGACGCCGGCACGGAAGCCTTCGCAGACGGACAACAATTCAACCTCGACAG
Organism: Pyrinomonadaceae bacterium; assembly: GCA_036389555.1. Taxonomy (GTDB): domain Bacteria; phylum Acidobacteriota; class Blastocatellia; order Pyrinomonadales; family Pyrinomonadaceae; genus JAIVJZ01. Next base: position 6,279 of record DASVPS010000119.1, read on the forward strand.
CGACCGGCTGATCGCCGAATGGGAACTAGGCACGCCGCGCGTCGAAGCCTGCGCGCGTGGCGAGCGACCCGCGCACGCCTCCGCGCCCGTCGCCGTCGTCGAGATACCGTCCCACTGGAACACGCTGCGGCGCGAGGACGGCCGCGCGGCCGAGAGTGAACTCCGGCGCGTGCGCTCCGAGTTTCAAAAACACTTTGCCGCCGGACTCGTCTGCGCCGGTTTCGAGCGCGACGCCGTGCGCCCGTGCTATCTTTTTTATAGTGATGAGTAATGAGTAATGAGTAATGAGTGATGAGTTAAACCAAAACCTGTCTTTTACTCATCACCCATCACTCATCACTCATCACTCTTGATTTATGCCTTTCACACGCTTCGACCGCTACGTTGAACGCCATGCGGCCGCTTATGTCGAGCGGTTGCAGGCTCTGTGTCGCATGCCCTCGGTGGCGGCGCGCGGCACAGGGATGCGCGCGATGGCCGAGACGGTCGAACAGTCCATGCAGCGCATCGGCGCAGGCACGCGCTCGTTCAAGACCGGGAGCGGCTACCCGATTGTCTACGGCGAGTTCGGCGCGGGTTCGCATTGTTACATCGTCTACAGCCATTACGACGTGCAGCCCGTGGGGCAGTTGACGGCCTGGTCTTCTGGGCCATTCGCGGCGGCGGTGCGCGACGGAAAGTTGTACGCGCGCGGCGCGGCCAACAGCAAGGGCGATCTGGTCGCGCGGTTCTCGGCGGTCGAGGCTTACCAGAAGACTTTCGGAAAGTTGCCGCTGTGTCTGCGCTTCATCGTGGAAGGCGAGGACGGCCTCGGCAGTCCGAGCCTCTACCGTTTCACGTCGGAGAACCCGGAGATGCTGCGCGCCGACGGCTGCATCTGGGACGACGGATATAAGGACACGAAAGAGCGACTCCTGCTCAGCCTCGGTTTCAAAGGCATCACGTTTCTCGAACTGCGCGCTTACGGCGCGCGCACGGATTTACATTCCAAGTGGGGCGGCGTCGTGCCGAACCCGGCTTGGAATCTCGTGCAGGCGCTCTCCACCATCGTCTCGCCGAAAGGCGTCATCACCATCGACGGCTTCTCGTCGCATATCGCGCCCATCGCCGACGAGGACGCGAAATCGCTCAAGCAACTCGAAATCGACGAATCAGGTCTCAAGCGCGAATTCAAGATCAACCACTGGGTGCGCGGCCTGACCGGGCGCGCCCTCGCCAAAGAATTGATCTTCGGCCCGACCTGCACGATCTGCGGCATCCAGACCGGCCACACCGAGCCGGGCGCGAAGACCGTGCTGCCCGGCATGGCCGTCGCGCGTCTCGATTTCCGGCTCGTGCCCGATCTCTCGCCCGCGCTCGTCATCTCGCTCCTGCGCGCACACCTCGACGCGCGCGGCTTCCACGACGTAGAGGTCAACGAGATCGCAAGCGCGCCTTTCGCCAAGTCTTCGATTAAATCGACGGTCGCGCGCGCGGCGATTGACTCCGCGACGGAAGTTTACGGCGCGCCTCCCATCGTCTACCCGCTCGACCCGGCGAGCGGCCCGATAGGCGCGGTCTGCGGCGTGAGCGTGCCGCCGACGCCCCTCGTCTCCTTCGGCGTCAGCTACGCCGGGTCGAACCCGCACGCGCCCGACGAAAACATACGCCTCGAAGATTTCGTGCAGGGCATCAAATACTTCGGGCGTCTCATCCATCGCCTCGCGCAGATCGCGAAAGAGGATCGCCGCGAATCGTCGTCAACGATGGAGTCGTTCGTGCAATTCAAAATAGAGAGGTCTTAGGTCTAGACCAAAGCATCACGATGGCGAAAACGTCCACCCGCGGCGCGGGCACACCGGCACAGGAGATCGAACAATTGCGTGACGAGTTGCGCCGTCACGAAGAGCTTTACTACGTCTACGACAACCCGGAAATTTCCGACGCCGATTACGACGCCCTGATGGCGCGTCTCCAGCAACTCGAAGCCGAGCACCCCGAACTCGCCGCGGCCGATAGCCCCACGCAGCGCGTCGGCGGGCGCCCCGCCGAAGGCTTCGACGAGTACGTCCATCGCCGCCCGATGCTCTCGCTCGACAACAGCTACAACATCGAAGACCTACGCGCCTTCGACGAGCGCGTCAAGCGTCTCGCGGACGGTCGCCGCGTCGAATACGTCGCCGAGTTGAAGATCGACGGCCTCTCGATCTCCCTGCACTACGAGCGCGGCCTGCTCGTGCGCGGCGTCACGCGCGGCGACGGGCGACGCGGCGAAGACGTGACACAGAACGTACGCACCATTCGCAGCATCCCGCTTCGTCTGAAAGATGACGCCGGCGCGGCCGACCTTGAAGTGCGCGGCGAAGCCTACCTGTCGCGCAAAACTTTCGAGCGCATCAACGCCGAGCGCGAAGAGGCAGAGGAGCCGCGCTTCGCCAACCCGCGTAACGCCGCCGCCGGCACCATTCGCCAACTCGATCCGAAGATCGTCGCCGCACGCCGTCTCGATCTCTTCGCCTACGACGTGATCGGCGGCGAGCGCAAAGCCTTCGCCACACACCGGGAGGGCTTGGAGTGGTTGGAGCGCGCGGGCTTTCAGGTCAGTCATAAAAGGCTCTGCCCTTCGATTGAAGAAGTCATAGAGTTCTGCAACGAGATGGAAGCGCGGCGCGACGAGTTGGAATATGAGATTGACGGCGTGGTCGTCAAAGTCAACTCGGCCGCGTTGCAGGAGGAGTTTGGCGCGACGGCGAAGTCGCCGCGCTGGGCTATCGCCTACAAGTACCCGGCGCGACAGGCGACGACGCAAGTGCTCGACATCATCGTGCAGGTGGGGCGCACGGGCGCGCTCACGCCCGTCGCCGTGCTCGAACCCGTGCTCGTCGCGGGCAGCACCGTGGCGCGCGCCACCCTGCACAACGAAGACGAGATCAAGCGGCTCGGTTTGCTCAAAGGCGACTGGGTGCTCATCGAAAAGAGCGGCGACGTAATCCCGAAAGTGATCAAGGTGGTCGAGTCGCGCCGGACGGGGGCGGAGAAGCGTTTCCGTCTGCCGAAGGAGTGCCCCGTGTGCGGCGGCGTCGTGTCGCGCCCGGAGGGCGAGGTGGTGTCGCGCTGCGTGGCGGCAGATTGCCCCGCGCAACTCAAAGCGCGCCTGCTCCATTACGCCTCGCGCCGCGCGATGCGGATCGAAGGCTTGGGCGATGCGCTGGCGGATCAATTCGTCCAGAAGGGGATGGTGCGAGACGTGGCGGGGCTGTACGGGTTAACTCACGAAGAGGTGGCCGGTCTCGAACGCATGGCGGAGAAATCGGCGTCGAATTTGCTGGCGCAGATCGAGGCGAGCAAGACGCGCGACTTGCCGCAACTCGTCTTCGGCCTCGGCATACGCCACGTCGGCGAGCGCACGGCCGCCATTCTCGCGCGCAGCTTTCGCACGCTCGAAGGTCTCGGCCGGGCGACGGTCGAAGAACTCGACGCCGTGCCGGAGATCGGCCTGACCGTGGCCGAGAGCGTCCACGATTGGTTCGCAGACGAAGGCAATCGCGCGCTCTGCGAGCGTCTGCGGGCGGCGGGCGTGCGCACGGAAATGGAGGCGGGCGCAGGAGGAGGCGGAGGCGCGAGCGGCGCGCAGGGGGAAGCGTTCGCCGGCCTGCTCTTCGTCCTCACCGGAAAACTCGAAACCATGACGCGCGATGAAGCCGCCGCGCTCATAGAGGCGCGCGGCGGGCGCGTCACCTCTTCGGTCAGCAAGAAGACGAATTACGTCGTGGCGGGCGAAGAGGCCGGGTCGAAACTGGACAAGGCGCAGTCGCTCGGCGTGCGTGTGCTCGACGAGGCGGAATTCAAAGAGTTGTTGAGCGGTAGTTGATCGGCGGCTGACGGCGCGGCGGCGGATAGTATTTCAAAAGTTAATCGAAATCGGAGACAGGATGAGCACAGCGAATCAAAATAATAAACTCGAACTAGCCTACACGATCTTTTGCGACGACGTGCGTCTGGAGGTCGGCAACAAGTTATCTCTGATCGGCGTCTTTCAGAACATGCTGGTACAGCAGATGCCCATCTCGCTGATCAAATTCGCGGTCGTCAACCACTGGCGCGGCGACGGGCGCTATCTCTCGGAGGTGCGGATTCTGTCGCCTGACCGGAAGCAGCCCGTTGTCGTCTCCGAACCCGCGCCCTTCGAGATTACGCACGGCGGCCACACCGACAACGTTAGTTTCTTCGTCAACGTTACCTTCAACACGCCCGGCGAGTACTGGGTGCAGACGCTCATCAACTCGACCCTCTTCGACGAACAGCCGCTCCTCGTCATGGATGCACGCACCGCCTCGCAGCCCGCAGAGGCCGCGTCAGATGCGATAAACTAAAAAGCAGAGGTCAGAGGTTAGAGGTCAGAGGTTAGTGAAAAGCAGTTCGCTTTCTACTAACCTCTGACCTCTAGCCTCTGACCTCTGCTTTTAATGCGGATGAGAGGGATCGAACCTCCACGATGTCACCATCACAGGCTTCTGAGACCTGCGCGTCTGCCAATTCCGCCACATCCGCGTGAACGCGAAAGAATCATACGGAGCGGGGCGCAGAGGTGTCAAGCAGGCGACCCTGCGCCTGACAGGTCAATGTGAAAATTCGGACTAACGTCTAACGTTAGTCCGAATTTGAAACCGACCCACTGCTATCTTTCGCGTATTTCCTG
>DASVPS010000120.1:0-15149 GCA_036389555.1 Pyrinomonadaceae bacterium
GAGGTAATCGGTAAAGTAGGTCTCAAAGTCTTTGCCGCGAAGTTGGCTCGGCGTGGTCATCACATAAGGCGGAAGGATGCGGCCTCGCTTCTGCCGAAGCACGCGGCTGAGCGCCTGTGCGACATTTCCGTAATCATGTTCGTCATGATTAGCCGACAGCCATCCGCGCCATGCGCCGGAGGACTTCAAGCCAAACTGTTCTTTCAAATGCTCCTCATATTGCTGTCCCACCTCTTCCGTGAGGAACCAGCGAAAGTTGTAGTTAATGGCGAAGGCATTAAACTCTGCGGCCACTTCATATGCTTTCTCCAGCACCTCCGTCGTCCATTCACAGACCACGATGCTCAACACGAGCAGGGGCAGAGGCATCTTCAGTTTGCGCCTGAGGTCGAACAATTCCGCCATCGCAGACTTCGCTTGTTGGAATCTGCCTGCGCCGCGAATCTTGTTATGCGTTGCCTCGTCGCCGTCAATCGATAAGAGGAAGGAAAGATTTTTGATGCGGGCGAGGCTCTCAAGATAGGGAACCAGCAGCGTGCCGTTGGTCGTGAAGATCACATCGAACTGTTGCTCACGCAAAAGCTCAAGCAGTGTGTTTGTGTGTTTGTAGGCAAACGGCTCTCCGCCGTGGACACTGATGAATGTATCTGCGGGCGAGAGGCTGCGCATCAGTTTCGTCAGACCCGCCTCGTCCATGTGATCGACCTTGCGCACGCCCTGTAGAAAATAACCGTTCTCTCCCCACTGGTTGCACATCTGGCAACGCAGGTTACATGCTTCCGTCGGCAGGAGTTGGACGACGGCGGCGGTCGGCAGCTTGAAACTCCCGTCGCTGATCGCCGCTTCGTACTGTTTACCCCACGCCTTGTGACGGCGACGGCTGCGCCAGTACATGCGACCGAAATGCAGATAATCGGAGACTGAATAATTGTGTCTCATGACGATTTCTCCCTGTGAGGTCAACGGGGCAAAACTGTCCCGCCGAGAATGAGTGGCTAGGGGAGCAGCACAACCTTGCCGTAACTCTGACGACCGGCAAGCAGCTCATGAGCCTGGCGAATTTCCCTGAGCGGAAGCGTGTGCCCGACTTGTATCTTGATCTTGCCTTCGCCGATCCAGTTGAACAATTGTCCGATGGATGCCTGCACCAGCGCCGGCCGCTCCAAAATCGCGTTCAAATGAAATCCGAGCACGGCTTGCGAGCGGAAGAGGAGTTTCACAGTGTCTATGGGCGGTGCCGCGCGGCTGGCGAGACCGAGCACGACCAGCCGCCCGAGCGGCGGCAGGAGCGCGAGGCTGCGACGCAGCACGTCGCCGCCGACCGTGTCGAGAATAATGTCCGGCCCACGTCCGCCCGTAAACTCGCGCGACGCAACCTCGAACTCTTCATAACCGACCGCGCAATCCGCGCCGAGTTCAAGTACGCGCCCGCGCTTCTCGCGCGTGGACGCCGTGCCTATCACTCTGAGACCGAGCAGACGTGCGATCTGCACGGCGGCAGTCCCGACCCCGCCGCCCGCCGCATGGACGAGCACCGTCTCCCCTTGAGCCGCGTGCGCCACGGTCGAGAGCGCGTGATAAGCCGTCAGATACTGGACGGGAAAGGCCGCGCCCTCAACGAAAGAGACCGCATCGGGCAAGGGGATGCAGGCGCGCGCTTCGGCGAGGACGTATTCCGCATGCGCGCCGCCCTGTGTGATACAAGCGATGCGTGAGCCGAGCAGTGTCGGCTCATCGCGTTGCGTCCCGGCCAGTTCGACGACCCCCGCGGCCTCTATGCCGGGAAAGTAAGGCGGCCGAGTGCCACCGGGATAAATCCCTTCACGCTGCATCACATCGGAATAGTTCAACCCGCTCGCCGCGACGCGCACCAAAACTTCTCCTTCGCGCGGCACAGGTTTCGGGCGCTCCACGACCCGCAGATTCTCAACCCCGCCAAAAGCGTCTACCTGTACGGTCTTCATTGAATCAAGTTCTCGCAAACACAATGCAACTATGGGTGCGCCGCCGCCGGGCGATCAAACTGTTCAACGGGTGCGAGGCGCGGTCAGCGCGTGTGTTGGAAGCGCGCCGGTTAAAAGCGTGTGAGCAATTCATGCGGTTTATGTCCCGCGTGTCTCGCTCATGTCAATAAAAATTCGGACGCGAGCCACAGGCAATCATCTGTGCGCGATTACTTGCCTTCACTTGCGATCTGTTCCGCCACATATTGCGCGTCACGAGCAATTCCGCGCAGGTAAGGGGAGGCGAACGTGCGCCCGAAGCGAAAGCCCAGTAGGTAGAGACCGGGCGTGCGCGTGCTCTCACAGTTTTTGACTAACGGTCTCTTGTCCGGGTCGTAATCAACCAGTTGATCGAGATGCTCCGACGCATAGCGAAAGCCTGTCGAGAAGACCACAAGGTCTGGCCGGAGTTGTTCGCCATTGCGAAAGGTCACAGTGTCGCCGTAATAGCTCTTCACGGCGGGCGCACGTGTAATCAGATTGTTCTTTATCGCGCGTGTGACTGTCAGACCTGTCATCGGCTCATGAAGTCGCCCGGCGCGCCACCCGATCAGGCAGGTCGGCAATTGCTCCGGCAGCCAGACGAGATAATGTACGTCTATCCCGAAAAGCCAATGCGGGACGGCTATCAAAGGCGAGCGGAGCGAGAGCCACGCATGAGCATCGCCGGAGCGGACTTCGAGCCAGCGCTCAAGCACCTCGGCAGCCGAAGCCCCGCCGCCAACCACCAAGAGCCTGCGCGCCTCTGCGAGATCGGGCGCACGCGCGTCGATGCTATGCATCCAGCTAAACGAGCACGCGCGTGGGTTGAAATCCGGCGGGAGTTGTGAGTGGCTGATGATACCCGTGGCGTTAATGACGTGGCTGCCCTTCGAGACATGTTCAGCTTCGTCCCTGCCACGATAACGAACCGTGAAAGCTGCGCCATCATGTGTCACGGACACGACTCTGGCATCGTTGACGATTTGTATGCGATGTTGCTCCTGATACTGTTCGAGCGCCGCGACAAGCGCGCGAAAGGAGAGGTATTCGGGGTCTCCCGGCGGGCGCTCCATGCCGGGCATCAAGGATAAGCCGGTCGGCGAGAGCAAGTGCATGTCCGGGTCAACCTGACGAAGCGCACTTGAGACAAGCGACCCCTGTTCGATGAGCGTGTACGCGACATTGAGCCTTGACAGGCAGACGGCGGCGGCCAGCCCCGCCGGGCCAGCCCCGATGATGATCACGTGTTTTGCCAATCTGGCACTGTTCATCCGACAGCCTGTCTGTGTTTGCGTCGCTCGCCTTGCAGTTCTGAGGCGGCCAGGTCGAGCAGCGACTCGGCATCCGCAGCGGAGAATGCCGTCAAGCGATAGGTCAACACGAGTTTGGCGCTTCCTGCAAAAGGGACTACGGCCAGAGCCGCGCCCATGTGCAGGCACACGGGCGTATACAGATGAAAGTCCAGGAGTTGCAGCGCGCCTCTTGAGATGGCAGACAATTCTTTATCAAGCGTCCGCTGTAACCAGATGAAGTGACTCGTGGCAAAGCCGGTCGAAGCCCGTGTGACGGCGAGCCGCCGGAACAAAGGCCACGGCAGAAAGCGCGCGGGCGCAGTGAACAAAGGCACGCCCAGATGCGAGCGTTGTCGCACCTGCGTCTTGAATTGCTCTCGCAGTTTGAAAGCGATCTTTTCGAGCGGCTGTGACGGGTCGCCGAAGAGAACGAGTGGCGAAATGAAGTTGCCGATATAGTCTTTAAGGTTTCGTCGGGGACGCAAACTCACAGGCACTTCGAGCGAAACGAGACCCGTCGTGGCAATGCTCTGCGAGCGGTTCCATGCGCCGATAGCCCGCACCCACGCCGCCGCGCATAGCCACGTCGGAGCGACCCCGGCGGCTGCTGCTCGCTCACTGACGCAGTCAAAATCCGTCTCGTCGAGCAGCCTCTCTCGCGTCGCTATCTCACCCGGCTCGCGAGCACGCATAGTTAAAGACATGCTCCGTTTGGCCTCGGCTTCGGCCGCCAGCCAACGCATGTAGCGCCACATTCCGAACAACTTCCTCTCCCGCAATAAGCCTATCGGAGAAATGACGTTCATCAGCTTGGGCGCGGCGGCGATCTCAGGTCGCGGCAAAGTCCCGCCGCCGCTCAAAGACGCTAAAACGCGCAACGCCTCGGCGCAGATGATGATGAACGCTTCGCCGTCGGCCACCGCATGATGACAGCGAAAGGCCAGCGTGCTGCGCTCCCTGCCGGGCAGGTAGAGCAATTGAAAGGGCGGCTCGCGAAAAGGGTCTAGAGGCTGGTTGCGCCAACGAGTCGGAGCGCTGCCGTCGCCTGTTACTCGCAGCATCTTTTCCACATGGCACTCGCCGCGCCAGTGAAGTCCGGTCAACCCTTTGTGTAGCGTCTGGCCGAGCCTCGGCCAGCGGCCGACGAGATATGCCAGAACCTGTTCAAGTTGGCCGCGCTGCAAGTCTCCTTTGAACTCGACCTCGACGCCGTGCTGCATGAGTATTCCCGTGCGCTCCTGATAGGCGACGAAAAATGCATCGAGTTGCGACAAGGCGTGCGTCTGCCGGCGGAGCTTCATGATGCGGCTCCTTTCCATCTGGCTACACGTTCACGACGCGCGTTGATGGCCGCAGCCCATTCGGGCGAAGCCTCCAACATCATCATCCACAGTTCCGCGCGTAAGACCTCTTGCTCGTCCACCCGCGCCGCCACCTGAACGATGACCTTCGAGGCTTCGGCGCGGCGCACTTCGGCGTGGATTAAGAGTTGTGCCGGAAGCTGCGTGTGGCGCAGAAACTTCGCGTCGCGGATCATGCCGAGCATAGCCCAACGCTCAAGCCCGAGGCGCGAACACACAGTCTCTTCCGCCAGCGGCCCTGCGACTTGCGCCGCCAGTTCGATGAGGAGCGAACCGGGCAGCACGGGCGCGCCGGGGAAGTGGTCTGCGAAGCTGGGGCAATCGGCCGTGACGTAGGCCGTCCCGCGCCCGAGACCGCTCTCTGTGTCCGTGATGATCGAGCGCATCATTTCGAACATATCTCATGCTCTCGCCAGCTTGTGCTCAACGAGCCGTGTGATCGCGCCGACCGTGCAATAGCGCGGCAGGGTCGTGACATGTATGCGCGCGGGGAAGATTTGCGGCGGCGAGTCGTAAAGTAGCGCCATCAATCTCTCGCGCCCCGCATCGGTCAGCACGGAGCTTTCGGCAAACTCGCTATCCGGCATCTCGCCGCGCGCCAACTCATAGATGGTTCCTTCGGGGATGCTGATGTCGAAACGCTGTTCGAGACGAAACAACAAGTCGAGCATGTCCAGCGAGGTGAAGCTCAGGTCGTAGAAGAGAAGTTGCTCTGCTCGAACAGGCTCGGATTCCGGGAGTGCCAGAGTTTGCTGGACGAGCGCCGCCACTTCCGCGAAAGCGCCTTGATCGTTCATGCCGTGTAACCTCCGTCAATAGACCAAACCTGTCCCGTCACGTAAGAACTCATCGGCGCGGCGAGAAACAGAACGACTGGCACAACCTCGCTGGCCTCGCCCGGTCGTCTCATCGGAATCGCCTGCGCCGCGCTCTCCGCCGCTTCGTCGAGAATACGCATCGCCATTCCCCCGGCCAGAAGTCCGGGCGCGACCCCGTTGATGCGAATTCCACGCGCAGCCGTCTCGCGCGCAGTGGTTCTCACGAGAGACTCCAGCGCCGCCTTTGAAGAGGCATAAGCCCCCTGTCCGATGCCGGGTCTTTGCGCCGCCGTCGAAGACACGACGACGATCTGGCCGCTGCGCTGTAGAATCATGGGGCGGAGCGCGGCGCGCAGCGTGCGGAACGTGCCCCACAGGTTAAGCTCATAAACCTGCTCCATCTCCTCATCGGTCAGCCCTGCGACGAGTCCGTCGGCGAGCGTCCCGGCATTCAGCACGAGCGTATCAATATGGCCGGTCTGCAAAAGAGCCGCGCTGATGAGTCGTTGCCCGGCATCGCTCTCGGTCAGATCAGCCGCCCATGTGTGGATTCTCTCCGCAGGGGCGGACAACTCGGCGGCCAGCGCGTCGAGCGATTCCTGATTGCGCCCATGCAGAAAGAGCGTCGCACCCGCATCACTGAATCCATGCGCGAGCGCGCGACCGAGATAACCTGTCGCGCCCGTGATGATCGTGACGCGCCCCTGCTGTCCCCAGTCCGCGGATGTCTTCATAGAGATATGCGTTTGAGGACGATGGCCGCGTTCTGTCCGCCCATGCCGAACGACACGGAGAGGACGGTGCGCGCAGAGGCGTCGCGCGGCGCACCGACGACGTGATCCAACTCGCAGCCCTCGTCCGGTTCATACAAATTGACCGTCGGAGGCACGATTCCGGTTGCGCACGTGTAAGCGGCGACGATTGTTTCAAGCGCACCCGCTGCGGCCATCGCGTGGCCGATTGCACCTTTGACGCCCGAAACGGGAGTGCGCTTCCAGTCATCCCCTAAGAGCCTGCGTAGTGCAGCGACCTCAGCCAGATCGCCGAGGAAAGTTCCCGTGGCGTGTGCATTGATCGCATCAAGCGCGGGCGGCGCGAGTTCGGCATCATCCAGCGCACGGCGCATGCAAAGCTCTGCGCCCGCACCATCGTCGCACGGGCGGTTGAGGTCGAAGCCGTCCTGACTCACACCGAAACCGATGACTTCGGCCACTACATTCGCCCCACGCCGTCTGGCGCGTACGAGCGTTTCCAACACCAGCGCGCCCGCACCGTCGGCCAGCGCAAACCCTTTGCGCCGCCGGTCGAAAGGACGGCAAGCCGCCGATGGCTCGTCGCCGTCACAATCAACGGCGACAGCCTGCAGCCCCGCGAACCCGATGAGATAGAAGGGCGTGAGCATCACGCTCGATCCTCCCGCCACGCATGCCTCCGCACGGCCATGCCGGATGAGGCGGAACGCTTCGCCGACGGCTTGCGTGCCTGAAGCGCACGCGGCGGCGATCATGCGCCGGGGATTGTCGAAACGTGATGCCAGCTCTGTGAAGCACTGCCCCGCTGAGCGATGCACAAAACCATCTGCACCGGCCTGAAAGGTATCGAGACCCGTCGCCCAGATGAAGCCACACTCCGCCGCATCGCAGTTTGCCGCCAGAAGCGCGTCATCAATCGCGCGCCGGGCGATCTCACGGTCGCGGTCGAGACGGTCGTGAGCCACTGCTTTGACCTCGCCCCCGGTGGTGACGTTGATTCCCGACCTCACCAGATGAGATACACGGCCGATGCCTGAGCGCCCTTCGAGCAACCCCCTCCATAGCTCTTCAGGCGTCGCGCCGAGCGCGGAGAGCGCGCCCATCCCTGTGATCACGATGCGCCGGTCAGTGTTCATCGCCCGACCTCCAACGAGATGCTCACCGTATCAACTCCGTCCGAATGTTCAAGCGGCACCTGATACGAGAGCAGCCCGCCCGCGTGCTCTGCAATTGCCGACAGAAGGCTGCACAGCCCGGCCGCCGCGTGTGGCACACTTGCGTCCGCGTGCGGTCTTCGCTCGCGCGCGACTGTCAAGAGCCGCACCGGCTGGCCGCGCCGCGAGTATGGCCTTGGAGAAGCAGAGAATAGCAGGGCGACGCCGATGCCTGCCGCCCCGTCTTCGGCGCGATCCTGATCGCCGGCCATGAGCAGCGCCTCCGTCTCCTGGCCTGTCGCGAGTCGCTCCTGAATTGCTTCAAGCCCAGCCCATGCCTGCCCCGCCGCTCCGCCGAGTCCAAGGCAATAAGCATGATTGCCTTGACTGATGGCGAAGGCAGACATCGCCAGATTATCAACCGCATGAAGCGTCTGGGTAGGATTCATGCGCGTGTCGCCGAGATCGCCCTGCGCCATGCCTGCTATCACAACCCGCCCCCAGCGATACAGGTCGGCCGAACCGGGCTGGCATGGTGCGAGCGAAATGACCGCCAGCGCCGACGGATCGAGCGACGAATTGATCACCTCACCGGCGGCGACCAGCGCAAGCTGCACGGGCAGGTTGTAACGACGCACCTGTCGCCACACCTCCGGCGATGCCTGCCGCACGGCCTGATCGTTTACCGACGCAGATGCTACGAGATAGGTCACGCCCGCTCTCCTCCCCACGCCAAGGCAAAACGGGGAAGTCCTAACAGCGAAAAAGCGCGCGCGGCTTCGGGCAACAACTCTTCGCGCGCGGCGAGGGCGGGAAGAGCATGCAGGCTGAAGTGTGCGTGCGCCATCACTTAATTCTTTCCGAAGTAGACCGTGTGGATGCCGCGTTTGACTTTCGACCAGTAGTACAGGTTGGTCGCCAGATTGATCCACATGTTGAGAGGCTTGCGGCGCAGGACGATACGCTTGAAGATGGATTGCAGAGAGTAGAATTCGTTGACGGCCGTCCACCAGCCGTCATGCAGTTGTGCCGGGGTGAGATGCTCCGGTTCGTAGACGACATACGGTTCGCGCAGGTGAGAGAGGTTCTGATCGAACACCTTGCCGGAGCGCCAAATCTTGTCGCCCGTGGGCGATCCCGGATAGGGCGTCAGGATGAAAAACTGTGTGACGGGCACTTTCAGCTTTTCCAGATAATCGACCGTGTGTTTGAAAGTATCCGCGTCGTCATCGGGCAGGCCGAAGATGATCAGCGCATGCGGGCTGATCCCCGCATCCATGATGCGCCGTAAACTGTCCGCGTATTTATCGACGGCGTGAAAAGTTTTGTTGACCTCTTCAAGATTTTTCGCCGAAAAGGTCTCGACGCCGAGCGCCATCAGCGCACAACCGGACTCTCTCGCCTTCTTCAAGAGGGCTGGATGGCGTGCCACGTTGATAGTGGTCTGCGTGCCCCAACGAATAGGAGCGCCGCGAAGCGCCGTGAAGAGTCTGTCGGAGTATTTAACGTCCTCGCAGAGATTGTCGTCGCAGAAGTTGATATTGCGGCTCCCCGTCGCTTCAACGTCGCGCACGATCTGCTCCACGGGGCGCTTCCGGTAGATGCCCTGATGGACGGCCGCGATTGAGCAGTACTGGCAGGTGAAGGGACAGCCGCGTGTGGCCTGCACGGGATAGACTACGACGCGATCTTTCTTGATGAGGTCATAGCGCGGCACGGGCAGATCGGTGATGTCGGGCGGCTTGGCCGGCCGGTAGCGCGGCTTGAGTTGCCCGCGCTCGATATCGTTCAGGATTTGCGGCCAGACTTCATCGCCCTCGCCGACGACGATGGCGTCGAATAATCCCTCCACCCGGTCGGGCAGCATCCAAGGCAGATAGCCTCCGAGGATGGTCTTCTTGCCGCGCGCGCGGAACTGCCGCGAGATATCCACGCAACGATCAAACTGCATGATCTGGCCGGAGATCGCCACCACATCGGCATCACTGTCGAAGTTGATGTCCTCCATGTACTCTTCGACGAGCCGCACCTGATGCCGGTCGGGCGTGAGCGCTGCCAGAAGCGGGGGGCCGAGATGGGGCAGGTAAGCACCCAGACGGTCGTACCAACGCTTGGCCTGAACCAGCGTGCCATCGTCGCGGTAATGTGCCGGATGCACGATCTCTATTTTCATGATGCGAAACTCGTTGGTGATCAGAGAGAGCGTGGGTTGCGCGAATTACGTGCCGGAGTGCTCCGGTAGGGGAGCGTTCCAGGAGGAGGCGTCTTGATTCAAGCGTCCTTCCTGTTGAGCCTCGATCATCTGTGCGAGCCCGCGCAGGCTCGACCCACCGCCGCACGCGCGTGCGAGTTGCTCGCGCGTGACGACGATACCGAAACGGTCTTCCACCGCCACCACCACTCCGAGCAGGATGACAGACGAAAAGGGAATGACGTTATCCAACAATTCATCTTCGTGACAGTGAATAACGGGCGCAGCCAGCGCCGGGTCTGGTGCGGCTTTAACTATCAGCTCGCGCAGCTCTCTAATGGTTTCAGAGGTGTTTATGGGTTCCTCCGGCCTGCAATCTGTACAAGTTGCGGCCCATCGCTTTTGACCGGCATGGGCGAGACGGGTTCGGCGTCGGGAAAGAACCGCTCGTCCTTGTGCCGGTAGAGATTATTATAAGAGCATCCCGGCATCAGCCTGCCGTCAGGCATCAGGTAATGCGTGCAGCATTTCTTCAGGCGCGCCACGTCCAAATCCCAAGGGTCCATGAAATTATGGATGAAGATGGCTTTGCTGCGAGCCTCCGTGCGCCGCTCGATGTCTGCGGCCGAGAGCGGATTGCGAGAGTTGAAGGTCTCTTTCAGAAAACCTTTGAGCGAGGCGAGGATGACATCCGAGTCTTCGCCCACCTTCGTCGCCGACCAGAGATTAGTGATCGAATCGAGGATCATACGCTCCAGTTGGTCGTCCGAGCGAATGATGGCGCGGTTGGACATCGCGTCCAGATACTGCCTGATGTTAACGAACTCCGGGAGCGGCACATACTTTCCGCCATCCATGCGAAACAGGTAGGTGGCCGTATAGCAACTCGGATGCGAGCAGGGCACCGGGTGAAAATATTCGCGCTTGAACCAGCCCGTCTGTTCTTCGATCAACTGATGCACTTCGGGCATGGTGAGGCGATGTCCGGCGGGGCTACCGTGGTAGGCGTCGCCGCCGTCGCCCGTGTGCGCCATCGGCTGGATGACGATGCTCGACACTTGTTCGAGTTCGAGTCCGAGTTCGATGAGCGCGCCGAGTTCGTCGCTGTTGTCTCCCTTGGAGACGGTCGGAACCAGCACCGTCGGGATGTCCAGTTCCTTAATGACTTCGAGGCAGCGCATCTTCATCTCGATCAATTCGACGCCGCGCGTCTTCGGATAGACGCCCGCACGCAATGTGTCGAACTGTAGCGAGGCATACATGCCGCCGGCCTTGAAGCGCTCGGCGAACTCTCGATTGTTGGCGATGCGACGCCCGTGCGTCGAGATGAGCAAGCGTTTGATCTTGCCTTGATGAGGGCCGCGCAGCACGTAGTCGCAGAACTCGAAAAAGAGCGGATGAAGGGTCGGCTCGCCGCCCGAAAGCAGCATGATCGGAAGCTCGCCTTCGGCGGCGACGAGGGAATCCACGCCGCGCTTGAAATCCTCCATCGACATCGTATAGCGCTGCTGGTTGCGCACGATACAGACGGGACAGGTGAGGTCGCACACGTCATTGATCTCGAAGATCGGAGAGCAGGTGTGTTGAAGGTGGTCTTCACACAGCCCGCAGTCCAGAGGGCAGCCGTGCTCGACCTTCGTAGAGAAATTGAGCGGCATGGTGCCGGGCTTAGTGTAAGAGAGCGATTTGACGTAATACTCCGAGTCGCTGGAAATCTCGACTTCGAAGAAACCGTGCTGCGGACATTTCTTCTGCATCCACACGCGGTCTTCGCGCAACACTATATGAGCGTCAATGAGCTTCTTGCAGTGCGGGCAGATCGAGCGCGTGTAGGTGAAGAAGGCTGCGTCTCTGTCCTTTTTAACCAGCGGAGCTTCAAACAGTGAGTTGAGTGGTAACATGGCTGCTCTCCTTTAAGAAACAGCTGCGCGAAACAAGGCTTAAGAGCCGGTGAGAAAAGGGGCGGAAGCGAGATTTGGATAAGCTCCCGGAGTCAAGCGAAAGCGATGAAGAGCATCGGAATTCTAATCACTTTTCAATAATAGTCAATGAAAATTCCATCTCAGGCGAGCGTGCCCCCGTCAAGAAAGAGAACCGAGCCGTTCATGTAGGTGTTGCGCCTTGAGCCGAGCCAGGCCACAGCTTCCCCACACTCTGCGGGCTGTCCGAAGCGTGAGAGGGCGCAGGCGTCCAGATAGCGTTTCTGATGATGCTCTGGAATCGTAGAGCGCAATCCGCCCTCAAAGATACCGGCCGCGATGGCGTTGATGAGCACGCCGTACGGGCCGACCTCGTGCGCCAAACTGCGCGTCAAGCCTTCGAGCGCGCCCTTGCTGGCAGCATAATGAACCGGCCCGGCAATAGAGCGCGAGCCGGTGATGGAACTGATATTGACGATGCGTCCGTACTTCTGTCGAATCATGCCGCGCACGGCCGCGCGGCACATGCGGAAAGCGGCGAACAGGTTAAGCTCAAGTAAGTCTGCAAAATCATCATCGTCAAGGAGGATGAACGGCACAGCTTCGCTAAACGCCGCGTTGTTAACCAGTGTGTCGACAGCCCCCCATGCTTCTTCCACCGCCGTGACGACTCGCTGCGCCGCCTCACGTTCGCGCAGATCGGCCTGAATCGTCAGGCACTCGCCGCCGAAGCCACGCACGATGGCCTCTGTAGCTTCTGCGCCGGAGCTATTTCCATGCCAGGTGAAAGCCACCTTCGCGCCTTCGCGAGCCGCGACCGCACAGATACCCTGACCCAGTCCACCTGAGCCGCCGGTCACGAGCACGCGCAATCCATCCATGAGCCGGACGCCTTCTTCCGGCATCTCAGGCATTCCATTCGACTGCTCGATCATCTCCACCCCCGCGCAGATTTATCTGGCTGACAATGAGACCGGATTCTTTACATGCTCCGATCATGTCCGATGTGGTTTTGTCCGTGCCGTCATTGCCGACCAGACACAAAGCCCCGCCCATGAAGCCCCAGCGACGGGCGATCAACTGCGGCACGAAGCCGGGTGTCAACTCAAGCACGGCGCTTGGCAGCAGCCTGCCGCCGATACTCGCGCGTTCCTCCGGCAGCAACGGCTCGTCCATCCGTACGACGAGAATATCAGGAGGGATTCGAGGACGGTAGCGAATGGCTTCCGTGCCGATCTGTCGCAGCGTACGGTGCATCAAGACTCCATTCTCAGACGACGGATACCACCTTTTGGATCGATGAACGTGAGGGCTGGCAGACGACCCCACACTGACCGCCGCGCATGCCCCGCTCATCGCACGACACGTCACAAGCACATCGCCTTCCCCGGCTGAACCATGAAAGAGCTGTCTTCCATCAACGGCCGAGCGGGCGGGCATTGAGAGTGTCGGCAAAGGCGCCGTAGGTTTCCACGCTAAGACCGCTAAAGCAACTGAAAGCAGACTCGAAGCGCCCAGCGTGTGTCCAAAATGGACTAGCGGCGTCGCCAGAGGAACAGTCTTACTGACGGCGGCTTCGAGTGCTGATAATTCCGACTTGTCGCTTTGAAAGGGGCCTGTGCCTTGCCCCAAAATAAGTTTAAGCCTTTCAAGCCGCAACTCCGACAATATTGTCGAGAGTCCGTCATGTCCTTCAAGGTCGCTCGCCAGTATAGGCCCGTTCAGATAAGGTGCTCCCTCGGCATGTTGAGCGCGAACCAGCCGAAGAGCGACGGCTGCTTCGCCCGGAATAAAACCGCTGCTCGTGTGCTGCCAGGGCGTCGGCCTGTCTGTCAGCACACGTAAGACCTCGAAATTGTCATGGCTCGCCGGCGAGAGAGTGTCTACGGCCAGAACAACCACTTCATCCGAATAGCCCGCGAGCAAAAGTAATCTGGCTATATAGAGAGCTTGTAAACCCGAATTGCACGAGGCGCTAAATACAGGCCAGCTTTTCTTTGCCCATACAGTGCCTTTGAGAAGCATCTCCAAGTCGAAGGCCTGACGCCACGTGCCACGAGCGAACCCTGCGGCCGCCCCGTTGCAAGACGCCACCAATAGCGGCATCCCAACAGGTGGCGTGCCGCTGCCGAAGCATTCTCTCAGAGCTTGCTCAGCCAGCGCTAACCAACGCCCTCCTCCATCAAGTGATGGCTCAACCCCAACAGCCTGATAGGAACTATGACACGTAGTCCATTTGTCGGCGACCCAGGGCAACTTCGCAGGTACGCGCAGCTCCGCCCCGTTTACGATATCGGAGACACTGCCCTGCGCTGTGGCTAAACCGACGGAGGCGATGGCAACGTTCATACACAGTGTCCTGCGTGGGAAGGACCTTCGATTGTTTAGGGAAGGACTTTATTGTTTAGGGAAGAACTTTATTTCTGACTGCCCCTATTTGATTCTATATCCAAAGTTTTCGTTGTTAAATATCCATGCCACGATTGTCCCTATTTGGATATTATTGGAAAGGTAGGCTTCGCTTGTTATTGCTGCTGACCCTCGTCCCCTTAAGCGTTGGGATTCCCGGTGCATTTTTATGAAGCGTTGACGCCAACGCTCGAAGTTCTTGGGACGCAGATCAACCCAACCTTTGTTCGCCCATTTATCAATATCTTCAGGCGTCGGTGAGACACTGCTCTTGCCAGGTGTCTCTGGGATACGAATAAATGGGCCGCGGAGTAAAGCACTGCCGTCTGGAATGAGGATCGGCAATCCGACGGAGTTTATCGTGTGTCGTATATCAGGCTCCGATTGCAAATATGCAAATATTGCGTCTGACAGAAACTGAGCGCTTGATTCTATGACTTTGCTAAACGATTCTGTCTCGAACTGCTGTTTCATCAGGTAGGCTTCCCACAATAACTTCCCCAACTCCGGCGGGCCGAGTTGTCCAAGCGCGACGGAAGGCGACTTGGCATCTACGCTGCGCTTATGCGTTTCGAGATGTGTTATCTCTTCGAGCGCGGCATGACGAATGTAACCCGCGCGATAGGTTGGGTTCATGATGGCGCTGTCTATGGCAGCGATCACATCGTATCCAGTGTTGCTGCCTTTAATCTCTAACACCGCCTGCTTGGCAATTTCCTCTGGAGTGATGTACTCCATCTGCCACAGGTTGGTAATGGTCTCAAACTCTCCCTGGGTGAAAAGCCCGTTCTCGCCCGTATCTACAACCACCATTTTCAATTTCTCAAGCCGCTTATACTGATTCTCTGGCTGGCGTAGGACGAGTGTGCTGCCGAGCGGTTCGTTGCGGCTGTCGAAGAGGTATACCGGTTTGCCTTGCTTGCCTTGTGAACGAATTGTACGGCAGGTGATATTCGAATACCCGACCATCGCCCCCGGCTTGATTTCCTTCACGATGGGGCCATCCGGTGTACGCGCCATCAGGAACATTAACCCTGTGTGTGCGAAGGCTATCGCAGTCTTGGTCATCAAGGTGGCTGACGGTTTGTCTTCAGAATGAGTGTAGGGGATGTTGAGTCCCATTCCCCCCGTGCCCGTGGTGCCGATTTTGAGATACAGTCGAGTTCCGGCTTCTGACATGGCTCGATGAATCAAGAGGGTGTGGCGGATTAATTGAGGGATAGATTGATTTATGAGCAGGGTCGCTAGCGCCTGCTCGGCCGAATTCA
>DASVPS010000121.1:0-8265 GCA_036389555.1 Pyrinomonadaceae bacterium
GTGTGACACTGTACCGGCTCGCCGCTTCACTTGCCGCCGTGCGTACCCCGAAGGTTCTGGTGCAAACAGAGCGATGAGGAGATAATCTTCACACGCACCAACTCCCTCACAACACATCATCCTTATCCTTGTTCAGAGGCCGTCACTTCAACCACACCGTCATCATTCTCTGCGTTAAATGGTACATCACCTATAAGCTCGGGTCTTGCCTCAAAGCATGCAGGTGAGGATGAGCAAATACTAGGCGCTCTGTCTCTCCTATTTGCACCAGAACCCGCGCCGGTGAGTTGATACAAAGCAATTTCAAACTGAAAAACTGCCGTTATTTCATAATGCTTGACAAGCCTGAGTTATAACTGTAATGTCCGACCTCGTTAGTTCTTTCTTTTGTGAAAGTCTCTCTTTCATAAATTCACGCAGCCAGTTTGATATTAACGCACGGAGATTTTCGAGTTACCTCGAAGTGTAATTCTCTGTCTGCCTACCGCAAAGCATCTTTCGTTTTGCCGCGCTATTTCTCTGTCCGCGGTTGAGCGATGTAGATGATGTGGTGAGGCGGAAGCGTGGCTGGAAGTGAATCGCCGTGTCAGTTGAAGTTCAACGCTTCGCAGTTTCGGATAATCACGAGAGAAAGAATTGCACACGACATTCTACGCTCCAAAATAATTTCTCAACATTTCCAGACTTCACCCCCCACAGGAGAATTGTATTATGCGCCCACCCAAAGAGATCGTCAGTCGAGTTCCCCCCCCGACGCGCCCACAGGCACGCTCAACCGTCGTATCGGCATACGGCACTGTAAGCAGGTTCTTTCCGAAGTTGGTCTTGTTTTGCGCCGCGCTCGTCATCGCTGGTAGCGAGTGCCCGGCGCAGGATCGTCGCACAAACGATGGGTCGGTCATAGCGGCCAGCCGGAAGTCGCCTCAACGCCCTGCATCAAGAACGAATCCTTTCTCTCTAGCCAACATTCGAAAGGCGAAGCGGGAACTTGCCAAAACAGATCGGAGATTGGCCGGTTCGCGTACTGCGAGCATTGCGATGGAGGAGGTGCCGGTGGACGATATTCCCATCGACGATATTCCAGATGAAGATATTCCTAATGATGTAGAAGGCGACAGGCTCTATACCTATCTGAGGTTTGATCCCAACGGAGTAAACGGAGAGTTGTTGCAACAACTCGAAGCCGACAGCACCATTCAAATCATGGACTTTCCGTTTGCCAACGGCGAACTCTACACGGATGAGTTCGCGCTTGATGAAGCAAAGGCGGAACAACTAAGGGATGGTCTGTTTTATGCCGTCTTAAGAAATGATAGTCCGCTGGTGAATGTATTGTTGGAAGCGCCGAATTTGGGGACGGTTATACTGGATGAACTTTACCTGCCTCAGGAAGATGATATCGAGCTACAGCTTGAGGCTTTCAGCCAGGCCGGCTACACGAATGAGGCGGTGGCGAGAATCCGTATTTGTCTCCTGAAGAGGCCGTCCGGGTTTGTTCGCTACTGGGATAACCAGTTGAACAGGCTGGAACCCGTCAGAGGTATGCAGGTGTGGGGGCTGGTCTTCGGCATCCCTCTACATACTTATACGGACGCCAACGGTCATTACAATTTCCCCTGGCGGTTTAGCGCGGGCACGATCATGGGCACGCACGCGAAAAATTCAAGAGTCAATGTCAAACCCCTCAACACGCACGGGACGCTCCTGCAGGTCATCCCGCAACTCATCGGCAATTTCATTCTCGGTTCGATCCATATCAGAGGTTGGGTAAGCAGCTGCGATATGCGGAGCGAGGTGAACTTCGACTTCTTCGATCATCGGCAAAACAGATACTGGAGCCAGATCTTGAATGCCGTGTTCTTCCACGACCAGTACAGCCAGCAGCAGGGGATACAAAGCGCACCGACGAACAATTTGATCATCTATGCGCAATGGGCGAATACGTCTAACAGGGGTGAATTTGGCAACGCGAGCGCACCCATGCTGTATCACCTGACGGGCGGACAGTTTACGGATGCATTCTTAGGACTGCTGTTCGAGTTTTCACCGACCGGGCAGATTCTCAGCCTGCTTCACGGGCTCTTGCCGGATATTACCCTTCGTGTGACCGGAGACTTTGAACCAAACTTCTACGAGTCGCGGCTTGCCCAAACCGCTTTTCACGAGTTGGGACATGCCAGTCATTTCCGCAGGGTGAATGCCAATTTCTGGTTAGACCTGATGGCTGCCGAAGTCTTCCACGGTGGCCCGCCCTGTGGCGGATACGGGTGCGGCAATCTCACCGATGATGGAAATGTTCAGGTAGCTGAAAGCTGGGCACAATACATCGGCACACGAAACGCCTTGACGCGTTATCCGAACGGCGTGATGCGCAGTGGTTTCTTCGGCAATAACTTTGTGCGTTTCGACGACGCATTGGAACAGGAGGCATGGTTCGTCAACAACTGGATACCATCCGGCATTTACAATGATCTGGAAGATGTCTTCAACACGACTTTCGAGCCGTGGGATAACACAGGCGGAGCTTCCGTGCAGCAACTCTACAACGTCTTAAACTCCAATGTGGACACCATGTGCGAGTATCAGGCGGAGTTTCTCCGGCTGTATCCGGGTTTCAATCCCCTCGATGTAGAGAGTGTTTTCCAGGCGCACAATATTGTCGGTTGCGCGCCGGTGAATCCCGGTGCAACACACGCGGGGATGACGTGGACTGTGTTGCAGCAGTTACCCGGCGGCGTCGTCCATGTAGGCTCCGACGGCCAGACCAACCCCTACTCGGGCGACACGCCAGCCACAGCGGTCTTGCCTGTGCTCTGCCTGAACGTAGATAACAGCCCTGTGCCCCCGGGCATCGTGCCGGACTTTTACAACGGCTGGGCGCGCGGCTCGGTCGCGCTGACACCGCCCGTGGCTGGTACACAACTGACCAGTCCCGCGGCAGCGGACGGTATCTGCTCGGCAAACTTCGGCCCGGGCTGGCGCATGGCTGAGTTCCACGATGGTTGGTACGACATCAATCTGTCTTTTAGTGGCGGATGGAGCTTCTCGGCGTTCGGTACGATCCCGTTCGGGACGCGCTTCTGGACGGCCATCAACGATCAACCTGCGAACCCCTGGAACTAGGGTCGGGCTTTTCTCAAGAGTCTGAGTCGCATTGCCACCGAAAAGCCCCGGCATCTTGACCGGGGCTTTTCGGCGTTTGTGTTTCAGTGGTCGCCTTACCGACAATGATCTACATCTGAAAGCGACGAATAAAACGTTCATTGTCAGACAGCAGAGAGAGATCACTGAAAAGCGTTGATGCGATGAACATGTCCCGCAACGGCAGGTCAAAAGGCAGTGTTGTGGCTTGACGCCGAGTCACAACCGGACATTGAAGTAGGTCTTCAAAAGCGCGGCGTTGACGAGTGCCCGGGTGGTTTAAGGGCTGGCGGGCGCAGAAACTATGACGCTGCCGGCAGGGGAGAAACAGACTGATGAATCTCACGTTGTGAAGACCAAGAAGTTTAGGTTGGCTTAGGGTTTTCTGGTAGAGCGTGGAGCCGACCGTCAGTTGAGCAGCGACATTGTAATCAAACACATCTATAAGTCAAGAAACTCTGTTCAGAACGAATACTTCAACGAGAGCTGGAGACGGCGTGCGGGCGTGACGGTGCTCGTGGCTTGACCAAAACCCGGCGCTCCCAGAAAGCGTACGGGGATGCCGTAGTTCGCGCGGTTGATAAAATTGAAGACTTCCGCGTGCATGGTCAGGCTCTGTTGCGTCGTTATGTTGAAACGCTTGGCTAAAGCCAGATCGAGCGCGACGATGCTGCCGGCGCGGAATGAGTTGCGGCCGACCCGGCCATTCTGCCCGACCGGCGCGAGCAAGGTGGTAGGGTCGTCGGCGGTCAGGCGCAGCGGCTGCCGCCGATCACCCGTGACGACTAAACCGTCGGTGGTGTTGAGCCGATCCGTCAGGTTGCCGTCGAGGTTCACGTCGAAAATAGAGTTGACGGTGAAGGGCTGTCCCGTCTGCAAAGAGCCTGACCCGGCGAGCCTGAGATTGCCGAAGATTGCACGCGCGAGCGTGTGCCTCAACGCGGGCAGATCGTAAATGAAGTTGTAGGCGAGGCGATGGCGCACGTCGAAGTTGGCGGGGCCGCGCTCGGCCGCGAGGTTAAAGCTGTCTTGCGGCAGTGCGGACGCGCCCGCCAGATCAAAGATGTCCGACACGTCGTCCGTCGCGCGGGCGAAAGTGTATGCCAGATGGAACTGCGCGGCGCGTCGCAAGTGACCGCGCAGTTGCAGCTGTAGTGAGTTGTAGCCGGAGTTGGCCGACGACTCGTAGATGGTGACTGCGCCGGCCTGATCGACCGGGCGGCCGCCGAGCGTCTCGCCGTTCGCGCCGACCCGCTGGCCGGGGCCGAGCGCGCGGCCGACGACGTTCGGTTGATTGTTCACGATGTTGACGGCCGTCGGGATGAGGAAGGCATCCGGGCCGAGGTTCGGCGTGGTGAGGCGTAGCAGGTGGCGTCCCTGCGTGCCGACGTAAGCGGCGGAGAAAACAAGCCTGTCGGCGAGCTGCTGCTCGAAGGTGAACGCATAGTGGTAGGCGGTCGGCATCTTTAAACGTCGCTCGGGCAGGGTGACACCGAAGCCGCCGGGGAAAGAATTGTTGAGGCCGACCAGACAGGCGAGCGGCACGGCCGGGTTGAGTCGGTTGAGCGTGTCGGCTTGCGTCAGCGCGAAGAAGCGCAGCCCGCCGTTGCCGTCGGGACAGGGGAAGAAGGGGCGCGACGGATCGGCGATGTTGAAGCCGACGCCGCCCCGGACGGGAAGGCCGCCCGCGAGATTGAGCGTCAGAAAATTAGGGAAGACGTTGCGCGACTGGCTGACGACCGCGCCGAGCGCTTGATCGTAGAAGACGCCCGCGCCCGCGCGCAGCACCGTGGCGCGATCACCGACGAACAGGCGCGGCGCGTAGGCAACGCTGACGCGGGGCGCGAAGTTGTTGCGGTCGGGATCGAAAATACGCATGCGCCCCGCCTCGAAGGCACGCAGACCCGCGACGAGCGCGAGCGCCGGGTCGCTGAATGTGTTCTCGATCCGCCGGCTCGACTCGCGCGGCGGGGTATTGTACTCGTAGCGCAGCCCGGCGGAGACCGAGAGATTGCGGCGCACGCGCCATTCGTCCTGCGCGTAAAAGTTGAGCTGGTAGTAGCGCAGATTAATCGCGGAGCCCGCGCCGTTCGTCAACGCCTGAAAGACGCCGCTCGGCGCGGAAGCGGCGGCGAGATCGAGGGGGTTGAAGAAGCCGCGCAGCTCCGTCTGACCCGCCGCCGTGCCGACGAGCCGCGGCGCGCCGTTGAAGGTGATGAGGGAGCGCGCGTTGCGCGGCAGGTCGCTGTTCAGTTCGGAGCGTCGCAGGTCTGCGCCGAAGGCGAGACTGTGGCGCGGCAAGCGCGCGGTCAAACTGTCCGCCAGCTGGTACGTGTTGTTGATGCGTCGCTGCGGGAAGTTGAACACGTCCACGCCGACGGGGCTGTAGCCCGCGATGCTGACCTGACCGACGGGGCCAAGCGCATCTTCGACGCTGAGGTTCAGGGAGTTGTCATAGAGAACGTTCGTGCCGTTCGGCAGTGTGATGTTGGCGAGCAGCGGCGCGTTCAAGAGGAACTGTCGCGTGTCGGGCGTGAAAGAGTTTGCCAAACTGCTCGCGCGGAGGAATCGCGTCTCGCGGATTTCGTCGAAGACGAGGCGCGTGCGGCCGTAGGAGGCGCGCACTTGATTGAAGACCGGGCGCTCGCTGCTGGGCGCGCTCAGTTCACTGTTGAGAAAGTTCGACAGATTTTGCGTCTTCACGCGCGCGCGCAGGGCGGAAAAGAGCGCGCCGCCGGTGGCGGGAATGTCGCGATAGTCGTCGGTGTAGTTATACCGCGCGGTCAGTCGTTGCGGCCGCCCGCGCACGTTGAAGTTGGCGTCGGCCTTGCCGGAGAAGACGCGCCCCTGCCCGCCGGCGGGCAACACTTGCGTGAAGGTGTTCGCCCCGTACAGACCGGCGGGGTTGTTGGGAAACGGGAAGAGGCTGAAGACGGCATCTGCGCTGGGTGTCGTGGGGACACCGAACTCGCAGAACTGCGTCGTGCATTGCAAGTCGCGACCCGTGAGCGGATCGCGCGCCAGCCCGGATGCGCCCGTGCCGAAAAGACCGCGTTGCTCCACGGTCGGCACGGCAAAGCTCTCCTCTCTCGTCGCGTTGATTAATTGGCCTTCGGCGGAAATGAAATAGTAGAGGCCGCGCTCGGAATGACGCGCGGCGTTCGGCACGAGCGGCCCGCCGAGCACGAGGCCGAGCTGCGCGGCGGTAAACGAGTCTTCGCCGCCACTCTCGTTCGTGACCGTGACTTGCCGCCCGTTACGCAAGACGGGACGACCGCCCGCGCGGAGGTGCGCCGTTTGGTTGCCCAGGGTCGTGTCGAATGCGTTGCGTGCGTTGAGATGGCTTGCGGAGAGCAGGCCGAACAGCGTGCCGTGCGTATCACTCCCGCCGGACTTCGAGACGGCGTTGACCTGCGCCCCGATGTTGCGGCCGAACTGCGCGGGAGCCAGCAGAGTTATCACCTGATACTCTTGGATGGACTCTATCGGCTGCGGCACGAGCGCGACGAAGCCCTGGCGGCGGACGCCGATATCCTCGTCGTTATTGTCCGAACCGTCCACGGTGAAGTTGTTGCCGCGCGAGCGCAGGCCGTTGACCGCGAACTGTCCCGCCGTGCCGACGCCCGCGCCGACGCCGGGGCCTGCCACAGAGCCTAGAGTCTGCGGCGGCGGCGCGACGCCAGGCAGCAATAAGGCCAACTCGTCGAACGAGCGCACGATGGTGGTGTTGCCGAGCGGGAGCGTCGATACATCCTCTTCGGTGAACGCGCCGCCGCGCTGCCCATCGGCGACGTTGATGCGTGCGCGCACGTCCGTGTCCTCTTCCGTCTGCGGCACGGGTATTGGTGTCGGCGAGGCGGGTACGGGGTCTAAGGCGACGGGGACGGGGACGACCTCGCCCGTCCTCGTGATGAACAGACGCTGGCGCACCTCCTTCGTCTGGAAGCCCGCGGCCGAGACGCGGATCAGGTAGACGCCCGGCGCGAGCAGCCCGGCGTAGAAGCGGCCGCGCGCGTCCGAGGTCTTCGGCACGACCTGGTTGATCTGCCGGTTGATGATCTCGACGACCGCGCCGGCGACGACCGCGCCTGTCTGGCTGTTCGTCACCGTGCCCTCGAACGCGCCCGTCACGGTGTCTTGCGCGCGGGACACGCCAGCGCACACGCAGAGAACTAAAAGGACGCGGCACAGCAGACGGCCTGCGCGGAGGTTATGCACATGAAGGGACATTGTTTGCGTCAGCCTTTTCACAGGCAGCCGAGCGTTCGCTAAGGCTGACCGAATCTCAGACGGTATTCGGCCGAGTTCATAAAGCCGTTGACCATCAAGCGCTGGTTACCGCTCTGCAACACCCTGAGCCAATCCTGATAGCCCGCCGCATCCGGCTTGCGGCGCAGGTAGCCGTAGTACTGCATGCCCACAAATGCGTTGTTGAACTCCGCCCCGGCCGCCTGGTCGCTATCCGCAATCGCGCGGAACACCTGTGCCCTGCTCAGCGTGCTCGCGTTCAGGCGGCTCGTCAACTCGGCATTCGTCAACGTCACTTTCGTCACGCCGTCAGGTTGTAGCGGATCAAGCGTCGTCACTTGCGTCAGGCCATAGCGGGCGAGCAGCGCGTTGACGAACTGCGCGTTCGTCTGGCCGCCGTAAGCGCTCACGAACTCACTGCGCTGCGTGAACAGCGTGGCTAACTGCGCCTTGCGTTGGAACACCTCCGCGGACGTGCTGCCCGCCACGAAACTCATGTCGGGGATGATCTCCAGATACTCCGGCAGGCGGTTATAGGCCAGCTTGTAGAAGCGGAACACGTAGAAGCCTTTGAGCTGAAATTCGGGCGAGCCGAAGAACGACAACGAGACGAGGATGCGATCACAACCCGATTGCACCTCCGGCCCCGTGTTCACGTTCGGGCAGCGGTTCAGCACGCCCGACCACGGCTCGCCAGCCTCCGGCTCGCGCGAGAGGAAGTCGAGGTACTGCATGCGGACGAAGAACGGCGTCTGGAAGATGGGGTTGGCCGCCCCGGCCGGATCGTTATCAATAATCGTCACGGTCGCTGTGTCGGGCGCGCCCAAAGTCGCCCCGCCGCCGGGGTTACTCAGTTTTACTTGGAAAGTCTCGTTG
>DASVPS010000122.1:0-18272 GCA_036389555.1 Pyrinomonadaceae bacterium
GCCCCGCTCTCGCGTTCGGTTATTTATAAGTGATCGTGATCCTGGAGTTTTTGTTCAGAGGAATGGGCGTGTTCTCATCAATCTGCAAATTGATGAGACTCACGTTGCCATTCTTGAAATCTTTTTGTCTCCCGCCGCCGCCGGCCACCTGTTCATAGACGCTGCTGCTCGTTGTCTCCTCGCTGAAGGTTGCCGGGACGATAATGCTCACCGAACCACCTTGAATGATGATCGGAGGATCGCCTGCGTTCAGAGGGGGGTCTTGGTTACTCATGTTGTTGCTCCTTATACAGTTGAGGTCTGTTGAGGTTTGCGGTGTGAGGTGCGATAGAACTTGCTCATCACGTCGCCACGTTTGACGAGTAAGGACGGAGCGGGAGGGAGGCCGTGTGTATCACGCCTGCCCCCTTGCGCTCCACCGGTAGTGGCGGCCTGCCTGCACGTGCCGGCTCAGCCTGTAGGTTCAGACGTGCCCTGAATGATGATCGGGGGATCACCTTCAGTGAGTCCGACGTCGGACGAATCGGCCGATGCGGCACTGGTGGCCGACGATTCCTCTTCCGTCTCCTGATCCTGCGGTGTGTTTTCGGTATCACTCATGTCCGTTTTCCTTTCACGGTGAAATTAAGTTAAGTAACAAATTTACCGGACGCCGGCGGACAGCTCGCCTAATTGCTTGCGGCCGACTTGCACATCCGGCCGCGCCTGGTAAACATTGAAAACTTCTGCCCCCCATTTCTGTTGGAGTTCCGCCAGCGTATTCGCAGCGCGGGACGCATGATCCCGCGCCGCTTCCGCATTTCCCGCCCGCTGGCCGGCGCGTGCCGCAACTAAACACGCACGCCACTCTGAAACTTTCTGCCCGAAGCGCGCGAAACTCGCATGAGCCGCCAGTGCGCTCGTGAGCGCGGCGTTCGCGTCGCCGCCTTCGAGTAAGGCTTCGGCGAGTGCGAGTTGGGCGTTGGAGATGATCCACGGGTCGCCCACCTCTTGCGCGCCCGTCAGGGAATCCTTGCAGGTGGCGATGCCCTGCGCGCGTGCGCCCGAGAGCGTCTGCGCCAATCCGAGGACGCGCCGCGCCGCGGAGGCGGTCGTTTTGTTTTGATCGCCCGCCTCCGCAAGCGTCTGCTCGGCTTTAGTTTTGGCTTCGGCGAGGTTTCGCTGACTGAGAGCCATGTTCGCCTGCGCCAGATAAATAAACGCCAGCAACTCCTTATTCTTTCCGCCCGGTTTTTCGGCGATGGCGAGCGCCTGCTCAAACATCGAACGCGCCTCGTCGTAGCGGCCGAGCGGCCAGAGGGCGTCGCCGCGATTGTATAAGCTGTAGCCGCTGCGCAGTTCGTTGTTGAGCGACTTGTCGATCTTGTAACTCTCTTCGAAATGTTGGAGCGCCTCCTGATACTTATCTTGCTGGAGAAGGACGTTGCCGATTTCCGAATGCGCCACGGCCACGAGCGAGAGGTCGCCCACTTCGCGTGCGAGACGCATGGTCTGCTCGAACGCGCTCAGAGCCTCTTCGTAGTTGCCTTTCTGCCGTTTGGCGCGACCCAGAAGGACGATGGTCTGCGCCTCCTCTTTCCGGTAGCCGCCCGAACGGAAGTAGGGAAGCGCCTGCTGAAGATAGCTGATGCCCTCTTCGGTGTTGCCCTGCTGGATGCGCAGGCTGCCGAGGTTGGCGAGCGCTTTGGCCGCATGACGTACGGCTTTGCTGCGTTGCGCGAAGACGAGCCCCTGCTTGAAGTATTTTTCGGCTTCGGCTTCATTCTGACTGCGGTAGGCGTTGCCGAGGTCTACGAGGCTGAGCGCGACCAGACTTTCCATGCCGTTGTCTCGCGCCAATGCGCCCGCCTCGCTCGCATAGGCTTGCGCGTTCGCCGGGTCGTTCATATTCGTGGCGACGGCGCTCAACTGCAACAGCACGTTGATTCGCTGCGACAAATTGCCGCCCGCCTTCGCCATCTCAAGCGCCTGCTGCAACTGCGCGTGTGCCTCGTTCATTTTGCCGATGCTGCGCGAGAGGTAGCCGCGGCGGTAGAGCACTTCGGTCTGGCCTTCGGCATTGGCGTACTGTTTGTAAATCTGTTCGGCTTTGTCGAAGGCGTTGTTTGCGATGGCCGTATTGGACGAGCGCGTGGCGAGGATGCCGATACGCAGGAAGGCCGTCGCGTTCTTCGGGTCGCGATTAGTGGCCTCGAAGTAGCTTTCGTTCGCCTCTTTGATCTGCTCGGTCTTCTCATAGGCGCGGCCGAGGTCAACATAGACATCGGCGCGTTCGGGTAACAGGCGCGCGATCTGCTGATAGGCGGCGACGGCGCGGGGGAAGTCGCGCGTGACGGTTGCGCGGATGGCTTCGAGACGCAGCGCGTCCACCCGCGAGAGGGCGGCGCTTTCGGCGTTGTGCGAATCAACGCGCAGCATCGCCTCGCTCGCGCCGTCGGAGTCGTCCAGTTCGGTCAAAGCCTCGGCCAGCCGCGCATGCGCCAAGACGAACTTGTCGTCGATCTCGGTGGCCTGCCGCAAGCGCCCGCTCGCCTGATAGTACGCGCCCTCGCGCAGCAAGTTTGTGCCCAACTCGTAGGCAGCCTTCGCCTCGCCCGGCGGCTCGTGTGGCCGTGCGCGCAGCAGCCAGCTCGCGCCCCACACGATGCCCGCCAAAACGGCGACGCCGATCAGCACGGCGGCGATTGAGAGGCGCGGGCGGCGCAAATTGTCCGAGAGCGTCGTCAGCGAAGTGGCACGGTGTGCGTTCGTGCGATACGCGCCGGACGCATTAGAGGTCATGCTCGGCGTGCGCGTGTCGTCCAACTCGGAGAAATGAAAACTGAGCGCGCGCAAGTCTGCGATCAGGTCTTCGGCCTTCTGGTAGCGCTCTTCGGGCTGCTTGGCGAGGGCTTTCAGGGTGATGCGGTCGAGTTCGGCGGGCACGAGCCGGTTGAATTGCGAGGGCGGCGGCGGCGTGACGTGAATGACCTGCGCCGCGATCTCGACGACGGTCGCGCCGGAGAAGGCCGGCCGCCCGGTGACGCTCTCGTAGAGCAGCGCGCCGAGACTGAAGATGTCGCTGCGCCCATCGACGGGGGCGGCCTTCGCCTGCTCGGGCGAAAGATAGAGCGGCGTGCCGAGCATCACGTCGCTGCGCGTTTTGATCGCACCGGCGAGCGTCACGGCGTTATGGTCGAGTTCCGCCTCCTCGTTGATGAGCTTCGCCAGCCCGAAGTCGAGCACCTTTACTTCGCCGCGCTCGTTGATGATGACGTTCGAGGGTTTGATGTCGCGGTGGATGATGCCGTGGCGGTGCGCTTCCGAGAGCGCCTCGGCCACGTCGGCAATGATCTCTATGGCGCGCGCGATGGACAGCTCTCCGGCGCGCATCAGGTCGCCCAGTTCCCGCCCGTTGACCAACTCCATGACGATGAAGGGCCGGCCGTCCGGCGTCTCGCCGTAGTCGAAGAGCGTGGCGATGCGTGCGTGGCTGAGCGCGGAGATGGAGCGGGCTTCGCGCAGAAAGCGCGCGTGGTGGTTGTGGCTGTCGGGCGCGGCGGAAGGGATTTTGATGGCGACGCGCCTGCCGAGCCGCGTGTCTTCCGCTTCATAGACGACTCCCATCCCGCCCTCGCCGATCTGTTCAAGAATACGGTAATGGGAAATGGTCTGCCCGATCATAGTATACGGATTCCTTATAGCCCCGATAAGTGTGCAGCGATGGCGTGATAAACAACGAGCCGCTTGCCCAATGCGGCGTTAGGAGTGGCTCAGAAGAACTCGCTTGTTCGTCTGCGGACATTCTGCGACAAAGCCCCTAGCATTTCAAGAGCAAAATCGTGCGCCGCTTCCCTCTTTGGCCGGAACGCGATCTGCGAGCCGCGCCCGCGCCCGGACGCCGCGACGCCGGGTTCGTTTTCCGCGTCCGGCCGCCGACTTTTGCGCGCGGCGCGCGGCCAAACTTATCTCTTGCGCTCGGCGGCGATTGCGTTCATACTTTTGCCCGTTTAGAAGTTCCTGCTCTCGCGCATCTACGGTGATGTGCCTGCCCGCGACTGAAGTTAGGCGACGGCGTTCGGCTGGGGAGAGAGTGAGGTTGGGTTGTCAATTTGTTAGAAGCCGCTCTCGATAGTGTCAGAGCAGCGGGCGTGTCGCCGCCGAGCCGTTTGCCAGAGACTTCCGAAGACTTCGGCCAGCTTGATCTGAAAGACGCCCGCGCTTCCTTCGACTTTTAAGGAAAAAAGATATGGGTACGAAACTTTACGTGGGGAACCTCTCCTTCCGCACCACGGGCGACGAACTGCGCGATCTGTTCTCGCAAGCGGGTGAGGTGGAGTCGGCATCCGTGATCGAGGATCGTGAGACGGGTCGTTCGCGCGGCTTCGGCTTCGTCGAGATGGTGACGCCGGAAGGCGCGGCGGCGGCCATCGAACAATTCAACGGCAAAGACCTCGGCGGCCGCAACCTGACCGTCAACGAAGCCCGACCGAAAGCTGATCGCGGCGGTGGCGGCGGTGGCGGAGGCCGGGGCGGCTATGGCGGCGGCGGCGGTGGTCGCGGCGGTGGCTATGGCGGAGGTGGCGGCGGAGGTGGCGGCTACGGCGGAGGTGGCGGTGGCCGCGACCGTGGTGATCGCGGCGGGGGCGGAGGCGACCGCGAACCCCGCTGGTAGATCAAAAGCCGTAAATCGTGAATCGTCAATCGTGAATAGATTAAAAACGGATTTGAATCTATTCACGATTGACGATTCACGATTTACGGCTCTTTACTTTCTCGCCGCGGGCGTGAGTTTGAACTTCAGTTGCTCGCCGCCGCGCAGCACTTCCACTTCATACTCCACGCCAGCCTTCATCTCGCCGAGCGCGTAGGTGTAATCGTAGACATTGCGCACGTCGTGCCCGGCCAGCCGCACGATCACGTCGCCCGTCTTCAAGCCCGCTTTGGCCGCGGGCGAATCTTCGCGCACACCGTCGAGTTTCAGGCCGTCGCCGCCTTCGGAGTAGTTCGGGATCGTACCGAGGTAGACGCGAAAGCCGGTGGAACGTCCCGCCGCCGCATCCGATTTGGCGAGCGTATAGGTCGGGCGCGCATCGCTCGCGTCCAGAGAGCGCACGATGTCTCTGACGAAAGAGACGATGCGTAGGTGGCCTTCGTAGTTGATGCGTTCGGCGGTGTCCGAAGGCTTGTGATAGTCCTCGTGAGTGCCCGTCCAGAAAAAGAGCACGGGCGTCTGCCGGGCGTAGAACGAGGCGTGGTCGCTCGGCCCGAAACCGTCTTCCGTCAGGGTCAGAGCAAAACGATTGCCCGGCGCGGCGGTCGCAATCGAACCGCCGTTCGCGCCGACGACCACAGGGTAATTGCCCCGTTCAACTTCCTGTTCCGGCGAGGTCGCGCCCGTCGCCGTGACGTTGAGGTGGAGTCCGCTGTTGGCTCGCTCGATCCACTTCTTCCACTCGGCCGACGTGCCGACGCCGCCCACGATCAATTTGTTCTCCTTCATCCGCCCGATCATGTCCAGATTGATCATCGCCACCGTCTGCGCGAGCGGCAGGGACGGGTTCTTCACGTAATAACTCGAACCGAGCAAGCCCTCCTCCTCGCCGCCAAAAGCGATGAAGACCAACGTGCGACGCACGGACTTGCGCTCCTTCGCGAACGTGCGGGCGAGTTCGAGCAAGCCCGCCACGCCGGAAGCGTTATCGTCCGCGCCGTGATGTATCTCGCCCTCGCGCGCCGCGAGGCTGCCCTGCCCGCCGCGCCCCAAGTGATCATAGTGCGCGCCGATGACGACCACTTCGTCTTTCAACTTCGCGTCGGAGCCTTCGAGTATCCCGACCACGTTGGCCGCAGGGGCTTCGCGCCGGATGATCTCGGTGCTGACGGCAAAGGCGATATTCTGCAACGGCGCGGAAAAGCCACGCCGCGCCGCGCCATGCGCGCCCTGCTGCGAAGACGGCGCACCCGCTGTCGTGCCTGCTGCCGTGCCCGTTGCCGTACGCTGCCCCGCTGCGCCCGCCGCCGTGCTTTGGCCGGCTGCTGCTGCTACTGCGGGCGCGGGAGAGACGGCCTTTTCCAATTCCGCGAACGTCATCGCGGGCGTCGCCGCCGCTTCCAGCGCGCGGCGCGCGGCCTGTCGCGAGATGACTACGACGGGAATCCCGGCATCGCCCGAAGCCGCGCTCTCGTCAACGCGCAGGCGCGCGAGTTTATCGTCCTTGAAATTCTCCTCGCGCGCGACGAGAACAAGCGCGAGCGCGCCGTGGTCGCGTGCCGCCGCCGCTTTGAAACGAAGGTCTGCGAAGCGCGCGAAACTGCCGTGCGGGTTGTCGCCGTCGGGCGTGCCCGCGAAGGCGAGCGCGATGCGGTTCTTAACGTCCACGCCCGCGTAGTCGTCATGCTGCAACTCCGCCGCCGTGATGCCGTAGCCGACATAGGTGACGGGCGCGCTCTCGACGCGCGCGTTCGCGCTCCACGCGAGCGGCATCCAATCCTCTCCGACGCGCAGGTCGAGCGACGACGACGCAGCGGCGGCGGTCTCAGCTTGCGCCCGCGCCGCCGCCTCGCTCGCGCGCGGCGTGAAGGTCATCGCGTTCGCCTTGCCGAGTTCGACGCCGGAGACGTAAGGGAACTTTTGCATGTAAGCGTTCATGCGCTCTTTCGTGCCCGCCGGCCAATAGACGCCGCCGCTGAGCCCGTAGCTTTGAAACTCCTGCGCGATGTACTGCGCCGCCGCGGTCGCGCCCGGCGTCCCCGTGCGCCTGCCGTCCAACTTGGCCGAGGCCAGATATGTAACGTGTGCGCGCAAACGCTCCACGCTCACATCGCTTCGACTCGATACGCCCTGCTGCGCAAACGCACTCGCCGCCAACACGGCGACGAGCAATAGTTGAAAAGTTTTACGTCTCATATTTTTTTTAAGAGGTCGGAGGTCAGAGGTCAGAGGTCAGTAGAAATCAGTTTTTGCTTTTAACTAACCTCTGACCTCTAACCTCTGACCTCTGTTTTTTCATTCCACCCAATCGGCGATGAAGATGTTGGTGTCGCCGCGCGTCTTCGCGTTGCGGTTTGAGGCGAAGACCAGACGCTTGCCGTCGGGCGTGAACATCGGGAAGCCGTCGAAGGTCTCTTCGTAGGTGATGCGCTCCAGGTTAGTCCCATCCACGTTGATGGCGTAGAGGTCGAAGTTGCGCCGTTTGGGATCGTTGACGTTCGAGGCGAAGATGATGCGCCGGGCGTCCGGGAAGAAATAGGGTGCGAAACTGGCCGCGCCGAGGCGCGTCACCTGTCGCTTGTTCGTGCCGTCGGCGTTCATCACCCAGACCTCGAAGACGGTCGGTTCGATCAGGTTCTCGGCGAGTTTCTGCCGGTAGCGCGCGATCTGTTCGGGCGTCTTCGGGTGGTAGGAACGATAGACGATCTGTTTGCTGTCGGCGGAGAAGAACGCGCCGCCGTCGTAGCCGAGTTCCGTCGTCAGACGCCGCACGTTGCGCCCCGTCGCGTCCATCGTGTAGAGGTCGAGGTCGCCGTCGCGCATCGAGGTGAAGATG
Organism: Pyrinomonadaceae bacterium; assembly: GCA_036389555.1. Classification (GTDB taxonomy): domain Bacteria; phylum Acidobacteriota; class Blastocatellia; order Pyrinomonadales; family Pyrinomonadaceae; genus JAIVJZ01. The sequence goes on from DASVPS010000122.1 coordinate 7,530, forward strand.
ATCCGCTTGCCGTCGGGCGAGATGGTGGCCTCTGCGTCGTAGCCTGCGGTGGTCGTCAAAGCGCGCACGTTCGAGCCGTCGGCATCGGCCGTGAAAATGTCATACGAAGGATAGATCGCCCAGACATAGCCTTTCGAGAAATCGGGATTGGGGGGGCAATCGGGCGACGCGAGATGTGTGGAGGCATAAAGTATGCGCTTCGGGTTTTTCGGGAAGATGTAGGAGCAGGTCGTGCGCCCCTTGCCCGTCGAGACCATGCGCACGTCCGAGCCGTCGGCGCGCATCGCGTAAATTTGATCGCACCCGCGCCCGTCGCGCTTCGACTGGAAGATGAGTTGTTTGCCGTCGCCGCTGAAATACGCCTCGGCGTTCTCGCCGCCAAACGTTAACTGGCGCACGTTGCGCAGGCGCTTCTCCGCGGCGAGCGTGATGCCGTCGCCGCCGCCGGTGCCCGGCGCGGTTTGCTGCGGTGATTGAGCGAATGAAAAACTCGCGACGAGCGCCGCGCAGATGAAGAGCGTGGGAAAGAAGAAGAAGGAAAGTTTTTTCATGTGCTGTGAGTCGAAAATTTCGAGAGCCGCGTTCTTGCGGTCAGGGGAGCTACCAAATTTCATTCAATTGCAGGCGGAAGCCCGGCAGCACGGGGTCGCCTGCGACCGTGTCGGGATTCTCAAGCGTCTCCGCCTCCCGGCCGGGGCGATAGATATAAACTCTACGCGCCGCCGGATCAAGCAACCAACCGAGCCGCGCGCCGTTTTCCACATACTCGGTCATCTTCGCCTGCAAACGCGCCAGCCGATCAGTCTTGCTTCGCAACTCGATCACGAAGTCAGGACACAAAGGCGCGAATTGTTCGCGCTCCTCTTCCGTCAACGCTTCATATCGCTCCTTTGTGATCCACGAAGCGTCGGGCGAAACCTTCGCGCCATTTGGCAGCGTGAAGCCCGCCGACGAATCGAAGCAAACGCCCGTGCCATCCTGCTCCGCCCATTGGCATAGTCTGAAAGTAAGTTTCGCGTTGCGGCGTCCGGTCTCGCTGGTCGTCGGCCCCATGACGATGAGTTCTCCTTTGGCGGTCATCTCAAGGCGCAGGTCGCGGTTGTCCTGACAGAGTTGTAAAAACCTCTCATCCGTCAAGTCGAGCGCGCGTGCATCGATGGTCAGAGATGACGCTGTTTCGGTGATTATCTCAGTGGCGCTCATTGATTAAAGTCCTCACCTTGAGCCGAGCCGAACGAGCCTCAGCCGTTCTTGCGTTCGAACTCCTTCATAAATTCGACCAGTGCTTCGACGCCTTCGCGGGGGAAGGCGTTGTAGATCGAGGCGCGCAGGCCGCCGACGGAGCGGTGGCCTTTGAGGCCGTCGAGATTCGCGGCGGTCGCTTCCTTGACGAACTGCTTCTCCAAATCTTCTGTGGGCAGGCGGAACGTGACGTTCATCAGCGAGCGCGATTCGGGCGCGGCGTGGCCGCGGTAGAAGTCCGTGGCGTCAATCGCGTCGTAGAGCAGTTTGGCCTTCGCCTCGTTGTCGCGCTGCATGCCTGCGAGACCGCCTTTGCCTTTGAGCCACTTGCAGACGAGGTTGAGAATGTAGATGCCCCAGGTGTTCGGCGTGTTATAGAGCGAATCGTTTTCGGCGTGCGTGCGGTAGTCGAGCATCGTGTGGAGGCCGTCAGGCACGCGCGCGAGCAGGTCTTCGCGGATGATGACGAGGGTCAATCCCGAAGGCCCCATGTTTTTCTGCGCGCCCGCGTAAATGAGCGCGTACTTCTCCACCGGCTCGACGCGCGAGAGGATGTTTGAAGAGGCGTCGGAGATGAGCGGCACGTCGCCCACCTGGGGCAGGTCTTTCCATTCGACGCCCTCAATCGTTTCGTTTGAAGTCAGATGGACGTAGGCCGCGTTCGGGCTGAGTTTCAGTTCGTGCTGTTCGGGCGTGCGCGAATAGCGGCTGTCTTCCGTGTTCGCGGCGACGTTGATCGTGCCGGCGCGCTTCGCCTCTTTGAGAGCCTTCTTGCCCCAACTGCCCGTGATGATGTAGTCGGCCGTCTGTCCTTCGGGCAGCAGGTTCAAAGGGATCATGGAGAACTGCAAACTCGCGCCGCCCTGTAGAAAGAGCACCTTGTAGTTTTGGGGAATGCCCATCAACTCGCGCAAGCCCTGTTCAGCGCCGCCGATGATCTCGTCGAAAGTTTTCGAGCGATGGCTGATCTCCATCACGGACATGCCGACGCCGGGGAGCGCGAGCATGTCGCGCTGCGCTTCTTCGAGGACGGGCACGGGCAGCACCGCCGGCCCCGCGCTGAAGTTGTAGATTCTCTCTGTCATGTTTCTCTTCCTGAAATGAAATTAGTCGGTCTTGATGTTCAAACTCGAACGCAGCGCCGCGCCCGCGATGCGCGTGACAAGTGAGCGCGGCACGAGGCGTTCGGCCTGCGTCTGCACGTAGTTGATCCAACCGGAGATGATATGGCCTTTGCCCCTGTCGAGTCCACGAAGCGCGGTGCCGACCACGTCCTCCGCCGTCTCGGCCACGCGGAAGGGCGGCTTCTGGACGCCGGCCGCGTTGAAAAAATTGGTCTCCGTCGCGCCCGGACAGAGCGCCATCACGTGGATGTTGTACGCACGGTTCTCGTCCCACAACGCTTCGGTGAAGGAGAGCACAAAGGCTTTGGTGGCCGCGTAGGTCGCCATGTAAGGCACCGGCTGGAAGGCGGCGGTCGAGGCGACGTTGATGATCCGGCCGCGCCGCCGTCGGCGCATCGGCGCGAGATAGAGATAGGTGAGTTCGACGAGCGCCTTCACGTTCAGGTCGATCATGTTCAACTCGCGCCCCAGGTCGAGCGAGAGAAGATCGCCCATCGAACCGAAGCCCGCGTTGTTGACGAGCGTGTCAATTTCCAATCCGCGCCGCTCCGTCTCCTCGAACAGGCGACGCGCCGCGCCCGCCTCCGACAAGTCCATCACGACCGTCTGACAGTTGACGCCGGAGGCACGACCGAGTTCGTTGCACAGCGCGTTCAACTTCTCCTCCGAACGCGCCACCAGCAAGACGTTCTCGCCCCGCGCCGCGAGCCTGCGCGCGAACACCTCGCCGATCCCGCCGGACGCGCCCGTGATGAGTGTTGTTTTCATAAAATGTCTGTTAGTTGTCCGTGGTCAGTAGTCAATTGTTCAAATCCGTCTTTAGTAACTTGTGTGATAACCACATGCAACGGACAACTGACCACAGACGACTGACTACTTACTGACCGCTGAGTTCGAGCAAATTGAGTTCGATGATGTCGGTGTTCCCCATGAGCAGAGTGTTGAGCGTGGTGGCGTCGGGCGCAGATTCGAGGTTGATGCGGGCGATGGCGGCCTCTGCGCCCTCGAAGACGATGTTCTCCATCTCCTGCACGTTGATGTGTGCGGCACGGATGGCGTCGAGCACCTGCGCGAGCACGCCGGGGCGGTCGCGGTGACGCACGACGAGCAGGTGCGTGGCGGGCGTGCGCGCCGCGAGGTTGACGACGTTCGGCACTTTCCCCGTCTCCTTGAACGTGCGTATGATGCGCACGGTTTCGGCGGCGATGGCCTCCTGCGCCTGATCGGTCGAAGCGCCGATGTGGTGTGTGCCGTAGAGATTGGCCTCGCGCGCGATCTCGTCCGTAAAGTCGCCCGTCGCGCTCGTCGGTTCGGCGGCAAACACGTCCAACCCCGCGCGTATGCCGCGCGTGCGCATGGCCGCGACGAGCGCCTCCTGATCCACAACCTCGCCGCGCGCGGTGTTGATGAAATACGCGCCCTCGCGCATGGCCGCGAAGAAGTCCGCGCCGATCAGTGCGCGCGTGTCCGGCTTCAAAGCGACGTGGACGCTTACGATGTCGGCCGCGCGCGCCACATCGGCCGGGGTCTCCTTGCGCTCCACGCCCAACTCCTCCGCGCGTGCGTCCGTCAAGCTTCGGCTCCAGGCCACGACCGGCATCCCGAACGCCTGCGCGCGCTGGATCACTTCCCGCCCGATCTGCCCCGTGCCCACGAGTCCGAGCGTGCGCCCGTAGAGTCCGCGCGCGCGCGAGAACTCCTTCTTGTTCCACTGTCCCTGCCTGAGCGCAGAGACGTTATCGGCGATGCGCCGGTCGAGCGCGAGGATCAGCGCGAAGGCCAACTCTGCGACGGCGATGGAATTTTTGCCCGGGCAATTCGAGACGTAGATGCCACGACGCGAAGCCGCCGCCACGTCAATCGTGTTGTAGCCCGCGCCCGCGCGCACGACCAACTTCAACGCGCCCGCCTCCAACATCGCTTCCGACACCTTCGTCGAACGCACGACGAGCACATCCGGCGCATAAGCCCTGATCGATTCGACGAGACTGTCGTCCTTCGCATCAGGCTGATAAGAATAATCGCAGCGCGCGGCTTCCAGCCCGTCGCGCCCCGACTGCTCGAATTTATCGGCGATTAGCACACGCATAAGAAACCTCGGAAAGTAAATCGTTCAAGAGCCGTAAATCGTGAATAGAAGAAAGCAGTTTTAATCTATTTACGATTCACGATTCACGATTTACTAAATTTTGTGAATCAACAACCCGTCGCGCAGTTTCGGCTCGAACCAGGTGGACTTGGGCGGCATGATGCCGTTGGCGTCGGAGACTCGGAGCAGGTCTTCGATGGTCGTCGGCGAGAGCGAGAAGGCGACGGCGGCGCTTCCCTGGTTAATGAGTCGTTCGAGTTCGGACGTGCCGCGAATGCCGCCGACGAAGTCAATGCGTTTGTCTGTGCGCACGTCCTTGATGCCGAGGATGGGGTCGAGCAGTTGGTCTTGCAGGACGCTCACGTCGAGCGAGGTCGTCGGGTCGTCAGTCTGCGCCGATGAGGCATCGAGCGGCGTCAGGTTGTACCAGCGTTGACGCAGGTACATGCCGAACTGGCCGCGCGCGGGCACATCGGCAGAGCCTTCCGTGACGGCGAACTTCGCTTCGACCTGTGCGAGAAACTCTTCGGGCGACATGCCCTTGAGGTCTTTGACGACGCGGTTGTAGGGGAGTATCTGCATCTGGTCTGACGGGAAGATGACTGTGAGGAAACGGTTGTACTCCTCCTCGCCCGTGTGCTCAGGGTTTCCGTCGCGCAGGGCGGCGCGGGCGCGGCTCGCGCTGGCTGCGCGGTGATGCCCGTCGGCGATATAGAGCAGAGGCACTTCGCCGAAAGCGCGCACGAGCGCGTCCGACGAGGGCGCGCGCCAGAGCGTGTGACGGATGCCGTCCGGCGCGGTGAAATCGTAGAGCGGGTCGCTTGCGACGACGGCCGCCGCGAGCGCGTCAATGCGCCGGTCTGCACGATAAGTTAAAAAGACGACGCCCGTCTGCGCGCGCAATTCGAGCATGTGGCGCGTGCGGTCGTCCTCTTTATCGGGGCGCGTGCGCTCGTGCTTGCGAATCAAGTCTCGGTCGTACTCGTCAACCGAACAGCACGCCGCGACGCCGAGTTGCTCGTGCCCGCCCATCACGAGGCGATACAGGTAGAGGCTCTGCTCGCTTTCAGTTTCAAGCGGGCACTCTTCGACGAGCCGTTGAAAATTCTCCGCCGCGCGCGCATAGACTTCCTCACTGTAAATGTTCGTGCCTACGGGCAGATCGATTTCGGGGCGCGTGACGTGCAGGAGACTCAAAGGATTTCCGGCCGCGAGCGCACGCGCCTCCTCGGTATTCACCACGTCATAGGGCACACTCGCCACCTGCTCGACCCGCTCAACCGGCGGGCGCAACGCGCGGAAAGGATAAATGACAGCCACGGGCGTTCGTTCTCCTCACGATAGAAGATTAAATTGCGGATTTTCTAACCCCTAAGACTATCCGCACCCGCCCCCCTTTGCCAAGCCGCGAGCGCGCTTCGCCACACCAACAAGGCGAGATTACTTTTCGCGTTCTATATTATTTTCAGAGGTGTATATTTACCGGCAGGAGGCGTCTACGCTATGGCAAACGAGGAACACGTAAAGATTCTCAAGCGAGGAGTGATTGCATGGAATAAATGGAGAGAAGAGAATCCTGATATAGTTCCTAGTGTTTCTAGGACAAAACTTGGAAGAATTGATTTAAGCAATTTAAGCAAAAGTGCAGAGGTATTTATGAAACGACTATTTTTCACCAGCAGTTTGTTCATCACCGTGACGCTCGCCGCAGTTTGCGCACATGCGGTCGGCCAGACGGCGACGACGCAGAGAAGAGACCACGCGACGCACGCGGGACGCGCGGCGGCGACCACGACTCAGACCGCGACGGCGACACAGGAGACGGCCGCCGCGATGCACGCATCCCTCCTCCAGCGCGTCTCGGCCGAGGGGACGGATGCGGCCGAACCGGCCATTGCGGCCGCGAAAGACGGGAGCGTCTACGTCGTCTGGGTCGAGCACGGAGCGAACGGCGCGGCGGACGTGTGGCTCGCACACTTCGCGGCGGATGGTCGGCGTCTCGGCGCGAAGCCCACGCGCGTTAATCCGAAGGCCGGGCAGGCGACCGCGTGGCGCGGCGATGCGCCGACGGTCGCCGTCGCGCCCAACAGTCAAGCGATCTACGTCGGGTGGATGGCGCGCGACAAGTCGGTTGCTGCTTCTACGGCGGCCGCGGCCTCTCTACACATCTCCGCCTCGCGCGACGGCGGGCGCACCTTCGCGCCGCCCGTCAAAGTCAACGATGCGCCTAAGCTCGCCACGCACGGCATGCACTCTCTTGCCGTCGCAGAAGACGGGCGCGTACACGTCGCCTGGCTCGACGAACGTGGTCTCATCCCGCCGCCCGCACACGCGCACACGAAAGGAAAACCTTCCGCGCATCATGAAGAGCCTAACCGGCAAGTCTTCAACGCCTACTCCACGGATGGCGGGCGCACCTTCTCGCCGAACCGTCTCATCGCGCGCGATGCCTGCCCGTGTTGCAAGACCTCGCTGGCGACGGCCGCCGACGGGCGCGTCTACGTCAGTTGGCGGCAGGTGCTCGCGGGCGACTTCAGGCACATTGCCGTCGCCGCATCCGCGGACAGCGGGCAAAAGTTTGGCACGCCCGTTGTCGTCAGCGACGACCGCTGGATGCTGAACGGCTGCCCCGTGTCGGGCGCCTCGCTCGCGGTCGGCGCGGACGGCGTGCTCAATGTTGTGTGGTACACGGCGGGCGAGGCGGGCGCGCCGGGCATCTACTGGTCGGAGTCGCGCGACGGCGGCCAGACCTTCGCCGCGCGCCGCACAGTGGCGCAGGGCAAGGCGCAGGGCACTCCGACGCTGCTCGTCGGCGACGAAGGGGCATACGTCGTCTGGGAGTCGAGGGCGGGCGGCGGAGCGCGCCCGGCGAGCGCGCGGATCGAACGCGACGGGCGCGTGTCGGGCGTGGCATCCCTCGCGCCGAGCGGCGAACTCCCCTCGGCCGCGACTATCGGAGACGGGCGTCTCGTCGTCGCCTACGTCTCGAAGCATGGCGACCGGCGCGCGGTCAGTCTCGTGCGCGCGGGCGGCGCGAACACACCTGCGCCGCCCGCCGCATCGCAAGCGGGACGCAAGAAACCCGTCCGTGCGATGAACTGAAGGCGCAGCCGAGAACGCACTGAGATGTTGCCATCGAGCGTCGAGAGAGGTGTTTGCCGACGCGGGCAGCTATGACGTTTGCCGCTTGTCTCCGATTGATTCCGCGCGGGGCTTGACCTTGTAGTCGAATACAGGGATTACAATGTCGCGCGAAGGAGGAATGGTTCATGATGCGTCAAACAATTTGGCTGTTGGTGTTGTCGTGCGCGCTGGCGGTGGTCGCTTCCGCGCAGGAGGAGTTGAAACAGGGCGTTTATGCGGGAGAGGAGCGGCGCGAGATCAAGTCGCTCTCGGCGGAAGAAGTTGAGGGGTTGTTGAACGGTCAGGGCATGGGGTTGGCGAAGGCCGCGGAGTTGAACCACTATCCCGGCCCGCGCCACGTGCTGGATTTGGCGGCCGAACTCCAACTCACGCCGGAGCAGCGTACGCAAACGCAGGCCGCCTTTGACCGTATGCGAAGCGAGGCCGTGCGACTCGGACGGCGGATCGTGGAGCGCGAGCGAGCGCTTAACGCGATGTTCGCGAAAGGCGACATCGACGAGGGCAAGCTGCACACGGCAACTTCGGAAATCGCGCAACTGCAAGGGGCTTTGCGCGCCGCGCACCTCGCCGCGCATCTGGAGATGCGTCGCATCCTCTCGCCGGGGCAGGTTAAAAAGTATGACGAACTGCGCGGCTACGCGGCCGGGCTGAAGACGGGCGGCGCACACGGGCACGGCCACGGTAAACACTCAGGCCGGAGAAAGTATTCAAAGACATGAGCGAAGATTCAAAGGCGCGTGATCTGGCGAAACGGAAATGCGTGCCGTGTCACGGCGGCGTGCCGCCTCTCAAAGCGGACGAGATCGGGCAATACCTCGGCGAGTTGCAGGGCTGGGAAGTGATAGAGGGACACCACCTGAAAAAGATTTACGCCTTCCCGAACTTCCAACAGGCGCTCGCGCTCGTCAACCGCATCGGCGAAGTGGCCGAAGCCGAGGGACATCACCCGGACATCTGCTTCGGCTGGGGGCGCGTCGAAACGACCATCTACACACATGCCATAGACGGCCTCAGCGAAAGCGACTTCATCCTCGCCGCCAAGATAGACGCGATAAAAAAGGGATGAGGGCGGAGGGATGAGGGATGAATGAAGACAAGTGAATGGTGAATGGTAAATCGTGAATAGAGAAGAACTGTTCCTTCTATTTACGATTCACGATTTACCATTCACGGCTTTTCTTCATCCCTCATCCCTCATCCTTCATCCCTTCACTTCACCCTGCTTTTCTTCCTTTTCAAAAAGTCTATCAGGACGAACTGCGAGAGGTTGCCGGGGGTGGCGAAGTAGGCTTTGCCGCTCGTCATCTGCGACATCTGCTTGACGAACTCGACGAGGTAATAGTCCGAGGCGAGCATGAAGGTGTTGATCATGATCCCGGCCTTGCGACACGCCTGCACTTCCCTGAAAGTCGCGTCCATCACGACGGGGTCGAGTCCCATCGAATTTTTGTAGAGGCGTCGCGCTGCCGGCGCCGCCTCAGCCGCCACGCCCGGCGCCGTGCGACGCATACCGCCGCCCGCGCCTCTGGACGCCGCTCTGACAGTGCCCACGCCTTCGAGGAAACAGGCGGTGGGCTTGCCGTCCGTCACCATCACGATCTGCTTCATCTCCTTGCGCTGCGCCTGCAAGAGACGGCGCGCGAGTTTCAAGCCCTCGGCGGTGTTCGTGTGATAGGGGCCAACCTGCGTCGTCGCCAGTTTAGCGAGCGGCAACTCCTCTGCGTCGTCGTGAAAGAGCACGATTTTGAGCGAGTCGCCCGCGTACTGCGTGCGGATCAAATGCGCGAGCGCAAGCGCGACCTTCTTGGCGGGCGTGAACCGATCCTCGCCGTAGAGGATCATCGAGTGTGAGCAGTCGAGCATCACGACCGTGGCGCACGAAGATTGATAGTCGCACTGGCGTACGTACAGATCGCGATATTCGAGATTGAGCGGCACGCCCAAGCCCTCGCGCCGGATCGCCGACATCAGCGTCGCATTCACGTCTAGGTTGACGGTATCGCCAAACTCGTAGAGCTTCGACGCCTGCGCCGCCTCGACGCCCGTCGAGAGGTGCGGCGTGTCGTGCCGTCCGACGGAACTCTTGCCCATGCTGCCTAACAAATTCCTCAGCGTCTTGTAGCCGAGAAAATCCAGCCCCTTCTCCGTCACCTCAAACTTCACGTTGCGCGGAGGCTGTTGCGCTTCGTCAACGCGCCCCGCCCCGCCCATCTGACCGCGCCGCGGCTTCTCCTGCGGCGGCGCATCTTCGCGCAGATTCAAAAAGCCCTCTTCCACCAAACGCTCAATTAACCCATTCAACAACTCTTCGAGTTGCGACCCCTTAAACTTACCGTCGTTCTCCGCCAGCATCTCTCTGACCTGCTGCTCGTCAACCTCGCCCGTCTCCAGAAGCGCGCGCAGCAACGCCTCTCGCAAAGCGTCGAGCGACGTGTCCTGCGGCCGCCGCTGCCGCGTCCAGTAGTAATCGTCGTCGAAGCCCGACTGCAACAGGCCATCCTGCAACGCCTCCATCAGGTCGCCGAGGTTGACGCCCGACACGTCGAAGCCTTTGAATTTTGAATAGCGTATGAACTTCATAAGTGGTAAATGGTGAATCGTAAATCGTGAATAGAAAGACCTGATTTTTCTCTACTCACGGGTCGAGACGGAGAGCGGCTCCCGGATCACTTCGTCGCCGTCATTTCCGACTAGTGTTAACGCTTGATTAGCTTCGAGCACTATCGTAACAGCCTCCTTCAAGTTCTCGCGCGCTTCTTCTAGCGTTGAGCCTTGCGCGTTTGCGCCCGGCAGTTCTTCGACGAAGCCGACGTAGCCTTCCGGCACTTTGAGGTAGACGGCGTTGAACGTCCTCTCCATAGTCAAGCTCCTTAGCTGAAACGTCCTGTCTCGGTCAGGTCATCATAGATCATGCCGCGCCGATCTTTCCGGGCTTTGGTGGCGGCGGAGTAGCCGCCTTCCTCGTTGCGGCTGATCTTGTTCTGGGCGTAGAGACCTTCGAGGACGAACTCGCAGGCGGAGACGGTCAGGGCTTCCTGAGTGCGCGTGAAGTCGAAGGCTATCAGCGCAGTGTCAATCAGTTCGGGCACGACTTCCAGGAGGTTCATGCATTCGGAGGCTGAGGCCGTGTCGGCCAGCCTCAGG
>DASVPS010000123.1:0-6026 GCA_036389555.1 Pyrinomonadaceae bacterium
GGTTGCCCAGCCCGTCGCCGTCCGTGTCGGTCTGGTCGTCGTTGGCGAAGGACGGGCAGTTGTCGTTCGTGTCGAGGATGCCGTCGTTGTCATCGTCCGTGTCGCAGCCGTCGAGCGTGCCGTCGGTGTCCGCGTCGGCAACCGGCTCGGTCAGGAACGGGATGAAGTCCACCACCAGATTGGGGTCGCGTATGACGACGCCCGTGCCGCCGGGGTTGCGCCCCTGCTCGTCGGTCGGCCCCGACGGGCTGCCCCACCAGTTGTTCTCGGCGTTGAGCGTGCCGGTGTATTGCCCCGTGTCGATGCGTATGCCGAAGGGCGTCGTCTCGATGTTGTTGAAGTTGGCGGTGACGTTGGAGTTCGTGCCCGAGCCGAAGTTGGGGATGCGTATGGCGCTTGTGTTGGCCGCACCATTGGAGATCGAGTTGCAGGTGATCGACATCCCGTTGACGCCGCCGCCGATGAAGATGACGCTCCCTTGCGAGCCGGTCACAGTGTTGCCCGTGATGGAGATGGAACTCGAATTGAAGAAGACCATCGAGTTGTCGTTGACGAGTTGGTTCGACGAGACGGTGATGTTCGTCTGCGTGCCGGCGAAGACCATCGCCGCCGAAGTGTGTCCGGTGAAGCGGTTCTGATCGATGAGGACGTTTGATGCGCCCTGATCGGAATAGATGCCGTTGCCACCCGCCGCGCCCGCGCGGTTGTTGCCGTCGAAGAAGTTGAAGCGCACGACGGACTGGATCAGGCCATTGCTGTTCAGGTAGAGGCCGAAGGTGTTGTCGCGGATGATGTTGTTCAGAATCCTGTGGCCGGAGCGATTTCCCGCGAGCGTGATGCCGTTGGCGAGCGGCGCGGCGCTTCCCTCCTGCACGGTGAAGCCATCGACCGTGACGTTCGAGGCGGTGATGCTGAACGCGCCGCCGGTGCCGTTCATGATGGACTCGGGCTGACCCGTGCGCGTGCGCGCGTCCACGCCGGCCTGCGCGCCGCTGAGCGTGAGCGCCTTGTTGACGGTGACGGTCTCTGTGTAAGTCCCGGCGCAGACGCTAATCTGATCGCCGTTGCTGGCGGCGGCGACGGCCTCCGTGACCGTGGTGTGGGCGGCGAAGGGGCATTGCACGCGGTCGTCGTCCACGGTGCGGATGCGCCCGCCGGAGGCCGACTGGCAGGCGTCGCCGATGCCGTTTTGGTCGAAGTCCTCCTGGCCGGGGTTCGGATTGTTGGGGCAGTTGTCCTCGCCGTCAGGCACGCCGTCGGCGTCCGTGTCCGGCTCGAAGTTGAAGGTCGTCTCGTTCTGGTTGACGCCGACCGTGACGGCGTCGAGATTGCCGACGAAGTTGTCCCAGGAACCCGCGCCGAAGCCTGTGACGAAGCGCAGGCCGCCGAGGCCGCTCGTGGAGTTGATGATGCGGGCGGTCGGGTTCGCGGCGAAGTAGGTGTCGAGCGTGACGAGCGGCGGGCCGAATGTCCCTGCGTCGAGCGACCACCAGCCGCCGACGCGCGCGTTCCAGGTCTGCCACTGTCCCGGCGTGACGCAGTTGGGATTTGCGCCGCACTGGTTCGGCACAGTGTCGCCCGTGTATGTGCCGTTCTGGTAGACCGGCTCGAAGAAGAGTTGATCATCGACGGTGGTGTCACCGTTGGTATCGAGGTTGAGAATGATGTAGGGAGCCTGGCCGCCGGAACCGGGCGTGCTGACGTAGGTGCTGTAGGAGAGTGCGGTGATGTCGCCGAGCGAGACGCCGCCGTAATCCGAGTTGCGCATTTGCGCCGCGCTGTTGCCGTTGGGGCCGACGGCGAGTTCGACGCTGCCGGCTCCGAGCGGCGGCGTGGCGGGGCCGAGTTCAAAGCGCACCGTGGGCGTCGGCGCGGGCGACGCGCTGACCTGCGGCTGCCAGCCCTGCAAGTTGGCTTGCGTGATGACGACGGGCGCGTTCGTCAGCAGGCGACTGTTCGTAGTGGTGAACATCCAGGGCGTTTCGGGGTCGGGGATGCCGTTGCCGCCCGTGTCGAAGCCGGCGCGCATGCGGACGTAGGGATGATAGTTAGAGTCGGCCGGGTGCGGGAGCGTGCCGGTGATGACCTGCGGGTTCGAGCCGATGGTGTTGACGTTGCGCAGACGCTCGCCGTCCGAGTCGAGGTGTTCGACGACGAGGCGGAAGGTGTTGTCGGCGAAGATGGTGACGTAGTAGTTGACGAGCGAGCCGGGTTCGGCCGCCGTCTGCGCCGAGTTGTCTTCGGGCAGGCCGCACAGCGCGCCGTTGCCGAACTCGAAGTTGTTGTTGATGAAGAAATGTTTGTTCCAGCACATGCCGATGCCCTGCGGGTTGTTGTTCTGGAACCAGATGGTCGGGTCGCCATCGTGCGCCGGGAGGAAAGGCGTGCTGGCATCGGGCGTCTCCCCCACGATCTCGCGCAGGAGGCCGACTGTGACGAGGTTGCCGCCCGCCGTCCAGTTGGCGGCGTAAGGGTTGATACGGATGGTGGTGGCTAACGTGACGGAGCCGCCCTGCGGCAGTTGGCTCGGGTTGACGGTTTGCGACGCATCGTATCTGAAGGCAGTCGGGCGGTTCGTGCCTGTGGTTGGTGAGCCGGTGGCGCGCGGGCCTGTATGAATGCCGTCGAGGGCGGGCACGGAGGTCGTGGTTGCGGCTGACGAGGTGGAGGTGAGATAGAGCGCGGCGGCGACCGACAACGAGAGTGCGGCGACCAACACACAGCAGGCGCGTGCAAACATCTTCATGGGGAATTCTCCTGGCGAGAGTGTGGGGAGCATTCGCGGCGGGTTGCGGGCTAACCCGATAAGGATACTCCGGGGCTTTATAGATATAGCGGAAACTTCGAGCTATATGATCTCTAAAGGGCGTGCCGGAAGTGCTGCACGCGCGCTTGATGTGCGTGGATAATAGTCGCCGCTAAATGCCAAGTCAAATTATTTGAACGCGGGGTGGAGTCCTAATTTAGGCAATAATATAGTTGGCTCACCCCATGCGGAAGAGAACTGCGCCATTCGCGGTCGGGTGCATGCCTTTGTTAGGCGGCGCGGATTCACAAAGTAAGTGCAACAGGCTTCCCTGAGATGGAGGTGAGCCGTAATACTGACGAAGATTCTTATCTACCAGGAAGAGGATCATCGTCATGACGTATTGCCAACTCACCTCCGAGGAGAGGTATATGCTCGCCGCCCTCAGAAGGCAAGGCTTGAACAAGTCCGAGATCGCACGCTCTCTCGGTCGCCACCGCTCAACTGTTTGCCGCGAGGTCAGCCGTAACCGCACCCGCGCGGATGGCCGCTACCGTGCCTTCACCGCCCAAGAGAGGACAAACGGTCGCCGCTCGCGCTCGCGCCGCAACCTTCGCTTCTCGGCTGGGGACTTCGCGCAGGTCGAAGAGTTGCTGTGCCGCCAATGGAGCCCCGAGCAAGTCTCAGGGCATCTGGCCCGTCTGGGGCATCTGCGCATCAGCCATGAGACCATCTATCGCCACATCTGGAGAGATAAGCGAGCAGGCGGCCTGCTCTACACTCATCTGCGTGGGGCACGTAAACGGAGGCGAAAACGCTACGGTGCCTACGATAGTCGCGGAAGACTGGCCGGTAAGCGCCCCATCTCGGAGCGGCCGGCGTCAGTGGAGACGCGCTGTCAGGTCGGCCACTGGGAAATAGATACCGTCATGGGCACGGGCAGCAAGCACTGCATTGTGAGCTTGGTTGAGCGCAAGAGTGGATTACTGTTAATCGGCAAGCTGGCCGACCGGACGACCACCTCGCTCAACCGGAGAGTCATCGGGCTCATCAACCGCCATGAGGGAGCGTTCGAGACCATCACTTCTGAGAACGGCACGGAGTTCCACCATTATCAACAGATCGAAGCGCGGACGCAGGCGCTCTTTTACTTCGCCCGGCCGTATCACTCTTGGGAGCGGGGCAGCAATGAGAACGCCAACGGGCTCATCCGCCAATATCTGCCGAAAGGAACCAGCATGGCTGCCTTGAGTCAGCCGCAATGCAACGCCATTGCCCGCAAACTCAACATGAGGCCACGTAAGCGGCTCGGCTTTAGGACGCCGCTGGAGTGTTACTATGAATCTTAGTCAGTGTTGCACTTCAAACTTGATGTCAGGCGCTTCACTACTCAACAACCGCAAAGCCTCAGTTTATTTCCCGGTCTTTCGGTTCGCCGCTTTTTTCAAATAGTTTTGCGGGTCGAAGTTGGCGATGTCAATTTTTCCGAAATGCTTCGGCGGCGTGTAGATTTTGAGATTGCCCCTATTTGGCTCGGACGTGTGATATGAATCTTCTTCGACGCGGACGAGCTGCCACGTCCGATCAATCCGCGAGTAATTGAATTTGTAGCTATATCTCCAGCGCCAGGCACTTCCGCCATAATGTTCGACGGTGAAGGTGTTGCGCCCGGCTATAACGCCTTCAAACGGATCGCCGAAGAGGCCGCCACACTGCGAACAAATGATGATTCGCTCGTTACGCTTCGCCAAAGTCAGCTTGCCGTCAGCGCCGCGCAACAGAATCAGAAGCGGGCGTTGATAGACGGGAAGGCCATCTTTGTTCTTTGCCGGATTCTCTTTTTCCAGCGCGAGAATAAAATCCTCGCGACTGTCACCGTTCAAATCCCCGCTTTCGACCGCAATTACTTTTGTGCCCCCTTCGATGAACGGCACAACCTCCGAAGGGAGTTTTATTTCGCTCTGCTGCGCAGAGATGATCAGATGCGCAACGCACAACCAAATGAAGGCCATCACAAATTTTCGCATTCGTCCTCCTTTTGATTAACCACCGGAGATTATCAGTCTGCCGCCGGAAGCCGAAGAGAGACTAAGAAACGTGCCCGCTTTCACCGCCCTGCGTGCTCAGGATGTCTCTCCCTCCGAGGCGAGAAACTGATTCAACTCGCAGGCTGTCGGGAGCGCGGCGCGCGCGCCGAGGTCGCGGCATTTGATGGCGGCGACGGCGCAGCCGAGCGTGAGGCAGACTTCGATCTCTTCGCCTTGCAGGAGGCCGTAGAGGAATCCTGCGTGGAAGGCATCGCCCGCGCCCGTCGTGTCGCGGCAGCCGCCGGGGACGGGGAACGCAGGCGCTTCGATGAACTCACCTTCGTGATACAGCACCGCGCCGCGCACGCCGAGCGTCATGCCGACGACGGCCGACGGGTGCAGGCGCGTTTTCAGTTCCGAGAGTGCGGCGCGCTCATCCGGGATGCCGGTCAGGCGGCGCGGGAACTCGGAGGAGGAGATGAGCACGTCTATGTGCGGGAGAAGTTCGGGCAAGCCTTCATAGATGTTGTCTATGTCGGCGGAGACGATAGTGCCCGCGGCGCGTGCCGCGCGCGCGAGGCGGGCACAGGCCGGCGGGTCGTGCGCGTCTAAATGCAGCACGCGCCCGCGCGCGGCGAATTCTTCGGGCGCTTCTTCCACTCGATAGGCCAGCCGCTCGTCTCGATCCCACAAGATCGTGCGCTCGCCGGTGCGCGCGTCTATGACAATGAACGCGATCTGATTGCGCGCGCCCTCGATCACCTGCGCAAACTCGACATCGACGCCCTCCGCTCTGAGCGTCTCAAGTCCGAATCGTCCCTCTGCGTCCGAGCCGAAGCGTCCGGCGTAAGCCGTGCGCAGGCCGAGCCGCTTCAAGGCAACCATTGCCGAAGCCGTCTGCCCGCCCGCCGCCTGCACGTGCGTGTTGAGACGTGTCTTCGTGTCGAAGGCCGGATACGCGGGCACGACGATCAGATGATCCACCGCGTTCAGGCCGAAGCCGACCACGTCGAACTCTCTCTCCTCGGGCAACATGAAAGGGAAGCGCATCAGATGTATTTTGCCGTAGCGGCGAAAGCGGGAAGGACTTTGAAGACATTCGTCGGCGACGCGGCCGGAAGCATTAGACGCCCGGCAAAAGTCCGGTTCGTCGAATTGAGCGCCCGCGAAATCATCGGCTTCGTGTGGTGCTCAGCCGTCCTTCTCGGCTGTTACGGTACGTAATACTCCGTTCCGTCACGGCCGATATAAAA
>DASVPS010000124.1:0-5458 GCA_036389555.1 Pyrinomonadaceae bacterium
TAAAGACTACCCTCCGGTATTTGGCCGGACACACGATGTGGTACAGAAGCAACGAGACATTATGACTCTTATGAATATACTTGCTCACGCAAGCAAGTATATCGCAGCAAGCTGCGGGGAATTTCACCCGCTCAGATTAAACTGCAAAAACAATGGATCGGATGGCGCAATGTTTGAGGATTCGGAGCCTTGAAACGTTGCTACGCACTTCGCTCAAACACGGGATTTAAAGCCCTTTCTGCTCAACTCACGCATTTACCATAGTGCAACAATCGTGCCAGCTAAGGCAGACAGGGCATCCCTGACTCCGAACAGGGGCGGGCAGTTTCAGCTTCTTCGAGATTTCGATAAAAGTCCCCGTAAAACGGACTTTTCGGCCATTCGACGCGAGCACTTCGCTCGAAAAAAAACTCCTGTGGCACACCTCACAATCCTTAATATCACCCTTTATCGTTGTATACCTCTTTCGCATCGCATACTTGATTCGCAGTTTCGTCAAAAACCCAGTGTTTATGCGGCTAAGATGGCCTCAAGGCGTGCCGCCCACGAAGTTGTGCGAACCAAGTATCACTTTTTATCGACCGAAGAGGTTTTCCCAGACCGCGCGGAAGCCGCACGCATCCGTTCTCTGCCGCTAAACATCGCTTTTTCAAAAGTTTTTCCCACATGGCACGGCGGTTGTAAAGAGCCGTGTGCGTGGTAAATGGCGGGCGCAGTTTGTCAGGTCAAGCGCGGCTCGCAGAGTTCATATCAACAGGCGCACCGTGGGGCGCGATTTTTTGGTAGCAAAGAGGGTAAAGAGAGATGAGTTTTCTGAAAGGCAAGAGACTGTTATTTAATTTGCAGAGGGGCGCGGCGGGGATCATACTTCTTCTCACCCTGTTCGTCCTGAATACTTCCCCGGCTTATGCCGGTAAAGATTGCAGCGGCGCGTTTACCGTGCGGCTCTCGGACGGCCGCGTCATCACCGGCCAGACCAGAGTCACCATCGCCGTCGGCGCGGGAGTCACCGCGCAGATGAGCGGCAGATTCGTCAATTATACGGTTGACCTAGACACCTTCCGTGTGACGAACTACACGCTGCAAAGCGACATCACGGCCAACCAGCCGGCCGTCATCTTCGTACGCAAAGAGCCGCTGCATGGGCGTGTGCTGACGAGCGGCCTGACCATAGACCTGAACAGCGAGCAGGCCGTGTTGGAACGTTCGGGCGGCGGCCAGAGCATGAAGATTCAATCGAAGGATTGCAGCGAGGGCGGCATCTTCCAGATGGAGCCGCAGCCCGCGGCCGAAGTCGTGCATGAACTGGGGCCGTTGTTCGTCTATTGCGTGGACTCTCTGGGTCGCGTCCTCATCGTCAGCGGGAGCAATCCCTTCGTCGGGCGCGAAAGCCCCGAACTGGCGACGCGCACGTTCCCCGCAGGCAACGCCATCATCGGCACGAAAGTTTCGCGCTGGCAGATACAGTCCGGCGGGCGCATGGGCATGGTGACGGGTGAGGATGCGGTTGAACCTCTGACCGCTCCCTGTTCGGCCACCAGCGGTGGGCCGACGCCGACTCCTTCACCCAGCCCTTCGCCGACCGCGACTCCGAGCCCTTCGCCCACTGCGACGCCGAGTCCTTCGCCGAGTCCTTCACCTAGCCCGTCGCCGTCAGCCACGCCGAGCCCTTCGCCGTCGGCCACGCCGACGCCTTCACCCAGCCCGACGGCAACGCCGAGCCCGAGTCCGTCGCCCAATCCTTCGCCCAGCCCTTCGCCTAGCCCTTCGCCCGTGCAAGGCGCGGAAGCGAGAATGGAAATCCGGCTGGTCGGCGCGAGCCTCAACGGCGCGACGCCCGTCGGCGAGGCGGAATTCCGCCGCGAGGCCGAAGGCAGCCGTCGCCTGAGGGTGAGGATCGAGAATGTGAACTTGCCGGACGGCACCGTGCTGAACGTGCTGGTTGATAACGTGCGCGTCGGCCAGATCGTCATAGACTCGCTCAAGGGCGAGATCGAACTCAGAACCGATCACGGGCAGACGACTCCGCCCGTCGTCAACGGCACGAGCATCGTCATCTCGGATCGGACGGGAACGACCGTCATCGCCGGCACGTTCTCGCAGTCGTTGCCGAACCCCGGCCCGACGCCGAGTCCGACGCCCGTGCCCACACCCGGCCCCGGCGGCGAAGTCCGCGTTCGCATCCCGCTCACGGGTGCCAGCATCAGCGGCATGATGCCGCAAGGCCACGCCGATTTCCGTCAACGCCCGGACGGCCGCCGCCTGAACGTGGAAATTCAAGACGTGAACTTGCCCGCGGGGACGACGTTTAGAGTTCTGGTCAACAACGTCAGCATCGGCCAGATCGTGCTCAACTCTTTCTTCCGCGGCGAACTCGAATTGAACACGAACGACGGCCACAGCGTTCCCGTCGTCACGAACGGCACGACCGTCGCCGTCGTCAACAACACGACGGGCGCAACCATCGTGGCCGGCGTGTTCGGCGCGATTGCCCCGGCGGCCAACCCGCTCGAAGACGGCAACTTCTTCGTGCGCCAGCAGTATCTGGACTTCCTCAACCGTGCGCCGGAACAGGGCGGACTCGATGCATGGCTCGGCGTGCTCGACAAGTGCCCGAACAACGGCTACGGCTCGACGAATCCCGACTGCGACCGCGTGCAAATCTCTTCGGGCTTCTACCGCTCGGCGGAGTTCAGCGGACGCGGCTTCTTCGTCTACCGCCTCTACGACGCCGCGCTCGGCAGGATGCCGCGCTACGCGGAGTTTATGCCAGACATGGCTCGTCTCGGAACGCCGCAAACCGCCGCCGAGTTGGAAGCGAGCAAGGCCGCCTTCATCTCTGAGATCATGGCGCGGCCGGAGTTCAACGCCCTCTACAACGGGTTGAACACGCCGGCCAACGCAGAGACCTTCGTCTCGAAGTTGGAGAGAACCGCGGGTGTCACGCTTGCCAACCGCGCGCAACTCATCGCCGAGATGAGCAACGGCACGAAGACCGCGGCGCAGACGCTGCGCGCCTTCATCGAGAGCCAGGAAGTGCAGACGCGCTTCTTCTATCGCGGGTTCGTCGCCATGCAATACTTCGGCTATCTGCGCCGCGACCCCGAACCGGCGGGCTTCGAGGCATGGGTGAACGTCTTGACCAACGGTGCGCCGAACGTCCAGACGGGCGACTACCGCACGTTGATCTTCGGCTTCCTGCACTCCTTTGAATACCGCAACCGTTTCGGCCAACCGTAAATTGTCGGCCGGAGGGTTGTGACTGTTCAGCGCAAGCTGAAATCACTTGGAGGCGTTGACTCAAAGTCAACGCCTCTTTTTTCTCTCAGGTTCGACCGAGCGAGCCGGGCGGAGATAATCTATCGCCACTTTGCTCAAAATTTTCTCGAAAAGCCGTGCATTTGTTGTATATTCTCGTTGGACACACGCCGATTGTGCCGCCAGTTCTCCTCACGGCAGCATAAATTAGCTTGAACTGTTTCGCTGGCTTTTAGAGCAGCGCTATCAGTGTTTGCAACAGGCCGAGCGTGATCTCCGTCAGCGTGTCCGTTTCCGTCGCTGGGTCGGCTATGCCAGTCGAGATTACGCCGTCAGCCTGTGAAGTAGTCCCGTCAGTGTTCAGTACGCCGATTGATTGTGTCGTCGGCGGTGGCGGCGGAGTCTTGTCAGTCCAAATTATGCCTTCAGCGAAGGCGGACGTGGAGAACACAAGCGCCAAGACCAGCGCGCCAATAGCATTTCGGTAGTTTTTCATCTTTTCTTTTCCTTTCGAGGTAATTAGTGAAACCACACGTGATGGTTTTAATTTGCGTCCTATCCCACCCATAGGACATGGCTTAAGCTTGCCTGAAAATTTCTCAGCAAGCACACAGAAAGCGAGTCCTCACATGACTTTAGCCGAAACTATGTTAAAGCAGTTAGAAAATCCTGCATTGAGCCGCGACGAGCGGGTACAACTTCAATGCCAGATAGCGGCGGACTTCGAGCATAGAGGCCAATATGAGGCGGCGCGCGATGCGCTCGCCGAGTTGTGGCAGGGTGTCGGCGAACGCCCCGCGCTTGAAGAATTATCCGAGTTGACAGCCGCAGAGGTGCTTTTGCGCGCCGGCTCGCTCTCTGCTTGGTTTGGCAGCATCGGGCAGATTGAGGAAGCGCAAGAAAAAGCCAAAGACCTGATCAGCGAAAGTATAACGCGCTTTCAAGTATTAGGAGAGTCGACCAAAGTAGTCGCCGCACGCAACGAACTAGGTTTATGTTACCGCCGCGCCGGAGCCTACGACGATGCGCGCGTGGTTTATCAGGAAGCCCTGAGGGAACTGGCGGACGGCAGCGAGAAAGACCTACGAGCCGAGATATTACTGCGTCTTGCAATCGTTGAATCATTGAGTGGTCGTTACAACGATTCATTGCGGATATTGACAGATGAAACGCAGTTCTTTGAAGAAAGCATCAATGATTTCCTCAAGGGAAAATTTCATCATGATCTCGCCTGTGTGCTTACGTGCTTGAGCACAACCGAGCGCCGCCGTGATTACACAGACCGCGCCATCATCGAATATACAGCCGCCTCTTACCATTTTGAGCGAGCCGGCCACACCAGCTACCACGCGAGCGCCGAGAACAATTTAGCCTTCCTGCACTACACCATCGAGCGTTACGAAGAGGCACACGAGCACCTTAACGCCGCACGTCGTTTATTCGCAGACGTGCAGAACAAAGGTCGGATCGCGCAGGTAGATGAAACGCGCGCCCGCGTCCTATTGGAACAGGGCAAACTGCGCGCAGCCGAGAGCGCCATCCGCGAGGCCGTGCGCGTACTCTCCATAGGCGGCGAGCAGGGCTTGTTAGCCGAAGCTCTCACCACACAAGGCCGCATCCTCTCCAAACTCGGCAACTTCATTGAATCGCTGGACACTTTTAGACGCGCCGCCGACCTCGCCGAGCAAGCCGGTGCGCTCGAAGATGCCGGACGCGCCTTGCTCTCCTTAATCGAAGAGCACGCCGGCCGCATCGCCGAACACGAACTGTTAGACACATACGAGCGCGCCGATAACTTACTCAAAGAGACGCAGGATGCCGAGACCATCAAACGCCTGCGCGCCTGCGCCGTCCGCATCATGTCCGACCGCCGCGCGTCCCTGTCACAGAGACGAGTGCGCAGCCTCGCAGATTTCTGGGCTAACTTCAATCTCAACGAACAGGTACGCACATACGAAGCCAGGTACGTGCGGCGTGCGCTGACCGACGCAGAGGGCAGCGTTACGCGCGCCGCGCGGCTGCTCGGTCTGCACCACCACGCCACGCTCGCCGCCATGCTCGACGAAGGAGGCAGGCACAAAGACCTGGCGCACCTGCGCACCCCGCCGGAGACGCGCCGGCAAAGCATCATCAAACGTGACAGTCGTCGCCGTCGCCCGCGCGCTAAAGCGCGCACGATCAATATACTGTGCGTCGAAGA
>DASVPS010000125.1:0-4229 GCA_036389555.1 Pyrinomonadaceae bacterium
TCTTCGACGATGCGCCCGGTGTACATCACGGCCACGCGGTCGGCCACCTCGGCGACGACGCCGAGGTCGTGCGTGATCAAAAGCACCGCCAGTTCGCGCGACTTCCTGAGACCGTCCAGGAGTTCGAGTATCTGCGCCTGAATCGTCACGTCGAGCGCGGTGGTCGGCTCGTCTGCGATGAGCAGTTTCGGGTCGCAGGCGAGCGCCATCGCGATCATCACGCGCTGCCGCATCCCACCCGACAACTGGTGCGGGTAGTCGTCGGCGCGTCTGGCCGGGTCTGGAATCGCCACCTCGCGCATCGCGTCAATCGCCCCCGCGCGCGCCTGCTGGCGCGAGAGTTTTCGATGCAGCCTGAGCGCCTCCGCGATCTGCTCGCCCACCGTGTAGACGGGATTCAGAGAAGTCATCGGGTCTTGAAAAATCATCGCGATGTCGTCGCCGCGAATCTCGCGCAGACGCTTCTCCGACGCCGCGCGCAAGTCCTCCCCGTCGAACCGAATCTCCCCCCCTATGATCTTCCCCGGCGGCGCAACCAGACGCATCACCGATAACGCCGTCACACTCTTCCCGCACCCGGACTCGCCCACCAGCCCCAACAACTCCCCCCGGTCGAGATGAAAACTCACCCCGTCAACCGAACGCACCACGCCCGCGCGCGTGAAGAAATGCGTCTGCAAATTTTTGACTTCGAGCAAATGCGGCATCTGTTAGAAAGAGTATGTGCAGTCGGCGCGAACATCAAGCGACCGCCAAACACAAGTCAAGTCAATTTTTTAAATTCTTCCACTGTTAAGCCCGCATCTCTCACGATGCCACCCATCGTAAGAGCGTTCACAGGATTATGACGCGGGATGGTCAGGATGCGCGCGCCGTCCGACATCACAACATGCTTGCCCTGTCGCACAACGCGAAAGCCCGCCTTCTCCAGAGCACGCACCGCCTGAAGATGATTAATGCCCGGTATCTTCGGCATGATTAAACCGAAACTTCCACTTCCCGTACATCAGCATCTTTGAAAGTGTCTTCGATAGCGGCGAGATACTCTTGGATGGCGTCCTGTATATTTTCAATCGCTTCCTCTTCCGTCGCCCCCTGCGACCAGCAGCCGGGCAGGCCGGGACACGAAACACTGTATCCTTCTTCGGACTTTTCCAGGACGATCTTATATTTCACGACTCGATTCCCCTCTCGATCTACATTATAGCCACCTCTTACGGAATGAGTTCAACGGATGACGCGCACGTCGCGTTCGCTGTAGATTTTCCAGCCCTGCGGCGTGAGTTGCCAGCGTAGCTCCTGTATGACTTCGCCGCGGCGGGTTTGGCCGCCGCCCTTGATGGCGTAAGTCTTGCGGAAGCGCATGACGGCGGCGCGCCCCCCGTCCTGAAAGATGAGTTCGGGCGCGTCGGCGCGCACATCGATGGTTTGCGCGCGCAAGAATACGCGCTCCTTTTCGGCGCGCACCGCGCCGCGCGAGGCGTTGCGCTGAAGGTAGAAGGCGCGTACGACGGGCGGGTAGAAACTCATCTGCCGGTCAATATCGCGTGCGTTGGTGGCCGCGATCCAGTCGTCGAGCGCGCGGCGCAGGGCGGCGGCCTGATCGCGTTCGATGGCGCGCGGTGGTGGCGGCGGCGCGGTCGTGCCGGGGGAGGCAGCGACGGGTGGACGGGCGGGCGGCAAGTCGGGGCGGCGCGGCGGCGCATCGTAGATGTCCCACTGGGGCACGCCGGAGATTTTTTCGTAGACGCTGTGGATAAGGACGGGCTGCGTCAGTTGTTCGTTGTTGAGGCGTCGCGTGACGCGAAGCGAGCGCCCGCCTTCGAGCGGCTCGAACGTGACGTTGAACTTATCTCCGCTCTGGCCGCTGACGCTTACAGTCAGGCCGCCTCCGCGCTGTAGCGCGGCGAGCGTGTTTACGATCTGGCCGTCGCCGCCGCGTTCGCTGTGCTTGATGCCGTCGGCGTCGAAGTCTATGCGCGGCGCGCGCGATGAGGCGAGCGTGATGCGGCGGCCGCGCCGTTCGATGGCGAGCAGGTCGGGCGGGGTGAGCCGCACCGTCAGGTCTATGAAGAATTTCTGCTGCTCGCCGAAAGGCAGATTGCTCGAAGCGCCCGCCACCACCGAGTACAACTTGTCGCTGCGCGCGAGGTCTATGCGGTACAGCCCCGTGAGTTGCGCGGCCGTCGCCGCAGCTTCGCCCGCGCCCTGCGGCGGCGGCGTGGCCGTGCGCCGTCTCTGCGCCGGCGACGTCGAAGCCGTCTGGCCGAGACACGCGAGAGCCGCGCAGAGCACCGACACGAACACGATTGTGAGCTTCTTCATCAAACCTCTCCCCGGTTTACTCATCCTCAACACTTAAAACGACCCACCCGCGCGACCCGCGCTCGACAGACAGTCGGTTTCAGGAGTCCCGTCAGGGACGGTTGATAATAGCCCGGCGATTTATCGCCGGGGATAGCACGCACCAATTTTTATAGAGTCCCGTAGGGACGATTGAATCTCTCCGATGCAATTTTCAATCGTCCCTATGGGACTCGGATTCATTATCTCAACCTATTCCCGGCACTAAAGTGCCGGGCTATTATCAATCGTCCCCGACGGGACTTCTCAACCCGCCTCTTACCCGTTGCTGCGTCTACACCGTCGCTACGTCTCACACCGTTACCGCTTCCCTGTATTCGCCCCAGACGCGGCGCAGACGATGGCTGATCTCGCCGACCGTACTGTAAACCTCGACGGCCGTGAGAATGCGCGGCAGGAGATTTTCAGACGGCGTGTGCGCTGCCGATTCGAGCGCGATGAGCGCCGCTTCGACCGCATCCGCGTCGCGCCGCGCGCGCAAGCGCCGGAGACGTTCGACCTGTGCCTGTTCGATGGCCGGTTCGACACGAAGGAGCGGCGGCGCGGTCTCTTCCTCGATCTGAAAGCGATTGACGCCGACGACCGTCGCGTCGCCGGTTTCGACGGCGCGCTGGTAGTTGTAAGCCGCCTCCTGAATCTCGCGCTGGACGTAGCCGAGTTCGATGGCGCGGAGCATGCCGCCGAGCGCGTCTATCTTTTTGATGTAGTCCGAGGCGCGCCCTTCGAGTTCGTCCGTCAGGTGTTCGACGGCGTAAGAACCCGCGAACGGGTCAACCGTGTCGGCGACGCCCGACTCGTGCGCGATGACCTGCTGCGTGCGCAGGGCGACGCGCGCGGCCGATTCCGTAGGAAGCGCGAGCGCTTCGTCCGAGGCGTTCGTGTGCAGACTTTGCGTGCCGCCGAGCACGGCGGCGAGCGCTTGGATCGTGGTGCGCACGACGTTGACTTCCGGTTGCTGCGCGGTGAGCGTCGAGCCTGCGGTCTGCGTGTGGAAGCGGAGCATGAGCGAGCGCGGGTCGCGCGCATGGAAGCGTTCGCGCATGATGCGCGCCCACAGGCGGCGGGCGGCGCGAAACTTGGCGACCTCTTCCAGCAGGTTGTTGTGCGCGTTGAAGAAGAAAGAGAGGCGCGGGGCGAAATCGTCAACCAGCAAGCCGGCCGCGGTCGCGGCTTCGACGTAGGCGATGGCGTCGGCGAGCGTGAAGGCGATCTCCTGCGCGGCGGTCGAACCGGCCTCGCGTATGTGATAGCCGCTGATCGAGATGGTGTTCCAGTTGGGCGTCTCTCGCGCGCAGTAGGCGAAGGTGTCCGTGACGAGGCGCAAGCTAGGCGCGGGCGGGTAGATGTACGTGCCGCGCGCGATGTACTCCTTCAGGATGTCGTTCTGGATCGTGCCCTGAAGTTTATCGGGCGCGACATTCTGCTTGCGCGCGACGGCGATGTAGAGACAGAGGAGCGTCGCGGCCGTGGCGTTGATCGTCATAGAGGTGGAGACTTCTCCGAGCGGGATGCCGTCGAAGAGTCGCTCCATGTCTTCGAGCGAGTCGATGGCGACGCCGACTTTGCCGACTTCGCCCGCGGAGAGCGGGTCGTCCGAGTCGAGTCCGATCTGCGTGGGGAGATCGAAGGCGACGGAGAGGCCGGTCGTGCCGTGCGCGAGCAGGTATTTGTAGCGCGCGTTCGATTCTTCGGCCGAGGCGTAGCCCGCATACTGGCGCATCGTCCAGAAGCGGCCGCGATACATGTTGCGGCGGACGCCGCGCGTGTAGGGGAAAGAGCCGGGCGCGCCGAGGTCGCGTTCATAATCGGGCGCGACGGTGTTGGCCGGGTTGAAGTCGTTCGCGAGTTCGATGCCGGAAGAGGTC
>DASVPS010000126.1:0-14704 GCA_036389555.1 Pyrinomonadaceae bacterium
TTGAACGCGAACGCCCGATGCCGTAAATATATGTAAGGCCGATCTCGACGCGTTTGTTCACCGGCAGATCGACGCCAACTACACGAGCCATTTCTTCTCTCCAGGTCTTGTAGAATTTGAGACTTGAAATCTCAAATTCGAAATCAACAATTAGCCCTGACGCTGTTTGTGCTTCGGATTCGTGCAGATCACGCGCACCACGCCTTTGCGGTGAATGACCTTGCAGTTATCGCACATCTTTTTAACGGAAGCCCTTACTTTCATATCCCGTCCACCTTTTCCACCGGAATTTCCGGCCTCGACTCAAACCGGGGGCGAGAGCCTGACCGACGCGCGGCCAAACAAATCTGTCCCCACCCGACCCGCTTTCCGATAGATTTAAAATTGCCGGTCTCGGCAAACTGCGGATATTAACACAGCATTGACCTTATGCCAAGCCGGAGACGCCTCCGCCCACGTCAGACCCGCACTGCACCGGCCGCACCGGCAACTTGCAGCCTCTCAATCTCTTCCGGGACGCGCGTCAACACCTGCGGCCCCTCTTCCGTAATCGCGATGGTGTGTTCGACGTGCGCGCTCGGCTGCCCGTCAACCGTCACCACCGTCCAGCCATCGGCGAGCGTCTTCGTGTGGTGCGTGCCAATGTTGAGCATCGGTTCGACGGCGAAAATGTAGCCGTTTTTGATCTTCGCGCCCGTGCCCGGCCGCCCGTAATTCGGGATGTGCGGGTCTTCGTGCATTTTCCGCCCGATGCCGTGGCCGCCGTAATCGCGCACCAGCGAGTAACCTTCGGCTTCCGCATACTCCTGCACCGCCCAGCCGATGTCGCCGAGGTGGCGGCCGTGGCGGCACTGCTCGATGGCGCGTTCCAGGCTTTCTTCCGCCACGCGGATCAGGCGGAGTTTCGCTTCGCTGACCTGCCCGACGGGAACGGTGGTCGCTGTGTCGCCGACGAAGCCGTCCAGCGTCGCGCCCACGTCAATGGAAATGATGTCGCCGTCATTGAGCACGTAATCCGATGGGAAGCCGTGGACGACCTGTTCGTTGACCGAGGCGCAGATGGAATAGGGATAGCCGTGATAACCCTTGAACGTGGGCTTTGCGCCCGCTTCGAGAATCATCCGCTCGGCGGCACGGTCGAGGTCGAGCGTGGTGATGCCGGCGCGCAACATGCGCCGCAACTCCTCGCGCACCAGCCCCGCCAGCCGCCCCGCCGCGCGCATCTTCTCCAACTCTTTTTTCGACTTCCCGATAATCATTGGTTCGTGAATCGTGAATCGTAAATCGTGAATAGATAAAACCTGCTTTGCTTTATCTATTCACGATTTACGATTCACGATTTACCAGCGCTTCTATGTCC
The DNA here is from genome assembly GCA_036389555.1 of Pyrinomonadaceae bacterium. Classification (GTDB taxonomy): domain Bacteria; phylum Acidobacteriota; class Blastocatellia; order Pyrinomonadales; family Pyrinomonadaceae; genus JAIVJZ01. The sequence goes on from DASVPS010000126.1 coordinate 1,361, forward strand.
GCGTAAATCGCCTCGGGCGCGCGCGTGCCGTCCACGCGCTGGAGGCGGTGCGACGCTTCGTAATAGTCTAGCAGCGGGCGCGTCTGCGCTTCGTAAGTTGCCAGCCGGACGCGAATTTTTTCCGCCGTGTCGTCGGCGCGATGCGTCAGGGGCGCGTCCGGGTGCAGGTCGCAGAAACCTTCAACCTGCGGCGGCTTGAAGTAGACGTTATAAATCTCGCCGCACACGGGGCAACTGCGGCGGCCGGTGGCGCGCTGTTCTAAAAGTTCAAAAGGCACGTCGACGAGGACGGCCTGAATCTTGTTGCCCTGCTCGACCGCCAGTTTTTCCAGCATCGCGGCCTGCGCCGTCGTGCGCGGAAAGCCGTCGAGAATATAGCCGCGCTTGCAGTCTTCGCGCCCCGTCCGTTCGTGGACGATGCGTATGACGAGATCGTCTGAGACGAGTTTGCCCGAAGCCTGCACGGCGCGCACCTCTGCGGCCAGCGGCGTCTCTGCTTTGGCAAGTTCGCGAAACATGTCGCCCGTCGAAATCTGCGGCAGGCCGAGACGCTCTTGCAGCAGACGCGCCTGCGTCCCCTTGCCCGCGCCCGGCGCACCCATTAAGACGACGATCTTTGACATAAGCTAAGAGGTCAGAGGTCAGAGGCCAGAGGTCAGAAGAAATCAGTTTTTTAACTGACCTCTAACCTCTAACCTCTGACCTCTGCTTTTACGTTCTGCGCCCGCGCAGGCGGCTGCCGGAGCCGAGGAAGCCTTCGTAGTTGCGCATGACGAGTTGCGCTTCGATCTGCGCCACGGTGTCCATTGCGACGCCGACGAGGATCAGCAGGCTCGTGCCGCCGAAGTAAAATTTGTAACCCATGCCGCTCGGAATCCAGCCCAGACCCGGCGTGCTGCTGAAAAACTCTTCGAGCCGCCCGCCGACAAACGGCAGACGCCCGACGTTGAAACCGCTCAGCATGATCTGCGGCACGAGTGCGACGAGCGCCAGATAGATCGCGCCGACGGTCGTCAGGCGCGTCAGGATCGTGTTCAGGAACTCCGCGGTGTTCCGGCCGGGTCGGATGCCGGGGATGAAGCCGCCGTGCTTGCGCAGGTTGTCGGCCACCTCTTCCACGTTGAAGATGATCGTGATGTAGAAGAAGGTGAAGATGACGATGAGCGACAGAAAGAACAGTTCGTAATAGGGGTCGCCGCCGTGGAACGACTGGAAGAACAGGTGGACGCGGCTGCGCCATGATTCGGGGTTCGCCGGGTCGTACTGGATGAACTGCAAGATCGTCTGCGGGAAGGCCAGCATCGAAGACGCGAAGATGACGGGGATGACGCCCGCCATGTTGATCTTGAGCGGCATCACCGTCTGCTGCCCGCCGACGAGTTGACGCCCGACGTGCCGCTTGGCGTAGCTGATCGGGACTTTGCGCCGCGCCTGTTCGACGAACACGATGAACGCGATGAGCAGCACGAGCGCCACGCAGAGCGCGAGCACGCCGATCACTTCCAGCGCCACGCCGCCGCGCAAGCGCCCGGCCACCTGCACCAGGCCGCTCGGCAGCCCGATGACGATGCCCGCGAAGATGAGTAGCGAGATGCCGTTGCCGATACCGCGCTCCGTGATCTGCTCGCCGAGCCACATCACGAAGACCGTGCCGGTCGTGAGCGTGATAACGGTCGTGACCAGGAAGCCCCAGCCCGGATCGCCGACGCCGTTCGCTTGCAGCCAGCGCGCGACGATGGAGGTCTGGAAGCCCGCGAGCACGACGGTCAGGTAGCGCGTGTACTGGTTGATCTTCTGCCGACCGGCCTCGCCCTCCTCCTGCAATTTCTTCAACTGCGAGAAGACCGTGGTCATCAGTTGCAGGATGATCGAGGCCGTGATGTAGGGCGTCACGCCGAGCGCGAAGACCGAGATGGTCTGGAAGTTTCCGCCGGAAAAGAGATCGAGCACGCCGAGCAGCGTGTTGCCCACGTCGCTCCAGACGCGCGCGAGTTGATCTTTATTGATGCCGGGCGCGGTGACGTGTGCGCCGAGGCGATAGATCGCCAGCAGGCCGAGCGTGAAGCCGATGCGCCTGCGCAGATCGGGCACCTGAAACATGTTGCGGATGGCGGCGAAAAACTTTTCCATAAGAGTGCTTCTTTCGAGAGACTTGAACTGACGAACGATCTGCCGTTAGCTTAAAACAGAACCGACGCGGCGGCCAAACCGGCCTCGCCCGTCGCGCGCCCGGTTAATTTCGACTTACACCTCGCGCGCCGGCGGTTGCGCGCGCCGACCGGAATGCTTTCTCAGGAACACTAAAGACGCAGGGCAGACGCTAAAATCTTTTCAGCGCACACGCTCTCTGCGTCTTCAGGCTTTTTGTCATGTGCTCGTGCCGGCAGAAACTCAAGCGTCTGCGATGTCGCGGCCGCCTTCGTTACTACTGCGGCGGCGGCGCAGCGGTGTCGGCGGCGGCAGCAGCAGTGCCTTTCTCGATCACCGTGACCGCGCCGCCCGCCGATTCGATCTTCTCGCGCGCGCTCTTCGTGAAGCGGTGCGCCGAAACTTTCAGGGCTTTCGAGATTTCTCCCGTGCCGAGCACCACCACGTCGCGCTTGCCTTTGGCGATCACGCCGCGCTCGTGCATCAACTCCGGCGTCACTTCCTCGTTCGCCTCGAAACTCTTCTCTAGGGACGCGAGGCTGACCTCGATCCACTGCTTCTTGAAGATGTTGGTGAATCCGCGTTTCGGCAGACGACGCTGCAAGGGCATCTGGCCGCCCTCGAAACCGATCTTGGCCGAGTAGCCCGAACGCGATTTCTGACCTTTGTTGCCGCGCCCCGCCGTCTTGCCGAGACCCGAGCCGGGGCCGCGACCGACGCGCTTCTTCTTGTGCGTCGAACCCGCCGGCGCGTGTAGATTATTAAGACCGATAGCCATGATCAATTCCTCGAGAATCGTGAATCGTAAATCGTAAATAGACTAAAACCTGTTTCCGTCTATTCACGATTTACGATTCACGATTTACTAATCTCCCTACTCAATAATTCGCAACAGGTGCGGCACTTTGGCGACGACACCCCGCATCGAAGCGTTGTCCGGCCGCTCGACGATCTGGTTGATCTTCGTCAGCCCGATGCTGCGCACGATCTCTTTCTGCGTCTTCGGGAAGGCGATGAAGCTCCGGTAATACTGTATGCGAATCTTGCCGCCGCCCGCGCCTGCCTGTTCTTGATTCTGCTCTGCCATTTCAACCTCGTAAATCGTGAATCGTAAATCGTAAATGGTGAAGACAAGTTTTATCTATTCACGATTTACGATTTACCATTTACGTTCTTATAATTCTTCCACCTGTTTGCCGCGCAGGCGCGCCAGTTCCATCGGGTCTTTCATGTTCAGCAGCCCGTCGAAGGTCGCGCGCACGACGTTGTGCGGGTTGGTCGAGCCGAGGACTTTGGTGCGCACGTCGTGGACGCCCACGGCCTGCATGATGGCGCGCACCGCGCCGCCCGCAATGACGCCCGTGCCTTCCGACGCAGGCTTCATCATCACGCGCCCCGCGCCGTACTTGCCGATCAACTGGTGCGGCAGCGTGTTGTTGATGAGCGGCACGCGGATCAAATTCTTCTTCGCCGACTCGATGGCCTTCTTGATGGCGAGCGGCACTTCGCGCGCCTTGCCGCTGCCGAAGCCGACGTGCCCCGATTCGTCGCCGATGACGACGAGCGCGGCGAAACTCAAGTTTTTGCCGCCCTTGACCACTTTCGTCACGCGGTTGATGCTGATCACCTGATCCTTGAGATCAAGTCCCTGCGCTGAAATTCTCTGTCTCGGTTGTCGCATTACTGCTCCTGTCCTGCTGCCGCTTCCGCGGATTGCTCTTGCTGTGCTGCCGCCTCACTCTTATTCAACCCGGCCTCGCGCGCGGCGTCGGCCAGAGCCTTGACGCGCCCGTGGTAGCGATAGCCGCCGCGGTCGAAGACGACGCTCTCGATGCCGTTAGACAGGGCGCGCTCGGCAATCGCACGCCCGACGCGCGCGGCGGCGTCAATGTTGCCGCCCGTCGCGCCGCGCAGGTCTTTCTCGGTCGTCGAGGCGGCGGCGATGGTGCGCCCCTGCTCGTCGTCAATGATCTGCGCGTAGATGTGGTTCAGGCTGCGGTAGATCGTCAGGCGCGGGCGCTCAGCGCTGCCCGACACCTTGCGGCGGATGCGCTTATGCACCGCCCTGCGAACTTCTGCTCTATCTTTCTGTGCCATCTCAAACCTCGTGAATGGTGAATGGTAAATAGTAAATGGACTTCAACCGCTTACCATTGACCATTCACTATTTACTATTTACCAGTTTTGCCCGGGCGCAGTTTCAGCGCCACGTCGGCGTAGCGCACGCCCTTGCCTTTGTAGGGGTCGGGTTTGCGCAAGGAGTGCATTTCGGCGGCGACCTGTCCGAGTTTCTGCTTATCGATGCCGGAGAGCGTCAGCGTCAACTGGTACTGTTGAATCGAAGACTTCGCCGGGACGCGCTCGCCACGGACTTCGATGCCTTCGGGCAGCGGAAACTCGATAGGGTGCGAGTAGCCGAGCGAGAAGACTATCTTCTTCGCCTGCACATCGGCCTTGTAGCCGACGCCGACCACGTCCATCTGTTTCGAGAAGCCTTCGGTCACACCGACGATGGCGTTATTAGCCAGCGCGCGCGCCAGCCCGTGCTGCGCCGCCAGTTCATCGGAGGCGCGCACCGCCTGCAACTGGTCGCCTTCCAACTCGAAGGTGATGCCTTCCGGGATCGGCGTCGTCAGAGTCCCCTTCGGCCCTTTGACCGTCAACTCGCGCTCACCGACCGTCACGGTCACGGACGCGGGCACGGTGATAACTTTCTTTCCAATACGAGACATAGCTTTAACCTTCGGTTAAAGAGAGGTTAGAGGTTAGAGGTTAGGGGTTAGTAAAAACTGTTTCACTGACCTCTGACCTCTGACCTCTGACCTCTCAGTATATTTGTGCCAAAACTTCGCCGCCGACGTTCTCGCGGCGCGCGCGCTTGCCGCTCATCAGGCCGCGCGAAGTCGAAACGATGTTAACGCCGTAGCCGCCGAGCACCTTCGGGATTTCGCCCGAACCCATGTAGACGCGGCGCCCCGGGCGCGACACGCGCGAGAGATGCGAGATGGACGAAGTGCCGCGCGCGTCGTAACGCAGGAAGATGCGGATCGAACGCTTGACGCCTTCGCCCTTAATGACGAAGTTGTTGATGTAGCCCTCTTCTTTGAGAATGCGGGCGATCTCCAGTTTCAATTTCGACGCCGGGATGTCCACGCGCGAGTGCTTCGCTGAAATGGCGTTGCGCATCCGCGCCAGCATGTCGGCAATAGGATCAGTCATTACTCTACAGCTCCAGTTTACGCCGTCAGGTTTCAGAGCGCGCCTGCGTCTCTCTTGCGACGAGCCACGGGCTGACTGCTGACGGTCAATTTCTAATAATTACCAACTCGATTTGACGACGCCGGGAATCTGACCCTGCAACGCGAGTTCGCGGAAGCAGATGCGGCACAGTTGGAACTTGCGCAAGTAGCCGCGCGGTCTGCCGCAACGCTTGCAGCGCGTGTAAGCGCGCGATGAAAATTTCGGTGTCCGGTTCGCCTTCGCGATTAACGATTTCTTTGCCATGATTCCTCGTGAATCGTGAATCGTGAATCGTAAATAGTGAAAGACAGTTTTTATCTATTCACGATTTACGATTTACGATTTACGGTCTTACTGCCTGAACGGCATGCCGAGCGCCTTGAGGAGCGCGCGCGCCTGCTCGTCATTTTTCGCCGTGGTGACGATAGAGATGTTCATCCCGCGCGTCTTGTCCACTTTGTTGAAATCAATTTCGGGGAAGATCAACTGGTCGCGGATGCCGAGCGTGTAGTTGCCGCGCCCGTCGAACGCTTTGGGCGAGACGCCGCGGAAGTCGCGCACGCGCGGCAGCGCGACCGAGACGAAGCGGTCGAGAAACTCATACATGCGGTCGCCGCGCAAAGTGACCATCGAGCCGATGGGCATGCCCTCACGCAGTTTGAACGACGCGATGGACTTTTTGGCCTTCGTCGTGACCGGCTTCTGCCCCGCGATGGACGAGAGTTCGTCCGCCGCCGTGTCGATGATCTTGGAGTTGCCGATGGCCTCTCCGAGTCCCATGTTGATGACGATCTTTTCGAGCCGCGGCGTCGCCATCGGGTTCGTGATGTTGAACTCTTTGGCGAGCGCGGGCGCGATCTCTTTCTGGTAACGCTCTTTCAGTCTTGCAGCCATTTCTCTTCCACCTCTCGCGTCTGGGTCTCGCCCGCGTGACCGGCGTTTCCAGACTCTTATGATCCTTGCTAACGCTTAAACTATTTCTCGATCACGCGCCCGCTCTTCGTCGCGATGCGCTGGCGTGTGCCGTCGCTGCTCTCGCCCGCGCGCACGCGCGTCGGCTTGCCCGATTCCGGGTCGATCAACTGGACGTTGGAAATATCAATCCACGCTTCCTTGTCGATGATGCCGCCGCCGCGATTGCTCTGCGGATTGGCCTTCTGGTGCTTCTTGACGATCCCTGCGCCCTCGACTTTGACCTTGCCGTTGGCCGGCGAGACTTCGAGCACACGGCCGCGCACGGGCGCGCGCTCGCCGCCTTTGAACGTTGCCCAGCCCCGACCCGCGATCACCTGCACGATGTCGCCCTTCTTAATTTTGGTGCGCTTCCTGGTTCCTGCCATGATCTTAAATCACCTCCGGCGCGAGCGAAACGATCTTCATAAAATTGAGGTCGCGCAGTTCGCGTGCGACGGGGCCGAAGACGCGCGTGCCGATGGGCGTGTTGTCGTCTTTGATGAGCACCGCCGCGTTCTGGTCGAAGCGAATGTAGGTGCCGTCCTTGCGGCGCACCTCTTTGCGCGTGCGCACGATGACGGCGTTATGCACCGTGCCCTTCTTGACCGCGCCGTCGGGCGCGGCCTCTTTGACGGTCACTTTGATCTTGTCGCCGAGGACGGCATGACGCCCCGTCGAACCGCCGATGCTCATAATCATCTCGACCCGCCGCGCGCCGGAATTGTCCGCCACGTCCAGCGATGTCTGCATTTGAATTGCCATAACAAATCCCTCGTAAATCGTGAATCGTGAATCGTAAATAGTGAAAGATAGTTTTTATCTATTCACGATTTACGATTGACCATTTACTACTTTTCAGCTTTCTGCACGATCTCGACGACGCGCCAGCGTTTTCTGGCCGACAGCGGTCTGGTTTCGACGATGCGCACCTTGTCGCCGATGGTTGCGCCCGTCTCGTCGTGCGCCATGAACTTCGACGTGCGGCGCACGTAGCGGCGATATTTCGGGTGCTTGATCAGACGGTCGACGCGCACCACGATGGTCTTCTCCATCTTGTCCGAGGCGACGATGCCGACCTTCTCTGCGCGCCGTCCGCGCTTGCCCGCTTCCGTGCCCGAGGCGTTTCCGGCCTGCGAGTCAACGTTCGGCGCAACCTCGTGTGCGAGCGTCTCGCCCGCATCGGTTGCGTCGGCCGCGCGCACGTCGTCTGTCGCGCTCGCACGCTCTTCCTTCGGCGCATCCCCGCCGGTCGTCTGTTCCTGATTTTCTTCTGCCATCACAAATCCTCGTGAATCGTGAATCGTGAATCGTCAATAGAGAAATCGGTTTTATCTATTCACGATTCACGATTCACGATTTACTAATCTATTTACCTTCAAGCGGCCTGCTCGTTCTGCCGCTCGCTGAGGAGCGTCTGCAAACGCGCCAGCGTCCGCTTCTCCTGCCGCAGACGCTTCACCGCGTCCGTCTCGCCAAGCGCGAGTTTGAAGTTCAAACGGAACAGGGACTCTTTGATGCGCGCGGCCTCTTCACGCAAATCCTCGTCCGACATGCCGCGCAATTTTTCCAACTCTTCGCGTTTCTTCATGACTAAACTGCGCCCCCTTCCTGCTCGGCGCGCGTGACAAACTTCGTCTTGATCGGGAGTTTCTGCGCCGCCAGCCGCATCGCTTCGCGCGCCGTCGGCTCGTCCACGCCCTCGATCTCGTAAAGTATGCGACCGGGTTTCACCACGGCCACCCAGTATTCCGGCGCGCCCTTGCCCTTGCCCATGCGCGTTTCCGCGGGCTTCTTCGTGACGGGCTTATCGGGGAACATGCGTATCCAGATTTTGCCGCCGCGCTTGATGTGGCGCGTCATGGCGATACGAGCCGACTCGATCTGCCTGTCCGTGATCCACGCCGGCTCCAGACATTTCAAACCGTACTCGCCGAAGCTGATCTCCGCGCCGCGCGAGGCCGTCCCCGTCATGCGCCCGCGCATCTGCTTCCGGTGCTTAACTTTTTTCGGCATCAACATAGTGTTTCACTCCGCTCAACACAGAGGTCAGAGGTGAGAGATCAGAGATTAGTGAAAACTGTCTTCTACTAACCTCTAACCTCTGACCTCTAGCCTCTGCTTTATTACCTGTCGCCGCGCGGGCGACCACGGTCGCCCCTGTTGTCGCCGCGATTATCTCCGCCTTCACGTTCGCGCCGCGTGCGCGGGCGACGCTCGCGCTCGCCGCGTTCGCCGCGCGGTTCGTTGATCGGGTCGGTCGCAGTGCCGCGCGCCATCGCCGCTTTCGGGTCGAGAATTTCGCCGCGATAAATCCAGACCTTGACGCCGATGACGCCGAACGTCGTGTGCGCTTCGGCGAAGCCGTAGTCGATGTCCGCGCGCAACGTGTGCAGCGGCAGACGACCCTGCAAGTACCACTCGCTGCGGGCGATCTCCGCGCCGTTCAGACGGCCGCCGACCTTGACCTTGATGCCCTGCCCGCCGAACCGGAGCGTCTCTTCCACGGTCTTGCGCATGGCGCGGCGGAAGGCGATGCGCTTCTCAAGCTGCACGGCGATCTTCTCGGCCTGCAACTGCGCGTTGAGTTCCGGCTTGTGAATCTCCTGGATTGAGACGAGCACTTCGCGACCCGTGCGCGAGGCGATGTCGGCCTTGAGCTTGTCGATCTCCGCGCCTTTGCGCCCGATGATGATGCCGGGGCGCGAGGTGTAGATGATGATCTTCAAGCGGTTGGCGGCGCGCTCCACGTCTACGTGCGAGACGCCCGCGCCCGCGAAGCGCGCCTTGAGCGTGCGCTTCAGCTTGAGGTCTTCCAGGAGGAACTCGCCGTACTGTTTCTTGGCGAACCAGTGCGAGTGCCAGTCTTTGTTATAGCCGAGGCGGAAGCCGTATGGATGAACTTTCTGACCCACTTTATTCTCCGTTCACTCTTAACTATTCTTCGGTTGCCGTTTCAGAGGCGGGCGCTGTGTCAGCAGCCGGCGTCTCGCTCGCAGCCGTCTTGGCAGGCTGCTTCGTCGCGGCGCGTTTCGTCGTCGCGGGCTTTGCTGCCGCGGCAGACTTGCCCGGCTTCGTCGTCCGCGGCTTGCCCGCCTTCGACGTGGCACCCTTGCCCTTAGCCAGAGCCGCCTGCTCCTCGCTCGACAAAAGGACGGTCACGTGATGGAAGTGACGCCGCTCCTTGTAAGCGCGGCCTTGCGGCGCGGGGCGCATGCGGCGGCGATTCTTCGTCGGCCCCATGTCTATGAAACACGCCTTGACCCACAGATCGTCCGGGTCGATGGCGATGTTCGCCTTCTCCGCCGCCTCGGTGGCGTTTGCCACGGCCGAACGCACGCACTTCTCAATGCCGTCCGCCGCGCGCTTGTTCGTGTACTGCAACACGGCCAACGCCTCGTTGACGTTCTTGCCGCGAATCATGTCAACCACGAGCCTGGCCTTTTGCGCCGACCCGCGCAGATACTTTGCACTCGCTCTCGCTTCCATCTCTTGAACCTCGTGAATCGTAAATCGTGAATCGTAAATAGTGACCGAACCGAATCGCTCTTATCTATTTACGATTTACGATTCACTATTTACTACCTAGCTACTTTTCCGCCCTTCTCGGCCTTCGTTCCCGAATGGCCTTTGAAGGTGCGCGTCGGCGCGAACTCGCCGAGTTTGTGTCCGACCATGTTCTCCGTGACGTACACGGGCAGGTGACGTTTGCCGTTATGCACGGCGAAGGTCAGACCGACGAAGTCCGGCGTGATCGTCGAACGACGCGACCAGGTTTTGATCGCGGGCGGCCGCGCGCCGCTCTCGCGAATCCGCTCCACTGTCTTCAACAAATGGCCGTCGATGAACGGGCCTTTTTTAACTGAACGTGCCATAACGTTTCGCTTCGCTCCACTTTTAAGGGATGAGGGCAGAGGGATGAGGGATGAAGAAAAGCTTTCGCCCGATCATCCCGCTTAATTCATCCCTCATCCCTCATCCTTCATCCCTTATTTAACTCTTCTATCGCGCACGATCATCTTCTGCGTGCGCTTGTTGGAACGCGTCTTGTAGCCGCGCGTCGGTTGTCCCCACGGGGTGACGGGATGGCGTCCGCCGGAGGTCTTGCCCTCGCCGCCGCCGTGCGGGTGATCCACCGGGTTCATCGCCACGCCGCGCACGTGCGGGCGGATGCCCTTCCAGCGCGAACGCCCGGCCTTGCCGAACGAGACGTTTTCGTGTTCGACGTTGCCGACCTGTCCCACCGTCGCCATGCACACGACGGGCACGCGCCGCACCTCGCCCGAAGGCATGCGCAGTTGCGCGTAGTCGCCTTCTTTGGCGACGAGTTGGGCGAACGCTCCGGCCGAGCGCGCCATCTGTCCGCCTTTGCCGGGGCGCAGTTCGATGTTGTGAATCTGCGTGCCGAGCGGGATATTTTTGAGCGGCAGGGCGTTGCCCGCCAGAATGTCCGCTTCCGGGCCGCTCATGATCGTCTTCCCCACTTCGAGACCGGCGGGCGCGAGAATGTAACGCTTCTCGCCGTCGAGGTAGGTGATGAGCGCGATGTGCGCCGAGCGGTTCGGGTCATACTCAAGCTGCGTGACGCGCCCGGGCACGCCCGTCTTGTCGCGCTTGAAATCGATGATGCGATAGAAACGCTTCGCGCCGCCGCCGCGACGACGCACTGTGATGTGCCCGTCGTTGTTGCGCCCCGAAATGCGCGTCTTCTTTTCCAGCAGAGACTTCTCAGGCTCCGCGCCCTTCGTCAACTCATCGCGCGTCAAATAAGTCTGGTAGCGACGCGCCGGCGATGTCGGTGTAAGTTTCTTGATACCCATAGAACCTCGGAGGTCAGAGGTCAGAGGTCAGAGGTCAGTAGAAATCAGTTTTTATTCTTCACTGACCTCTAGCCTCTAACCTCTAGCCTCTGCTTTTAGATTGCTTCGCCGTAATCGAGCGGCTTTTCGCCTTCTTTGAGCGTGACGTAGGCTTTCTTCCAGGAAGGCTTGCGCCCCTCGAAGCGGCCGCGCCGCGCCTTCTTGCCCATGTAATTCATCGTGCGCACGGAGGCAACTTTCACGTCGAAAATTCGCTCGATGGCCGACTTGATCTCAGGCTTCGTGGCGTTCTTGTCCACGCGGAAGGTCAGGAGTTGTTTGCCGTCCTGCGTCTCTTCCTTCGCGACGAGCGCCTTCTCCGTGATCACGGGCGACTTGATGATGTCCCACACTGTTCGCATCTTTTACGCCGCCTCCTCTGTCGTATTCGCTTCCGCCGCTGTGGCGACCGTGTTCTGATCGTCGTCATGCGCGCCCGTCCGCCGCTTCGGGTCGAGCATGTCGTTCAACTCTTCCGCCGCCGTGCGCGAGAGCACGAGCTTTTCGTGATAGAGCAGATCGTAGATGTTCAGGCTGCGGCTCGTAGTGATCTTCGCGCGTTTGACGTTGCGCGAGGCGAGCAGCAGATTGTCGTTGTCGTGCGAGTCGACGATGAGCGTCTTGCCTTCGAGACCGAGCGTGCCGAGCGCGCCGACGAAGTCTTTGGTCTTCGCCTGTCCGAGCACAAACTCGTCGAGCACGATGACGTTGCCCTCGCGCAAACGCTCCGACAAGGCCGAGCGCAAAGCGCCGCGCCGCATCTTCTTCGGCAGGTTGTGCGACCAGTCTTTCGCCTGCGGCCCGTGGACGTTGCCGCCGCCTTTCCACAGGGGCGAACGGATGCTGGCGATACGCGCACGCCCCGTTCCCTTCTGCTTCCAGAGCTTCTTGCCCGAACCCGACACGTCGCCGCGCGTCTTCGTGCCGACTGTGCCCGCGCGTGCCTTCGCCAGATAACCCTTGACGGCAGCATGCACCAGCCCCTCGTTGAACTCCGCGCCGAACACGGCATCGGACAGTTCGAGGTCGGCGACCTCTTCGTTCTTTAAATTGCGCACCTTCACGGTAGGCATAACATTCAACTCCAGTGACAAGTGACAAGTGACAGGTGACAAGTTGTAACAAGTTCTGACCTGTCACCTGTCACCGTTTACCTGTCACTATTTCTTTTTCTGTCTGACAGACTTTTTGACGATCACGACCGTGCCGTTAGCACCGGGCACCGCGCCGCGAATCATCAGCAAATTGTTTTCGGCGTCAACGCGCGCGACCGTCAAGCCCTTCACGGTGATGCGCACATCGCCCATGTGACCCGAAGAGCGCGTGCCCTTGATGACGCGCGAAGGATAGGCCGACTGGCCGATTGAACCGGGCGCGCGGACGTTCATCGAGCCGTGCGACTCTGGGCCGCGACTGAAGTTGTGACGCTTCACCGTGCCCGCGAAACCGCGCCCCTTGCTCTTGCCGATCACTTCAATCGTGTCGCCGTCGGTGAACTGCTCGCCGACGAGAACCTGGTCGCCCACGCTCACGCCAGCGTCGCCGTCGAGCCGGAACTCTTTCAAGACGCGCGTCGGCGGTGTGCCCGCGCCCGTCTTCTCGAAGTGGCCGCGCATCGGCTTGTTGACGTTCTTCAACTTCACCGGGCGCTCTTCGACGAGGCCGATCTGCACGGCATCGTAACCGTCCTTGCCCGCCGCCGACTTGGTTTGCACCACGACGCAAGGCCCCGCCTTGATGACCGTCACCGGAGTGACCGTGCCATCCTCGGCGAACAACTGCGTCATCCCAACTTTCTTACCGATGATTCCGTTAATCATCTCAACAACCTCTAATGATGTATGCAGAATGATGAACGATGAATTAAGAAGAAACCCGCTGCTTTAATTCATCATTCCGTATTCATCATCCATCGTTTCTTTATCTGTCTCTGCCGAACGCTTTGATCTCGACATCCACGCCCGCGGGCAAGTCGAGTTTCATCAGCGCATCCACGGTCTGCGGGGTCGGGTCGAGAATGTCCATCAGACGCTTGTGCGTCCTGATCTCGAACTGCTCGCGCGACTTCTTATCCACGTGCGGCGAACGCAAGACCGTCCACTTGTTCTTGGAAGTGGGGAGCGGGATCGGCCCGGCCACGCGCGCG
>DASVPS010000127.1:0-59788 GCA_036389555.1 Pyrinomonadaceae bacterium
TACACGGAGGCGCTCAAAGTCACCCCGGACAACGTCAGCCTGTACGAACGGCGCGCCATGTTTCGTATGTTCAGACGCGACTCGGCCGGCGCGCTTCAGGATTACGACGCGGCCATCGCCCACGGGTTGAAGACCGAAAAGGTCTATGTGGGTCGCGCCGGGATCAAGCGGGACATGGGAGATACCGAGGGCGCTATCGCAGACTATCGCTTCGCGCTCGCCCTCAACCCGAATCTCGCCGCGGCGCACAACGGGCTGGCCTTCACGCTCGAACGCAAGGGCGAAGTGGACGCGGCGATAGCTCAGCTACAGGACTTTCTCGACCGCTACGAGGGAAAGCGCGAGGGCAAGTTGCCGAGCGTGCAGTCTCAAGGCAAGGCGACGGGCGGGGGCGCGTCGGTCAAACGCGAGGGCAAGGAAGCGGACGGCTCGCAAGTTTATCTGCAAACCGGCGAGTTCATGACGACCTTCAAGGGGAACACGCCCGAAGAGTTGGAGCGGCAGAAGGCGAGACACGAACAACTCATGCATCTGGCGAGTTCATACGCCGCGCTCGGCAGACTGTACGCGAAGAAAAACGATCCCGACCGCGCGCTGGCAACCTACGAGAAAGGGTTGAAGATCAACCAGGGCGATTTTTCCATCCGCAAAGCGCGCAGCGAAATCCGCATCAGGCGCGGCGATTTGCCGGGGGCCATCGAAGACCTGAAGGTTGTGGTCAATTCGCACATCGGCGGCCCGGCCGTCCATCTGGACAAAGGTCTGTTGCTGCTGTTGCAAGGTAATGACGCGGAGGCGGAAAAAGAGTTCGCGCTGCACCGGCAGATGTTTCCCACCAGCGGGGAATATATGAACGGGCTGATCGAGGACGCCAAAAAACTCCGCGCGCGGCAGACGCAGCCATGACGCTCGACCCGCCCGCGACGGCTCACAGCTATGCGTCAACTCAAGCGGCGCGGCGACGAAAACCTCTGTGGCGGCGGCGGAGGTTCTTCGCGTGTTGAAACGATTCGGCCGGGAAGCCGGCAACACGGCGCTGATCCTTCTGGGGATTCTTTCGGCGGGGATGGGGCTGAAGGGATTTTTGCTGTCGAGCCGTTTCATTGACGGCGGCGTGACGGGCGTCTCCATGCTCCTCTCCGAAGTGCTCGGCTGGCCGCTCGCGATCCTGATCTTCGTCATCAACATTCCCTTCATCGCGCTCGGCTACCGGCAGATCGGCCGCACGTTCGCGCTCAAGAGCGCACTGGCAATTGCGGGGTTGTCGATCTGTCTGGTGGTCGTCCCCTACCCGGATGTGACGCCCGACAAATTGCTGACGGCGGTCTTCGGGGGCATCTTCATCGGGGCGGGGATCGGCCTCGCCATCCGCGGCGGCGCGGTTCTGGACGGCACGGAGATCGCGGCCTTGCTCGTCAGCAAGAGCAGCCACCTGCTGCGCGTCGGCGATGTCATACTTATCCTCAACGTCTTCATCTTCGCGGCGGCCGCCTTCTTCCTCGGCATCGAATCGGCGCTCTATTCGATTCTCACTTACGTCGCCGCGTCGAAGACGATAGACTTCCTGCTGCACGGCATAGAGGAATACACGGCCGTCATCATCATCTCCGAGCGGAGCGCCGAGATCAGGGACGCCATCATCGTCCAACTCAATCGCGGCGTCACCGTCTATAAAGGTCGCGGCGGCTTGAGCGACACGGAACAGGATATTTTGTACTGCGTCGTGACGCGGCTTGAGATCGGGAGAGTCAAGACCGTCGCCAAAGACATAGACGCGGCGGCGTTCATCCTGACCCACCCGCTGGCCGATGCCGAAGGCGGCATCATCAAGAAACCCGCGCTGCACTAAATCGCGCTGCACTAAATAAGGGGACGCGCCCCGCTTCCATCGAGTAACCCGGCGTCGGACGCGCCGCACACGCGCCGCCGTAAGTTCGCCGCCCGGCGCGCACCGACACACGCCATTCCGGCATGACGTTTTAAAACACTCGTCAACGCGGACACCACAAGAGGCACGGAGAAAGGCAGCTGTTACTTATCTTTCTCCGCAAGTTCTTTGCTGCCGCGCAGGATGGTGCGGCGGTTGCCGCGTTCGTCTATGTGGACGATGCCGTTGCCGTCGCCGTTTTCGAGGGGCGTCCAGCGGCCGCAGAAGTTGCAGTAGCCGTAGCCGATGAGGTAGTACCAGAAGAAGATGGGCGGATGTTCACGGACGCGGGTGCAGTAGGGGCAGGTGAAGTATCTGCCGTCGGTGTGGAGTCGGGCGGTGACGAATTTGTCTGAACACATGTTGTGAGAGTTTTTCCGCAGAGGCCGTGAGGCGGGGTGACGGGCGGCCTCGCGGTCTGGTATCTTACGCCCCGCGTTCTTTCGATTCAGGGCAACGGTTGCATGCGTAGCTCACCTCAACCTCAAACAGAGTGATGAGCATCGCCGTTGAGTATGGACGGTTCACACTCTCGGCGAACGGAAAACACAGTCACATTATACCCTCTGTAGAGGGTATAGGCAAATCTCAAACACCGAGACATTGCTCATCGGGAGGTAACTCCTGATGGGAAACGCACGACCGAAACCGGATCGGCTTGCCGAAAAGCTACGACAGATTCGGCTTGCGCTCGGTCTTTCTCAGCAAGCGATGCTCAGACATTTGGGGCTTGATGAAGAGATGAAATACGCGCGCATATCAGAGTATGAAATAGGATTACGAGAGCCATCGTTGATGACTCTCTTGAAATACGCACGCGCCGCGAACGTGATGGCCGATGTTCTGATTGATGACGAGTTGGACTTGCCGGAGCAGTTGCCCAGCCCGACGAAGCATGAGGGCGTGAGGCGCAAGTCTTCATCGCGCGGCAAGTCGAAGCGAGCGACATAGCTGCAAGCAAGTAATCGAAAAGAGCAGAGGCGAGCCGCCTGTTGTGGCCGCTCGCCTCTTTTGCGATTGGTTGTTGTGAGGCTGAAAGTGTCAGCCCGTGAGCCGCGGGGCGGCTCGTTATCGCGGCCTTCTTGAACAGGGGCCGCCCGGATCGTGCGTGCAAGCCCGGTAGCAAGCTTTGTCCGACCCGCAGATGTTGGCGCAACAACTACTGGACGGCGGCAGCAGTTGTTGCTGTGCGACTAAAGCAGTGCCGGCCAGAAGCGTCAGTAGAATCGTGAGTCGGGCAAGTATCTTTTTCATTACAGACTCCTTTCGAGGCTAGGAAGTTGACAGGAGGCCGAACGGTGGTAAGGCCGCCGGCGTGAAGTTTTGTCAGGATGAATACGTTAGTCTCGTTTATGAGCCGTGTCAACCTTCTCTGCTGAGCGCGCCGCGCCAGACGCGCCCCGGTAATTTACATTAAAGCGACGACATTTTATTGACAACCACGCGCTCGTTGCATATCTTCTCGCTGCTCACGAGACCGGGACGACTTTCTCTTGCGCGTGCCGGTCTTACCCTCAATAACTCATGCCACGCGGGCGCAACCTCCGGCGGCGTCCATCGACAGCAATCCCCGACCGGCCGAAGGCGCCAACGTGCGACCACCTGATAAGGAGACTTGATATGCCGATCTTGGAAACCGAGCGACGGGAGACGGAACCAATCGCCCCCGCCGCGCCACACCAGCACGCGGTCTGTAACGGATACGGAGCGTGCTCGAAATCGGGCTGTAATTGTCAGGGTTTTGAAGGCAGCGCCGGCACTTGCGGTAATCAAGGCTGCGGCCACGCCTATCAGGATCACTGGTAGTCTTAACAGGGTCACGCAGAACGCGGAACGCGGAACGGAAAGCAACTGTCTTCCGTTCCGCGTTCCGCGTTTTGACTTCGTCGTCTATTTCGCGGGGGGTGCGGTGGCGGGGCGGACGCTGATGCTGGTGATGCCGTGCGGCTCTTTCGTGTCCACAGTGAAATGGAAGGTGATCCAGCGCTCGTCCTTCTTCGCCTGCACGAGCACGGCGATCTTGTCTGTGGCCGAACTCGTCAGGCTGTGCGGTTTGAGGCCGCCGGTTCGCTCGTAGAAGTCGAAATCTTTGTCGGCGTTCTCCGGGTCGCCGCCGGTGCTTTCGTGGAAGGCGCGCATGGTTTTGAGGTCGCCGCTGTTGAAGGCGGCGAAGAATTTGGCGACGGTTTTACCCGTCGGCGTTTTGGACAATTCCTCTTCGACCGGGGAGGTTTTATCTGCCGGCTTTTCTGCGGCGGCGGGCGCGGCCGTCTTTTCGGACGTGCCCGTTTGCCCGCTGTTATTGGCCGGCGTTTGCGCCCCGCAGACGGAGGCGGCGAGGGCGCAGACGGCGCAGGCAAGCAGGAGGTGTTTGAAGAGTGCGTTGAAGTGTTTCATGGTTCTTTCTCCGGGGCATTAAACGTTCTAACTCCCGGAGAGTATGCGCGAAACGCGGCGGCCGGTGGTTAAGACGAAGATAAAAGATTGTTAAGGATGTAAAGAAAAGGGATGAGGGATGAGGGATGAACAAAAGTAGGAGACAGAAAACAGAAAACAGGAGTCAGGAGTCAGGAGTCAGAAGTCAGGAGTTCTGAGCTTTCCTTCTGACTTCTGACTCCTGTTTTCTGTCTTCTCCTTCATCCCTCATCCCTTCTTCTGCCAGTCGCTTCTTTCCCTTGCGCAGGCGCTTGCCCGGAATGTCGTAGGCGCGCGCGGCTTTGACCTGCACGAACTCGCCTGTCTCGATGATATAGGCCGTGAGTTCGTAGCCGTAGACGCAGCCGGTGTCGAGTCCGATGGCGCGCGCGCCGCGCCGCACCACCGGATGAGGCCAATGGCCGAACAGGACGGTTTGCGCGCCGTCGTAAACTTCGTACCAGGGCGTCCCCTTCGGGGTTTTGGCCTTCCCTTCCAGGGAGCGCAGTTCGGTCAAATCTTTGGCTGACTGATCTTCGAGCGCGATGCCGGGGCGTAAGCCCGCATGCACGATGAGGTGCGCGCCGAGGTCGAGCGTCAAAGGCAGTGAGGCGAGATAAGGTTCGTAGCGCTCGCGCCCCGGTTCGAGTTCGCGGCGGCAAGCTTCCTGTTGCTCGCTCAGTTTTTTCTTCTTGCCGCGCCAGTAGCGCAGGATGGCGCGGTCGTGGTTGCCGAGCACGGAGGAGCAGCGCGCGTCCGTCATGAAGAAGTCAAGCACCTCGCGGTTGCGTTCGCCTTTCACGATGAGATCGCCGACGGCAATGATGCGATCCTCCGCGCCCGCCCGAACCGCTTCGAGCAACGCCAGAAGTTCGTCGTAGCAGCCGTGTATGTCACCGATGACGATGGTGCGTGCGGTCATGTTCTTCTCACATTAATTTTGAGCCGGATGAATAACGAATTGATTTTAACGCAGAGGGCGGACAGATGCGGAGGACTCAGAGACGCGCGTGCGATGAGGCGACGCCGGTATAAGTTCCCACACACTTCGTGCTACAACTTCCCGACCAGATTTTGCCGGGATCGTTTTCACACTCTCACACGACTATGAAAACACTACTTTTGCTTCGCCACGCGCGCCCGAACCGCTCCAGCCCGACCGGGCGCGACTTCGACCGCGCGCTCGCCGATGAAGGCCGCGCCGATGCGCTGCTCGTCGGCCAACTTCTCCTGCGCAAGAAACTCTCGCCCGATGCAATCACGTGCTCACCCGCCCTGCGCGCGCGCGAGACCGCCGAACACCTCATCGAAGCGGCGACATTGACCATCCCGCTAGTTTTCGATGAACGCATCTACGAAGCGAGCACTGAGCAACTGATCGAAGTCGTCGCGGCGGCGGCAGAGGAGGCGGACGTGGTTCTCCTCGTCGGCCACAATCCCGGCCTACAGGGTTTGCTCGGACGCCTGACGGGCGAGAACGCGCCGATGCGCCCGGCCACGCTCGCGCGCATTGACCTCGACATAGAGGCGTGGGACGAACTGCGGCGCGCGACGACGGGGCAACTCGTCTTCGCCCTCTCGCCGCAAGCCTCTTGAGAAGATTGAAAAACTCTCTAAGGGGCGCGCAACACCGCGAGCGGCTTGCGCGTGAGCGCGTCGAAACTGGAGAGCGCGCCCACCGCCGCGACCAGAAGCACGGTTGCGCCGAGTCCCGCCAGATAGAGCCACGGCGTAAAACTCCACGGGATTTCAAACACGAAACGCGAGAGCGAATAAGAGAGCGCGACGGCCGCCAGCGTGCCGACGAGTCCGGCCGTCAGGCCGAGCAGGCCGTACTCTGCGAGCATGATCGAGAGCAGCACCTTGCGCTTCGCGCCGAGCGTCTTCAACACCGCCGCCTCGTAGATGCGCTGCCACTTCGTCATCGCAATCGAGCCGACGAGTATGAGCACGCCGCTCAACATGACGAACCCGCCGATGAACGACACGGCCAGCGTCACGTTGTTCAAAATCCGTGTCACGGCGCGCATGATGTCCGCCACGTCAATCACGGAGATGTTCGGGTAGCGGTCTAAGAGCGCGCGTTGGAAACGGCCGCGCTCGGCGTCGGTCGCGGGGCCGTTGATGGGCGCGATCAACATCTGCGGCGCGTTCTCCAGCGCTCCCGGACGGAAGAGGACGAGGAAGCCCGTGCGCGAGTTGCGCCAGTCGACGCGGCGTATGCTCGTGACGCGCGCCGTCAGGCGGCGACCCGTGATGTCGAACGTGATCGTCCCACCCAGATCGAGTCCCGCGAGTCCGCGCATGCCCTCTTCGATGGACACCTCAGGCTCGCCGGACGGCGCGGCGTCCCAGAACGCGCCCGCGACGATTGTCTCGTTCGCTTCGAGTTGCGGCCTGTAGGTGACGACGTATTCGCGCCCCAGCATGCCGCGCTGCGCGCGCCGCTCTTTGTCGTCGATGTCGATGCTCTGCCCGTTGATCGCGGCGATGCGCGTACGCACCGTCGGGACGAGCGTGGGGCGCTCGCCCGTCGTCCGCGTGATCAACTCTTCGACGCCCTCCTTCTGATCCTTCTGCACGTCGATCAAAAACATGTTCGGCAACTGCGCGCGCGCCGCCGGGTCGAACTCGCGCACGAGATTCTGTTGCAGCGATTGAGTCGCGATGACGAGGAACGCGCCGAGGCCGACGGCCAGCACCACGACGCGCGTCTGGTTGCCGGGGCGGTACATGCTGTTGACGGCGTGCCGGAGCGCGAACGAGCGCACGTGGCGCGCGCGCCGTACGAGAAAGATGACGAGCATCGCCGTCAGTTGCAGCGCGCCAGCCGTCAGTCCCAAGCCCGCCATGAAGAACGCGCCCACGCGCATTGACCCGGCCTGCCACGCCGCCAGCGCCACGAGTCCGCCCGCCACGCCGAGCGCAACGAGCGCACGCAGAACACCGATCCGCCCCGGCCACACCGCCCCGCGCAAACGCCTCAGCCAGCTTTCATTCGTGCCGGCTGCCGTCGCGCCCGCGCCTCCCGCCGCGTCTTCGCGCAGCAGCATGTTCGGTTTGATGTGGCGCACGCGCAAGAGGGGCAGCGCGGAGAACAGCAGCGAGATGAGCAGGCCGAGCGCAAGCCCCTGCGCAATCGCGCCCGGCGTCAACTCGTAACTCATGCCGGGGGGAAGCGTCTCACTGAAACGCCGCGCGACGACGAGCAACGCCGCCTTCGCCAGCACGACGCCGAAGAGACTGCCCGCGAAGCCCAGCGCGAGCACCTGCGCGAGATACACACCCGCGATCATACGGCTCGACGCGCCCACGCATTTGAGCACGGCGATGGTGCGCTTCTTCTGTTCGATGAAGACGCGCGTCACGTTCGAGACGCCGATGCCGCCGAGCACGAGGATCACCAGACCGGTCAGCGAGAGGTAGTTCTCCGAGCGCGTGTATTGTTCGTTCAATCCTTCCTGCGAATCCCTGTACGAGCGCACGCTGACGAGGTTGTCTTTCAGCCCCGTGCGCAAGTCCGCGACGATGGCGTTCAACTCCGCGGGCGGAACTTTCAAAAGCACCTTGTTGCGCGCGCGGCTGCCGAAGCCGGTCAAACCCGTCGCGGCGATTGCCCCGCGCACGATGAAGACACGCGGGCCGAGGCGAAAGCCGCCCGTCGCGCCTGGCTCCTGCGCCGTCACGCCGCGTATCTGAAACGTCGCGTTGCCGATCTTAACTTCATCGCCGACCTTCAAACTCAGACGCTCCAAAAGCGACGCGGCGACGACCACGCCGTTATTGTCCAGAAGCGCATGCGTGAATTGTTCGCCGTTCGCCAGTGTGAACTCGCCGTAGAGCGGGTAGGGCGCATCGATCCCCTTCAACTCGACCATCAACGCGCCCTCGCGTGCGGCGTCCGCGGGTCTGAGCATCGTCGCGGCCTCGATGGTCTGCGTCTCTGCCGCGACGCCGCGCGCGGCCGCAATGCGTCTGACCGTGGCGAGCGTCGCTTCGTTCATCTCGCGCGAGGAATCAATCTGCACGTCGGCCGTCAGGATGTTGCGCGCCTCGGAGACCATCGCCGCGTTGACGTTCTGGATGGTCGAACGCAGCGCGACGATTGCGCCGACGCCGATGCCGATGCACAGGAAGAAAAAAAGCAGGCGCTTCCACGAAGAGCGTATCTCGCGCCGCGCCATTCGCCAGATGAATTTCATCGCCGCCCCTGCTGCTGCTGCTGCTGCGCTGCCGTCTCCAGCACCTCGTCGCCCGCCGTGCCGCCGCCGCTGTCCGTCGCCTCGTCGTCGCCGCCGTCGGCCGCGTCAGTCGTCTCGCGCGCGTCGCTGTCGCTGACGACTCGCCCGTCGCGCAGCGCGATGCGCCGGTCGGCGAGCGCTGCGAGCTCGCGGTCGTGCGTGATGAGGAGGAGCGTCGTGCCGCGCTGGCGGTTGAGTTTCAACATGAGGTCGAAGACGTGGCGGCCGTTTCTGGAATCGAGGTTGCCGGTCGGCTCGTCGGCCAGCAGGATCGAAGGGTTGTTCGAGAAGGCACGCGCAATTGAGACGCGCTGCTGCTCGCCGCCAGACAACTGCGACGGGTAATGATGCGCGCGCGCCGTCAGGTCAACGTCTTCGAGCAAACGGCGCGCACGCTCGCGCGCGTCGGCGAGACCGGCGATCTCCATCGGCACGAGCACGTTTTCGTAGGCCGTGAGCGAAGAGATGAGGTGGAAGGATTGAAAGACGATGCCGATCTTGCGGCCGCGCAATTCGGCGAGCGCGTCTTCGTCCATCGAGGTGATGGCCGCGCCGTCAATCGTGATTTGCCCGGCGGTCGGCGCGTCGAGTCCGGCGATGAGTCCGAGCAGCGTCGATTTGCCGCTCCCCGAAGGGCCGACGATGGAGACGAACTGCCCGTCCGGGATCACGAGATCGAGCGAGTGAAGGATCGTCAAAGTCTCCGCGCCGGAGGGAACTTCTTTTCTGAGTCTGTATAATTCAATCATGCGTAAATTTATTTCATTCAGCTTAACATTACTCGCAGCCTTTATCCTCTGCGCCTCCTGCGGCAACCGTCAAACGTACGCGCCCACGACGCCCGCAGCGACGCCCGCGACCACGCCGACCCCGGCGCACAATCTGCCGAAGATCGTCGCCCTCGGCGATAGCCTGACGGCAGGTTACGGCCTCTCCCTTCACGAAAGTTACCCGGCGCTCTTACAAGAACAACTCAAACGTGATGGTTTTGATTACGAAGTGGTCAACGCGGGAGTTTCGGGCGACACGTCCGCCGGGGGCTTGCGCCGTCTCGACTGGGCGCTCGAAGGCGACGTGCGCATCGTCATCCTCGAACTCGGCGCAAACGACATCCTGCGCGGCCTCCCCACCGCCGAGACGCGCAAGAACCTCTCGCAAATCATCGAACGCTCACGCGCACGCGGCGCGCAGGTGTTGCTCGCAGGCATGCTCGCCCCCACCAATTCCGGCGCGGAATACAGCCGTGCCAGCATGGAAATATTCCCCGCGCTCGCCAAGGAATACGACCTCACGCTCATCCCCTTCTTCCTCGACCGCGTCGCCGGAATCGACAACCTCAACCAAGCCGACGGCATCCACCCCAACCCCGAAGGCACACGCATCGTCGCCGAAACCGTCTACCAACATCTCAAGCCGATGCTGGAAAAGAAACGTTGAACGAACGGGCGCAGAGTGAGAATTTGAAGAAGCCCAGCAGATTAGGCGCTAAAAGGGCGTAATATACGGCTTTAAGGGGATATAATTTAAGTTAGCCGACTGCAAGTTGCTATGATAAAAGTAGACTGAAATGAATCGACCCCTATCCATTCTCTTATTCGTTGTTTTGTCAGTCTTACTTTGTAGTTGTCGTTCAGATACGCCGCCACTCCCTTCTTCGTCTTCAGGCAACTTCAACATGACTAATCCACTTGCAGAGCTAGAATCTGACTTTCGACAAGGTGCTCTGGATGGAGACATCGAAACAATCAAATCACTTCTTGGTCAAGGTGTGAATATCAATGCTGCCGACGAGCGTGGCTGGACAGCATTAAGGGGCGCAGTCTTTGTAGAGAACGCCCAAGCTGTAAAGTTTCTGTTAGATAACAAAGCTGAGCCGAATATCAGAACTAAAGATGATGGCACTACTGCCCTTCATCAAGCAGCCTCAAGCGATAACATAGAAATCGTAAAAGCTTTACTCAAAGCCGGAGCTGATCCGAACGTTCGAGACTCTTTTTCAGGAATGACTCCTTTGATGGAGGCCGCAGGGCTAGGGAATGTTGTAGCGACACAATTGATGATTGAGAATAATGCTGATGTGAATGTCTATGATAAGTGGGGCGAAACTGTGCTTGACCAAGTCCTTGAGGCTCGTGAGTCAGCTATTCGTAACGGCAGGCGCGGTCAGGCTCACAATCTCAATCGTGTATTGAAACTGCTGGAGAAAGCAAACGCGAAATGAACGTGCTTGTCGGCGGTGACGGCTAACAACTCATTAAATTGAAGACAGTTGACTTTGGTTTCCATTCATCACTCAACATTCATCATTTCTCTTCAATTCTGATCTCCACGTCGCGCCCCGCCGTGGCTTCGTTGCCGTGGTAATCGGCGGCGATGATGCGGAGGGTGTAGTCGCCTGCGGGCAACTCGGAGGTGTCCCAAGTCGAGCGCGCGGCGCGGCCGTGGCGGACGAAGTTGGTCGCTTCGTAGAGGAAGCGTGTGGACTTGCTGCCGTAGACGGTGATGCCGCTCTCGTCTGCGTAGGCCACTTTGACGGCCTCCATGTCGGGCGGCATGCGGTCGAATTCGAGCGTGATGCGCGGGCGCTCGAAGCCGGGCGCGGGTGTGCCGTCCGTGCGAAGCAACTGGTAGCCGAGTTTATAGAGGCCGAGGCGGCGGCGCGATTGATTGCCGTCAACCTGATCGTAGGCGTCAACCACGATGCGGACGTGCCCGCCGACGAGCAGGCGGCCGTCGCGCCGCTCCATGAGTCGCGAGCCTGTGAGCGCGTCGAAGAGTTGAACGCCGTCGCGCTCGATCTTTGGCGCGACGGTGTCGCTGAAGCCGACGAGCGGAAGCGTGAGCGGATTGAGTTCGGCGTTCGGCGCGCCGAAATTCATGTGGACGTGATACATGCGATTGATCGTGCCGAGCGCGTCGCCCACGCGGAAGCGCGTGCCGCGTTTGATTCGGACGCGCGTGAGTTTCCCTCCGTCGTCGCGCTGCGGCGTAAAGCGCGCTTCGTCAATCAACTCATCACGCTCGCTGCGCCCGACGCGCAGGTGTACGTATGTCATGACGCCGACGCGCAAGCCCTCGTTGAGTTCGCCGTGCCCCCAGTTGGAGAGCGCGCTCTCGACCTTTTCATCGAAGACGGCGCGCACGGTCTGGCCGTAAGTGCCGAAGATGTCTATGCCGCTGTGCAGGTGATGGCGGCTGTCCTCGGTGTCGTAACTGCCGCGCACCTCGCCGAGCGTCGCGGCCACTTCGTGCCAACTTCCTTGCGGGTCGAGCGGCCACGGCAAAGACTTGATGCCGAGCGCCTCGGCCGACAGGCGCGGCAGCGCGTCGCCCCCTTCAAACGGCGGCGCGGAATTGTTTGCGGAATTGACCGGCAGCGAATCTGTGGCTTGCGTTGCAGTGCCTTGTGTTGAAACGTTTTGCGTTGAAGCGTCCGGCGTTGAAACACCTTGCGCGGTCGTGCTGTTCGTCTCTCTGTCGCCCGTCGCAGTGCCTTCTGCCGCACTCAACTTACGCACGAGGTAGTTCGCGCTGTCGGCAACGTACAACGCGCCGCTTTTATCAACGGCGATGCCCGCCAGTTGATTGAAGCGCGCGATTGTTAGCTCGTCGCCGGAGGTTGCGCCCGCGCCGTCGCCCGCGATGAGATGCGCCGTCAGGCCTCTTGCGCCGGGCGCGAGTTGCCAGATGCGGTTGCGCTCGCGCTCCGCCACGTAGAGAAAATTGTCGTGCGTGAGCGCCAGCCCCACCGGCTCGAACGCCCCGTCGAACTGCGAGCCGTCGGCGGGCGCGAGAGCGAGCGTAGAGACCTGTCCGTCCTTCGACAGTTTGCGCAGGCGGCGGTTGCCCGTGTCGGCTATGAACAACTCGCCGTCTGCGTTGGCGACGAGGGCGCACGGCGTATCGAAGAGCGCGCCGACGCCTGCGCCGTCCGCGTAGCCGGGCGCATTGCCTCCCGCAATTGTCGTCACCTGACCGTCGGCCGTTGTGATCAAGCGTATGCGGTCGTTGTAAGTGTCCGCGACATAGACGCGCTCGCCGCGTGCGTCTACGGCGACGCCGACCGGGGCGTTGAACTGCGCCGATTGCGCCGCGCCGTCGCGTGCGCCCGGCGTGCCGTCGCCCGCGAGCGTCGAGACGACGCCTTCGGGCGTCACCTTGCGTATGCGGTTGTTCGAAGTGTCTGCGACGTAGAGGTTGCCGTTCGCATCAATGGCGAGGGCGGAGGGCGTGTTGAAAGAGGCCGCGCCGCCCGCGCCGTCTGCGAAACCTTCCGCGCCACCGGCGAGCGTCGTCATGACTGCGCCCTCGGCGGCGATCTTGCGTATGCGATTACTGTCGCCCGCGTCCGCGACGTAGACGTTACCCTTGCGATCAACCGCGACGCCAAACGGGTTGTGAAAACGCGCCTCTGCCGGGGCGGCCGCATCGTTTGTGCCGGGCGCGCCGTCGCCCGCGAGCGTCGAGACGACGGCGCGCCAGCCTGCGACGGTCGGCGTCGGGCGGTCGCGCAGGCGATAAAAGATGAAGAGGGCGACGCCGGCCGAGATAAGGAGGAGCGCGAGCAGGAGCAGGAGTCTTTTGAACATTCGTAGGGCGATGTGGTTGCGGTTCGGCGGTCAGATTCGGACAGGATTCTTATGTAGTTTTCGCGCCATGATTGTCAACCGGCACGGACGGCAGCTCTCCGGCGCGGGAAACTTTTCCCCGCGCTTTCTCGAATCTATCAATAGACGCGCAAGCGAGAGTTGGTTTATCTTTTCCGTTCCATTCTGTTTTATTCAAGTCACGCCGCCGTAGGAGTCGAGTTCATGCTGAAATGCCGTTTGCCTCAAGTGTGGGCGTTAGCCCTGTTCTTCCTGCTCTGTTCAAGTCTGCCTCAACACATCGCGGCGCAACAACAGACGCCGACCCCGACGCCCACACCGACGCCGACGGCAACGCCCGAAGAACGTTTTGACCCGGCGAAGGATGCCGGCTCGCCCGCGAAGAACACCGGCACGGCGGCGAAAGACGATAAGGATGCGGGCAGGGCGGGCGACCCCTTCGAGCGGCTCGAATGGCGCAGCATCGGCCCGGCCAACATGGGCGGGCGCACGGCCGACGTGGAGGGCGTCGCGGGCGATCCCGATATTGTCTACGTCGGCACGGCTTCGGGCGGCATCTGGAAGACCACGAACGGCGGGCAGACGTGGCGTCCCGTCTTTGAACGACAGGGCACGATCTCGGTCGGCGACCTCGCGCTCGAACCGAAGAACCCGGACGTGGTGTGGGTCGGCACGGGCGAATCGAACGTGCGCAACAGCGTCTCGTTCGGCGACGGCGTTTACAAATCTACCGACGGCGGGAAGACCTGGCGACACATGGGTCTGCGCGACAGTCGACACATCTCGCGCATCGTCATCAACCCGCGCAACCCCGACGTGGTTTACGTCGGCGTGCTCGGCCACGCCTTCGGCGCAAACGAGGAGCGCGGCGTCTTTATGACGACCGACGGCGGCCGGACGTGGACGAAGACGCTCTATCTGGACGCGGAACACGGCATCTCCGATCTCGACATCGACCCGGTGAATCCGAACGTGCTCTACGCCGCGATGTGGCAGTTCCGCCGCACGCCCTGGACGCACAAGAGCGGAAGCGAAAAGGGCGGCGTCTTCAAATCCATAGACGGCGGGCGCACCTGGAACAAGCTCACGACCGGACTGCCGAAACTGATCGGGCGCATCGGCGTCAAAGTCGCGCCGAGCAGCCCGAACGTCGTCTACGCGATCACGGAGTCGAAGGACGGCACGCTCTATCGTTCGGACGACGCGGGCGAAAACTGGCGGCGCGTCTCCAATCAAGCGAACATCGTCTCGCGCGGTTTTTATTACACGGACGTGCGCGTCGATCCGACGAACGCGGATCGCGTCTATGCCATTGCTTCGACCCTCTTCGTCTCGATTGACGGCGGGCGCACGTTTCGCTCGATCACGGGGCGCACGCACATCGACTATCACGCGCTCTGGATCGACCCGGTCGATCCGCGCCGCATGTGGCAGGGGCAGGACGGCGGCGTCGCCGTCTCGTATGACCGCGGCGAGACGTGGGAATACGTCAACAACATGCCGCTCGGCCAGTTCTATCAAATTCACGCCGACAACCGGCAGCCGTTTTACTACGTGATGGGCGGGCTTCAAGATAATGGCAGTTGGACGGGGCCGAGCCGCACGCGCGAACCCGCCGGAATCCTTAACGACGATTGGCGCATGATCAGTTTCGGCGACGGCTTCTACACGCTGAACCACTCGGACGACCCCGAACTCTACCTCTCCGAATCGCAGGGCGGCGGCATCGTCCGCACAGACATGCGCAACCGCGAGCAGCAATCCATCACGCCCTACGCAGACGACATCGGCGGCCCCGCCGCCGAACAGAAGTTTCGCTTCAACTGGAACTCGCCCATCACGCCGTCGCCGCACGACAAGAACACGATCTATCTCGGCGGCAACGTCCTCTTCAAGTCAACCGACTTCGGCAAAAGTTGGACGGCCATCAGCCCCGACCTGACGACGAACGACCGTACGAAACAGGGCGACGCGGGCGGCCCCGTCGCGCTGGAGAACACGGGCGCGGAGTATCACACGACCGTCATCAGCATCGCCGAATCCCCTCTGCGCGCCGGGCACGTCTGGGCGGGCACGGACGACGGCCAACTGCAAGCCACCACCGACGGCGGACGGAACTGGACGAATTTGACGAAGAACGTTTCCGGCCTGCCCGCCAACTCGCCCGTCTCGCACGTAGAGCCTTCGCGCGCGGATGCCGGGACGGCCTATGTCTCCTTCGACCGCCACATGCTCAACGACCTGCGCCCCTACATCTACAAGACGACCGACGGCGGGCGCACCTTCCGCAACATCACAGGCAACCTGCCCGCGAACGCCTACGTCTGGATCGTGCGCGAAGACCCGAAGAACACCAACCTGGTTTACGCCGGGACGGAACTCGGCCTCTACGCTTCCTACACGGGCGGCAACACCTGGCAACCCCTGCTGCTCAAGAACCTGCCGCACGTCGCCGTCCACGACATCCTTGTACACCCGCGCGACAATGATCTCATTCTCGGCACGCACGGCCGCAGCATCTGGATTTTCGACGACGCCACGCCCATCCAGCAGATGAATGATGCGGTGCGCAACGCCGACCTGCACATGTTCGACATACGCCCGGCGCTTCGCTACACCACGCGCTTCACGCGCTACGGCATCGGCGACAAACCCTTCACCGGCCAGAACCCGCCCTACGGCGCGCTCATTACTTACCACCTCAAGGCGAAGCCCGACGAGAAGACGAAGGTGCGGATCGAAGTGCGCGACGCGCGCGGGCAACTCGTGCTCGAAGAGACGCGCGTGCCGAAAGAGCGCGGGATGAATCGCTATGCGTGGAATTTGCGCTACGGCGGCGCGCAGGTGCGGCGACCGCCGACGACCGAAGAGACGCCGTTCGGCGGGGGCGCGCGCGGCCCGCAGGTGTTGCCCGGCACGTACACGGTCAAATTGTTCGTCGGCGACAAGTCGGTCGAGCGGCGCGTCGAAGTGCGCCTCGACCCGACCGTGAGCGTGCCCGCGCCGGATTTGCAGATGACGCACGACATGAGTCTGAAGCTGCGCGACATGCAGTCCACTACGAACACTACCCTGCGCGCGCTCGACAGCATCAAAGGCCAACTCCAGTTCATCGAACGCACCGTCAAGGAACGCTTGACCGAACCGCCGAAGGATTTGACGGCCGCCATCACCGACAACTTGAAACAGGTTGACAAGGTGCTCGCCACGCTCTCTCGCGCGCAGGAGGAAGGACTCGGCTACAACCCTGGACGCGCGCAGTTGATTGATGAGATCGGAGGGCTGTTCTTCACCATCGACGCGACGAACTCCGCGCCGACCCCGGCGCAGCGCGAGTATTACGCCGTGCTGCAAACGCGCTTCCGCACCACGCTCGTCGAGGCCAACAAATTCTTCACACAGTCAGTTCCGAAATTGAACGAGACGCTGCGCCGCTTCGACGCGCCGACCGTCATGGTCGGCAAGCCGATTGAGATTCCGGCGCAGTAGACAGGCAGTGTCAGGGCGAAGAGATTGAAGAAGGGATATCAGCCTGAACAGGGTTAATGTCCATCCTGAGAAAGCAGTTTGAAGATTAAGGCTGCCCTTGTCCCGTCGGGACGATTGAGAATAGCCCGGCCATTGATGGCCGGGAATAAGTTGGAGAGTAATGTTTGAGTCCCGTCGGGACGATTGACACTTTCGCGTCGCAATCTTCAATCGTCCCGACGGGACTCTATTAAAATCTACGGTCATTGTTCCCAGCACTAAAGTGCCGGGCTATTCTCAATCGTCCCTGACGGAACTTTTTCACACGCTTCTCAGAAAGAGACCTATGCACAAATTCAGACATCCCCTTCTCGTCAGTTTGCTCGTCATCATGTCGCTCTCGGTTCAACCATCGAGCGTCGCGCGCGCGCAGAACGGCGCGCTCACGTCTGAACAGCAACAACTGCGCGACATCTTTCAGGAGTTGATCGAAATCAACACGGTAGACCCGGACGGCGACGTGACGCGGGCGGCGGAGGCGATGCGTGCGCGTCTGCTCGCGGCCGGGTTCGCGGCCGAGGACGTGCGCGTCGTCGTGCCCGCCGGAAACGCGAAGAAGGGCAACCTCGTGGCGCGCTATCGCAGTCCGCGCCCCGTGGGCAAGCCCCTGCTGCTGCTCGCGCACATCGATGTCGTGGAGGCGCGCAGGGAGGATTGGTCGGACGGTCTCGACCCCTTCAAGTTCACCGAGCGCGACGGCTACTACTACGGGCGCGGCACGATGGACGACAAGGCGATGGCCGCGATCTTCGTCGCCAACCTGATCCGCTTCAAACGCGAAAACTTTCAACCCGACCGCGACATCATCGTCGCCCTCACGACCGACGAGGAGACCGGCGACTTCAACGGCGTCGAGTTTCTTTTGAAGGAGCATCGCGCGCTGGTGGACGCCGAGTTCGGCATCAACGAGGGCGGGCGCGGTTATCTCAAAGCGGGAAGGCCGCTGCTGAACGCCGTGCAGGCGAGCGAGAAGGTCTACCAGAGTTTTCGCCTCGAAGTGAGGAACAAGGGCGGGCACAGTTCGCTGCCCGTCAAAGACAACGCCATCTTCCGTCTCGCCGCCGGACTCGACCGCCTCGCCCGCTTCGACTTCCCCGTCAACCTCAACGAGGTGACGCGCTCCTACTTCGAGCGCATGTCGAAGATCGAGACGGGACAGACCGCCGCCGACATGCGTGCCGTCACAGCGACCCCGCGCCCCGAAGCGCGTGCGGTCGCGCGCCTCTCGGCCTCGCCCTACTACAACGCGCTCATGCGTACGACCTGCGTCGCCACGCGGCTCGAAGGCGGGCACGCCGACAACGCCCTGCCGCAGATGGCGCGTGCCACCGTCAACTGCCGCATACTCCCGCAGGAGAACGCTTCGGACGTGCAGGCCACGCTCCGGCGCATCCTCTCGGACGAACAGATCAGCATCACGCCCGTCGCCGTCTCGAAGCCGAGTCCGCCCTCGCCGCTGCGGCCGGAGATCATGGGGCCGATTGAACGACTCACGCGCGAGATGTGGCCGGACGTGCCCGTCGTGCCGATCATGGGCACGGGCGCAACCGACAGTCTCTTCTTCCGCCAGATCGGTATTCCCGTCTACGGCGTCTCCGGCATCTTCGACGACATAGACGACAACCGCACGCACGGCCGCGACGAACGCATCGCCGCCAAGTCGCTCTACGACGGCCGGGAGTTTCTCTACCGCCTGACCAAAGCCTTCTCGTCAGGTAAATAATGTGAGGTTGATGTAAGAAGATAACGGCGTCGGGTGGTCATTCGGTTTTCTTCATCCGGCGGCGCGGTCAATGCGCGCCAACTCCGGTTTGTAACTTTCAACTGTCCCCTCTTCCTCCGCCAGTTCGGCGGGCACGGCTTCTACCTGAAACGGAATTTCGAGCGTGACGATCATGCCGCGCGGGGTGGCGCGCGCGAGGTTGAGACGACCGGCCGCGCCGTAGAGATGTTCGAGACGGGCGCGCGTGTTCGCCAGTCCGACGCCGCCCGCGAGCGTCCGTGCAAGCAGATCATCGGGCGCGGGTGCGTCCGCTTCACTGATGAGCGAGAGGCCGGGGCCGTTGTCTTCCACTTGCAGGCGGAGTCGGCCGCTGCGGAGCGCGGCTCGGATCGCCAGGCGTCCCGGCGCGCTCTGGCGCGAGATGCCGTGGCGGATGGCGTTCTCGACGAGCGGTTGGAGGATGAGATTGGGCACGAGCGCGCCGAGCGTCTGCGGCTCGATGTCCGTCTCGACGCTGAGGCGGTCGTGGCGCACGGTTTCGATCTCCAGATAACAACGCAGGAAGGCCAACTCCTGTTCGAGCGTGACCTCCTGATCGCCGGAGTTCTCAAGCGTGAGGCGCAGGAAATCTCCGAGGCGCGCGACCATCTGGTCGGCGGCTTCCGGGTCGCGGTGCAGGAGCGCGGAGATGGAGTTGAGCGTGTTGAAGAGGAAGTGCGGGTGGAGTTGCATCTTGAGCGCGCGCAGTTGCGCCTGCGCGAGTTGGGCGCGTAGTTCCGAGGCTTTCACCTCGGCGATGCGGAGGCTGTGATAGTAGTCGAGCGCGTTGATGGCGATGAGGATGAGCCAGTAGATCGAGACCTTCAAGGGGAGGTTAGCGAAGAATTGGTAACTGAAGAGCGAGAGCAGCGTGGGAAATTCGCGGGTCAGCACTCCGCCCGCCAGCCAGTAGAGCAGCAGATACAGGCAGAGGTGGAGTGCCGGGAAAACGATGCTCGCCGGGAGATGCACGAGGAAGAGGCTCCGCGGCCAGTGCTGGCGGTCGAGGCGGTAGCGGCGCGCGATGAAAGCGATGAGCGGCGCGAGCAACGCCCAGAGGTAGAAGGCCGTCAGGTTCCAGACGAAGATGCCGACGAGATCAACGCGACGATAGTCGCTGATGGCGAGCGTGCCGAAGAAGGAGAGGCTGGCAAACGTGAGGCCGATGAGCGTCCAGACACCGAGGAGGATCACGATACTGCGTACACGTTTGAACGGCATGTAAATTATTATCGCACGATGAAACACCGAAGGAAATATTCCGTTCCTCCCGATTTCGCCCCGACCTGAGGGCGAACAAAATTTGGGCAGAGGATGTTTCCCCTGCCCTGAACAGTAGTCTTCAAAAACTATTTTTTGCGCGGCGAGATTTGTCAGTCAACCGGCTTCGGAAACGGCCCCACCTGCGGCTGCGGCGCGGCGGCGGCGTCGTGCGGCAGAGGAATGCGGTAGCGCTTCACCTTCGAGTTGAGCGTCGTCACTTTGAGGCCGAGGAGGCGCGCGGCGCGCACCTGATGGCCGCCCGTCAATTCGAGGGCGCGCATGATCAGTTCGCGCTCGAAGCGTTCCACTTCGTCATAGAACTTGATGCCGCGCACGATGTCCGTCGCTTCGAGCGTGCTGATGGTCTGCACCTCTTTCAACAAAGAGAGGGCGGCTTTCTGGAGCAACTCGATCTGCCCCGGCAGCGCGTTCTCGTTCAGCGTGAGGCGGTTCGCGCGCGGGTCGCGCGGCTCGCCCGAAAAGCTGTTCTCTCTGCGATCCAGCAGGGCTGCATCTTTCATCTTGGTTCCCTCGATTTCGCCTGTCAACTCAAGCCGGTTTCGGCGCGACTCCACGCGCGCCCGTTCGTGTGCATGCTCGATGCGAAAGTTAGTTTAACCGCGCCCGGCCGGGCGGCAACGGAAATGTGACGAGCCGCGAAATCCGGTGCTGAACGGTTGGTGGAGGGTGACGAAACTTTATGATTTTCCGGCTGACCTGACCCGAAGGTGGAGAAAACTCGCTCCCGGCGGACAAAACCCCAGCGCGTTTCACCGACGCGCGCGCGAAGGCTCAGGAAGAGTTTTCAAACAACTCCAACAACTTGTCGCGGTAGCTGCGGCTGAGGGTCAACTGTTTGCCGTCGCGCAAAATCACTACGTAGTCGCCGCTGAAGAGCGGTTGCAGTTCCTTGATTCGTTCGATGTTGACGAGCGTGGAGCGATGTATGCGCAGGAATTTGTCCGGGTCGAGTTTAGAGGCGAGCCGGTTCATGGTTTCGCGCAACAGGTGCGACTCTCGCCCGACGTGCAGGCGCAGGTAGTTGCCCTCGGCCTCGATCCAATCGAGTTCTTCGGTGCGCAGGAAGAAGACGCGGCCGGAAGACTTGATCATGAGTCGTTCGAGATGGCGCGCCGGCTCGGTCTTGAAATTTTCCAGCAGTGAGAGCAGGCGTTCGTTGAGTTCGCCCTTCGCCCCGTTCGAGAGGTGTGCGCGCGCGCGCTCCACGGCCTTGCGGAAGCGTTCGCGATTGTAAGGCTTCAACAGATAGTCGAGCGCGTTCACGTCGAAGGCCTGCAACGCGTAGCGGTCGTAGGCCGTGACGAAGATGACGGCGGGCATCTCGGCGACGCCGACGGCATTGAGGACGCCGAAACCGTCGAGTTCGGGAATCTGTATGTCGAGGAAGACGAGGTCGGGCTTGAGCGCGCGAATGGCGGCGACGGCCTCGTGCCCCTCTGCGCATTCGCCGACGAGTTCGAGGTCGCGTTCGCCCGCAAGAAAACCCTTGATGCGTTCACGCGCCAGCGGTTCGTCGTCAACGATAAGCGTCCTGATGGTGTTCAACTGTGGTGGCCTCCGTAGGGCTTCCGGCGCGAAAGGACTTGCCGGGGGCAACTTTGTGAGACTCGTGCTCCTTCTGCTCTTTATAAACGCCCTGCGTGTGACTTTGTTTCAGACAAAAAAAAGCGCGCTTGCGGGTTAGACAGCGGCGCGCGGTTTTTAGTTGCACTCTTTCTTCGGCGCGAAGGAGGCAAAGGCTCCGGGCAAACGCGCGCGGCGGCCTGTTAAATTCGCCCCGCGCGCATCGTTTCCTGCGCCAATCGCGCCCCGGATCGCGAGAGAGACGTGTGCGGCCGCCACGGCCGGAGGCGCAAACGCTGCCGCACGCGAAAGAGGGGCGGGGTAAGTTAATTTACCCCGCCCCTTCGAGTTGTTCCGGCTGTACAGACCGCAGCGTTGCGCCCGCTCGTTCGCTACTTTTATCCGAACGAAGGCTCGCCGTCGTAGACGACGTTCCAACCGTTGCGGCGGCTGGTGGCGAGACTGCGGTTGAACCAGTGCGTGGCGGCTTCGGCGTCTTCGTAGGTTTGCGCGGAAGGCACGCGCTGGCGCGGGTCAACGCGCACGATGCGGCCGCCCTCTGCGGAAATCTTCAAACTCAGGATCGCCAGCAGGTCGTTCTTCTGCATGACTGCGGTGCGCACTTCGAACGGCTCCTCGTCGTCCATATCATCTTCGTCTTCCGACTCGCCGATCTCGTCATACGCTTCTTCTTCGCCGATAATCTCTTCAAAGAAGTCTTCGGGTTCATTCATAATCTCAAATTTCCTATTCTCCAAATTAAGTTCTTCTCGTCTCTCAATACGCGAAGGCCTGATAAATCTCCGTCGGCGGCAGGTCGTCGAGCGATTCGACCACCGGGTTGAAGCGCAGCATGCGTCGAGCGCGCTCCGAAAGCGTCTCATGCACGCGGCGCGGGATGTGGATCGTCACTTCGGGACGAAACAGCCAGCGGCGACTGTAGCCGATGACGACCATCGGGCGCGGCTCGCGCGTCCGGTTCGGCGTGCCGCGATGGAGAGCGCGCACGTCGCGCACCATCACGTCGCCGAGTTGCATCAGGAGCGCCTCCAACTTCCGCTCGCCCGTCTCGATGAGATGCAGGGCTTCGGCCTTCGGCAGCATGTGTGTCGCGCGCGCCACCTCGAAGGGGCCGTTCTCCGTCGTCACCTCTACGAGCGGAAAGTTGACGGCGAGTTGATAGGGCGGCGTCTCGCGCCCGGTTTCGGGAAAGAGCGGCGGCGTGTCGCGATGCACGTCCTGATAATCCGAACCGAGGAGCGGCGTGTCGGTCGCAAGCTGCACCATGGTGAAGTCTTCGCCGGCGAGGCGTTCGACAATGGCGAGCACGTCCGGGTCTTCGTAGATCGAGGGATCGGCGAAGGGAGCATCGAACGGAAGCGTCACGTAGTAACGCTCCGCGCCGCGGTTGCGCAGGTGGCCTTCGCGCGCGATGTGTTCGGCAAGCAAAGGGGCAAAGGCCGCGCGCCACGCCCGAAGCGTTTCTTTCGGAAAATGCTCCGGCAGAATGCAAAAGCCGTCGCGCAGCACTTCGCCCGCGAAGCTTTCGATCTCGGCCGCGGAATATCGCCCCTTGCTCATCGAACTCATCTCGACCTGCGACGAAGTCGGTCTTACTTTCTGCGCGGACGCGCCCGGCGACGCTTCACCGCCGCGCCCCGCTTCACCACCGCGCCGCCGGGCGGGGGTGCGACGCTTGCTTCCGGCTTCTTGGTTGCAAACTGCCGCTTGATCATTTCCGCCAGCGCGGCCTGTTGGAAGGTGACGTTCAACTCCACCTCGTTGCCGCGCGCGACGTTCGTCAACGACTCCAAAACCTTGATCGTGTTGGCCGTGTCGTCTTTCGAACTGGCGCTGACCTTCTGCAAATCTTTCTGGAGTTCGGCCTTGAGGAAGCGGACGCCCGTGCTGATCAGACCATTCAGAGTCGCCGCCTTTTCCGAGTCGGACATGCGTATGATCGACTGCGCGCCGAAGGTCGAGGGCTGCATGTTAACGGCCAACTGCACCTGTTGCACCGCATCAATCATGCGCTCTACTTCGGCGTTCGGGGGCATGCCAAACGCGCGCAGGTGTTGCGAAATCCCCGGCGGGATGTCGCTGACAAGACTCACGAGCGTATTCGCGTCGCGCAGGGCGAGGTCAACCAGTTCCGGCTTGAGGCGCGGACGCCCGCCGCCGTTGCTCGCGTCAATCGCGTCTCTCAAATAAGCAGGGATGCCGATGGCGAGGGTGTTGGCGTCGAGCGCGGTCGCCGCGATTTGATCGACGGGAAACTTCTTGGAGCGTTGTTCACTGCCGCCGGCCGGCGCGGGCGGGTTGAGATTGAACACGTTGACGGTCTTCGTGCCGATGGTCTCCTCCGTGTACATACCCTGCCCCAGCATGCGCGCGCCCGACAGCAGAGCGTCCGCGCTGAAGTTGCCGCGCACGATCAACAGAACCTCCGGCAACTGTTTCGCCGACAGGTCGCCCTTCAGGCGCGCGCCCACGATCACGTATTCGAGTCCGTTGAGGTCTATGAACTGCTTGGCGTCGGCGAGCGCCTTGTTGAGCGCCTCGGGCGGCACGATGCTCGGCGCGGCTTCGTTGACGATACGGCGCGCGTTGAGGTACAGGATGGCCTGCGACTCCGGGAAGTTCGTGAGCGCGCTGCGCGCATCCTGCGCACGCACGGCGGCCGGGATGGAGGCGACCAGCATCAACGCGACCAGCGAGAATAGGAACCGGGCGGGGGATTGGACTTTCATGGTGTCAATTATCCTTTCGACGAAACGGGCAGAACGCCCCGGATTTTAACCGATGCGGCGTGCGGGGGAAAGCGAAGAAGGGATGAGGGCTGAACAAGGGATGAGGGATGAGGGATGAGGGATGAAGAAAAGCCGTGAATCGTAAATCGTGAATCGTAAATAGAAAGAACAGTTCTTCTCTATTCACGATTTACGATTTACGATTCACTTGTCTTCATTCATCCCTCATCCCTCATCCCTTCACTTACTTGCGCCTGCTCAGGCGATTCTGCACGATGACGACGGCGAGCAGGAACAGCCCGCGCAAGACAGATTGCCACCAGATGGTAATGTCGCCCTCGAAGTTGAAGACGTTGAAGATAAGTCCGAGCAGGAGTACGCCGACGAGGGTTGAGATGACGCTGCCCTGCCCGCCCGTCAGGAGCGTCCCGCCGACGACGACCGCCGCAATCGCGTTCAACTCGTCGCCCATCCCCGCGACGGGTCGCCCCGCGCCGAGTTTCCCCGCGTCGAGCACGCCCGCCAGCCCGGCGAGCGCGCCGCTCAGAGCATAGACGCCAATCGTCACACGCGACGTGTTCAAACCCATCAGTCGCGCCGCCTCGTCGTTGTCGCCGAGCGCAAAGACGTGTCGCCCGAAGCGCGTGTGATTCAGGATGAGCCAGCCGAGCGCGAAGGCTACAATCAGGAACACCACCGGGACTGGCACAGGCCCAATCGTGCCGTTCCCCAACCATCTGAGCCACTCGGCCGTCCTGCCGATGGCGATGCTCTTCTCTTCCGTGTAGGCCAGCACCAGCCCGCGCGCCGCGATCATCATCGCCAGCGTCACGATGAACGGCTGGATGCGCGCCTTCGCGATGATCACGCCGTTGACGAGACCGAGCACGGTCGTGATCGCGACCGCCGCGACGACCGCGATGATCACGCCCCGTCCCGCCAGCGTCGCCGCCGCCACGCCCGCCACCGCCATCAGCGATCCGACCGAGAGATCAATGCCGCCCGTCAGGATCACGAACGTCATCCCCAGCGCGACCAGTCCGAGCATGCTGTTCTGGCGCAGCACATTCACCAGATTCTCTTCCGTCAGGAAACGTTCGTAGCGAATGGCGGCGAACACGCAGACCGCCACCAGCGCGATGAGCGCGCCCTGCCGCTGCACGAAGGAAGCGAACCGCGCCCGCGCCAGTCGCCCACGTGCCGAACCCTCCCCGTCAATCGTCGTCGCTGCTTGACTCATAAATGTTCTCCCCAAATGTTAACGGCTGCGGCCGACTCGCGCGAGCAACTTCTCAACTATTTTTCCTGAGTAGTTTGAAAGACGTTTCCAGCCTCTTTCTGATCCGCTCCCTTTCCTCGTCGAATGCAGGAGGAAAATCGAGATTCGCTTTCAACCCCAACTCCGGCCGTCCGAGCGTCGCCAGTATTTGCGCCCGGTACGCGCGCGCTTCCAACAGCACGAGGGAGAGGGCGACCGAGTCTTTCAGCCAACCCTCTTCCCTTCGCAGGAGGCGCGCGATCTGCGGCGCATACTCTTTCGCGTTCAGAATCCCTAACGCGAGCATCGCGGCCTGGCGAGTGAACGGCTCTTTGTCGGACAAAAGTCGAGCGATCTTCCCGGCATGCTCGTTTGCGCCGACGAGCGCGAGAGCGGTGGCCGCATGCTGATTGACAAACCTTTTATCGAGAAGTTTGGCGATCTCTCCCGCGTATGCGCGCCCGCCCAGTTTCGCCACACCATAGACGGCGGCCTCGGTTATCTCGGAGTTATACTCGTCGAACATCTCCTTCACGATTTGCGGCAGATATTCTTTCGCCCCGAAAGACACCAACGCATTTATCGCCGCAACGCGCACATGTCCACCCGGATCATCGTTGCGCGCATGTTCAGTATCCAGCAGCGCGGCGATGTGCTTCACTTCGGTTGCGGAATTCATCAAAGTCAGAGCGGAAACCGCGCCCGAACGGTCATACGCATTGTCGCTGCCCATCAGTTTCACCAATTCGGGGATGTACTCTCTGGCCTCCAGCAGAGCGAGAGCAGTGGCCGCGCGTCCCCGCGCCAGGCTCGGCGATTTCGCCCCGTTATTTTTCAACGTCGCAGGCGCAGCGTCCGTCAACATTTTCGCAATCGCCGGAACATCTCGCTCATCTCCCATGATGCCGAGCAACATGGCGGAAGAACCGCTTACCGTGCCGTCCTTATGATCGAGAAAAGCGATGAGTCTCTGCTTGAAACCTTTGACGCCGCCTATTTTTTTGAGCGCGGCCTCGTCGTTCTTTTGCGCGGCGGCGAAAAAGCTTACGAGCAACTGCATCAGCTCATCTACAGCTTTCTCATCTTCATAAGCATGTGTGAGCGTCCACATCACCCCCGGCAAGTACGTTTGATTCTTCGCCAGTCGCTGATTCAGCCGCTCCAGTTCGCGACCCTCCTCCGTAGCGGCGTCTGTCTGGGGCGTCTGCTTAACCGGCTGTGCGGAGCTTTGCGCTCCTGAGAGCGCAAGCAATAACAAGGTCGAAGTTAAGACGCGGAAGCACGCCCGGCGTAACCGACTCGCTCTGGCTGTGAACACTGCTCGCATAGTTGGCTCATCCTCTCTGACTGACTCACTACACGTCGGCGTGTTGCCCGCTCCAGCGGCCTGACGTTTGCAACTTCAATAACTGCTGCCGCTCAACGCGCTGGACTTTCCGCCTTTCGCTCCGCGCGCGCCTTCGCCACGATCTCTTTGACGCCGGCAAACATCGTCGGGGCGTGGTAGGGGATGCCGTCCTTGATCGTCCACTCGATGCCGCCCGTGCGGATGGCGCGGCCGTCCTGAATCGTCTCCACGCCCACGGGATAGAGCACCTTCAGATTTTCGAGCGGGTTGCCGTTGACCACCAGCAAATCGGCCGCATAGCCCGCGCGCACGCGCCCCAGACGCTCCTCCTGACCGAGAATGCGCGCGTTGTTGCCCGTCGCGTGCTGGATGACTTTGAGCGTGTGGAAGCCCGCCTCCTGATGCAACTCCAACTCTCTGAGCAGCCCGAAGCCGTACATCTGATAGATGAATCCCGCATCCTCGCCCACACCGATGATGCCGCCGCGCCGCTCGAATTCGCGGAGCGCCGCCATCCAGATGCGATAGTTCTCTTTCCAGAAAGCCTCGTCCGTCGAAGTCCAGCCGATGAAATACGAGCCGTGATTGGCCGGGTCGGGGCGGAAGTAATCTTCGAGCGTCGGGTGCAGGTAATCCGCGAACCAGGGCTGCGTCTGCGCGCGTTGAAGGTCGCGGCTCGCCTCGTAGATGACGAGCGTCGTGTCCCACGCCACGCGCGCCTCGACCATCCCGTCGAGCACTTTCATCAAACGATCCCAGTTCGCCTCGCGCCACAAACGCCCCGCGTAACGAAAGCGATCCACCTCGTTGTTGTAATTGTAGGCGGGCGGGAAATTCTGCACGCCCCCTTCAATCGCGGCATCGGGGATGCCGTACCAGTGCTCGATAGAGGTCGTGCCGTACTTGATGTCGTCCCACGCATTCGTCTCGGCGACGGCCGCGTGATGCGCGATGCGCAAATTTTGTTTGCGCGCCTCGTCCCACGCCGCCGCCATCAGATCGCGATCCATCGCGAACATCTTGAGACCGTCCACGCCCTGCGCCTTCAAATCCCTGACGCGCTGGCGCGCCGCCTCGGCCGTCTTCGGCGCGCCGCCCGCCGCATACACCGCATAGACGAACAGGCGCGGCGCGGCCACCTCGCCCGCCGCGCTCGCACGCTTCAGGGCGAGCGTCTTCGCCGTGTTGCTGCCCACGTCGCGCACCGTCGTGATGCCGCACGCGAGCCACAGCTTCAACTCGTAGTCGAGCGGTTGCGCGACGCCCCCGCGCTCCTCCTGCACATGCCCGTGCGCGTTGATCAAACCGGGCATCACGTACTTGCCGCCGGCGTCGATCTCCACGTCGCCCGCCGGACGCCGCGCCGTCCCGCTCTTGACCGTCACGGGGTCGAGCGCGACCAACTCCTTGATCGTGTCGTTCTCCAACACGATGTCGAACGGCCCGGAGGCGGGCGTCCCGTTCCCGTCAATCACCATCGCGTTGCGGACGACCAGACGCGGGTAACGCTTGCCGCTCTCAACCGCACGCTTCGTCGTTTGAGCACGAACGATGGGCGCAGCAAAGAAGGCGGCGACGATAAAGACGAACAGAGCGACGGCGGATGCACCGAGTTGTTTTTTCATGCGGAAGAGGTCAGGCCACTTTAGGGCGTTGAATGTAGACGGCGACGAGGATGATCGCCGCCTTGAGAACGAGCGACCACGCGAAGCCGATGCCGAGCATGTTGAAGCTCGTCGTGATGACTTGCATGATGAGCGCGCCGATGAGCGTGCCGATGACCGTCACGCGACCGCCCGTCAAAGGCGTGCCGCCGACGACGACGGCCGCGATGGCGTCGAGTTCGATATAGAGTCCGACCTTCGTCGCGTCGCTCGCCTCGGCCTTCGCGGCTTCGATCAGTCCGGCGAATCCCGCGAGCAGGCCGCTCAGGGCATAGACCGTGATCTTCGTCCGGTGGACTCTGATGCCCGCCAGCCGCGCCGCCGCTTCGTTTCCCCCGACGGCGACGACGTAGCGGCCGAAACTCGTCGCGCGCATCACGAAGATCGCGACGGCGACGATGAGGAGCATCAGGACGACCGACATCGGCACCGGCCCGATGAAGCCTTTGCCGAGCGACATGAACGTCTGGTTGTCGATCAAAATGATCTGCCCGCCGCGGCTGATCACCTGCGCGACGCCGCGCCCGGTGATGAGGAGCGCGAGCGTGACGATGATCGGCTGGATGCGGAAGCCGGAGATGAGCGCGCCGTTGAAGAGACCGACGGCGAGCGCGGCGACGAGTCCGAGAAGCACGGCGGGCAGGAGGCCGCGCTCAAGATTCGTCGCGGCGAGCGCGGCGGCAATCGCCATCACCGAGCCGACCGAGAGGTCTATGCCGCCTGTCGCGATGACGAGCGTCATGCCGACGGCGACGAGCACCGTGGGCGCAACTTGCAGCAGGATGTTGCGGAAGTTGTTCACGTCTGCGAAGTTCGGCGTGAACAAGGCGTTGGCTAAGACGAGCAGGATGAGCGCGGCCAGCGCGCCGTAAGTCGGGCCATAGTCGGCGAGGAGCGTCCGGCGGCGGCGGCGCGCGCCCTCGCCCCTCGCGCCCGCGCTGTTGACGGGGGTGGCGTTCTGCATCTTCTCTAAGCTCCTTCCGAAGGCGGCCGAGCGGGCGGCGTGGCGGCGGGCGGCGTGGTGTCTGTGACGTGCGCGGTGGCGGTCGAAGCGGCGGTCGCCTCGCCGGTCACACCCTCGGCCATCGCGTGGATGATGTTGTCCTGCGAGATTTCGTCGCCGCGCAGTTCGCCTACGCGCTGCCCGTCGCGCATCACGATGACGCGCGAACTCCCTTCGACCAACTCCTCCAACTCCGAAGAGATCATCAACACGCCCAAACCGCTCTCCGCCAGTTCGCCCACAAGCGACTGAATCTCGCCCTTCGCGCCGATGTCTATGCCGCGCGTCGGCTCGTCGAGGATGAGAAACTTAGGGTTCTTGCAGAGCCAGCGCGCGAGCAAAACTTTCTGCTGGTTGCCGCCCGACAACTCGCGTATTTTCTGGTCGGCATTCGCCGCCTTGATGCCGAGCCGCTTCATGAACTTGTCCACGATCTCTGTTTGGCGCGCGCGCGAGACGACGCCGAGCGTCGAGAGCGCGGGCAGCGCGGCGAGCGTCAGGTTTTCGCGCACGGAGAGTTCCGGGATGATCCCTTCGGCCTTACGGTCTTCCGTGAGAAACGCTAGCCCTGAATCAATCGCCTCGTTCACAGAGCCGCGCCGGATGGTCTTTCCTTCCAGACGCACCTCGCCGCCTTCGACGTTGTCCGCGCCGAAGATCGCGCGCGCCGTCTCCGTCCGCCCCGAACCGAGTAAGCCCGCCATCCCGACGATCTCGCCGCGCGCCACTTCCACCGTCACATCGTTGAGTTTCCGCCCGCGCTTCAAATTCTCCGCGCTCATGAGCGGCGTCTCGCCCGCGCCGGGCGCGCCCGCGTGTTTGAAGGCGGTCGTGCCCTGCCGCAGTTCCTCGCGCTGCTTGCCGAGCATGAGGCAGACGAGATCGATTTTTTCCAACCCCGCGAGCGGCCGCGTGGCGACGAACCGCCCGTCGCGCAGGATCGTCACGCGGTCGCAGACCGTGTACAACTCGTCGAAGCGATGGCTGATGTAGACGACCGCCGTGCCTTCGGCTTTGAGTCGGCGGATCACGTCGTAGAGAATCTGCACCTCGTGTTCCGTAAGGGAACTCGTCGGCTCGTCGAGGACGACGACCTTCGCGTCGAACGAGACGCCGCGCGCAATCGCCACCATCTGCCGGAGCGCGATGTTGAGACTCCCAAGCGGCGCGCGCGGGTCGATGTCCAGGCCGAGGCGTTTGAGAAGCGCGGCGGCGTCCGCGTTCATCCGCTTCCAATCGATGAGGCCGAAGCGGCGCGGCTCGCGCCCCAGATAGATGTTCTCGGCGACCGTGCGATAGGTGAGCAGATTAACTTCCTGATAGACGGCGACGACTCCCTCGCCTTGCGCGTCTTCGGGCGTGCGAAAGTCTACGGGTCGGCCTTCCAAAAACATCTGCCCGCCGTCGCGCGTGTATGCGCCGGTCATGATCTTGATCAGCGTGGACTTCCCCGCGCCGTTCTCCCCCACGAGCGCGTGCACCTCGCCGCGCGCGAGCGCCAGATCAACATTCGACAGCGCCGTCACGCCCGAAAAGATTTTCGTGATGCCCTCCATGCGGAGGACTGGCTCGTTCGTACTCATAATTTTAGAGAGCAGTAAACAGTAAGCAGTGAGCAGTGAGCAGTGAGCAGTGAGCAGTAAGCAGTGAGCAGCGAGCGATGAGCAGTGGTTGTCAGTCATATGATTTTGACTGCTTACTGCTCACCGCTCACTCATCTCAGTATGCTTCGTTCAAAAACTGCGCCGCGTTCGTCTTATCGAAGAGGCGATCTTCGATGCCGACGATGGGCGGAAGTTTTTCGCCCGCCCAGAATTTTTCGAGCGTGGCGAAGGCGAGCGGGCCGAAGCGCGGGTTGGACTCGATGGTCACGTTCATCTTGCCGTCGAGGATGGCTTGCAGCGCGCTCCGCTGCCCGTCAACGGAGATGATCAAAACGTCCGTGCCCGGCTTCATCCCGGCGGCTTCAAGCGCCTGAATCGCGCCGAGCGCCATCTCGTCGTTGTGCGCGTAAACGGCCGTGATCTCTTTGCCGCGCGCCTGAATGATGTTCTGCATCACGTCGCGCGCCTTCGCGCGATTGAAGTCGCCGGTCTGCGACTGAATGATCTTCATCTCCGGGTGCTTCGCGATCCCGTCGCGGAAGCCCTTGCCGCGATCCGCCGTGACGGATGCGCCGCTCGTGCCGCTCAGTTCCACGATGTTGGCTTTGCCGTTCGACGCCGTGGCGAGCCATTCGGCGGCGCGCTGCCCCTG
Organism: Pyrinomonadaceae bacterium; assembly: GCA_036389555.1. GTDB lineage: Bacteria > Acidobacteriota > Blastocatellia > Pyrinomonadales > Pyrinomonadaceae > JAIVJZ01. The sequence goes on from DASVPS010000127.1 coordinate 31,607, forward strand.
CTTGATGAAGTCGGACTTAAGCACGGTGACGAAATCCTCGCCCGCCGTGCCCGCGGCCTCGCGGTCAACGAGGATGACTGGAATCTTCGCGTTCTTCGCCGTCTCAAGCGCCTGCTCGAAGCCGACCGTCTCGCGCGGCGCGAGGAAGATGGCATCCACGCGCTGCGCCACGAGGTCTTCGACGTTCGCGGCCTGCTTGGCCGTGTCGCCCTGCGCGACCGTCACGCGCAGATCATACTTGTCGGGTCGCTTGGCCGCCTCCGCCTTGATGCTCTCGGTCTCGGCGATGCGCCACGGCCCGTCCATCTCCATCTGCGAGAAGCCGATCACTTTCTTGCCCCCGCTCTGCCCGCCGCCCGCCGCGGTGTCGCCACCGCCACCACCGCTCTCCTTGCGACAACCGCCCAGCACGAGCGCGACCACAAACAACGCCGCCACCAAGACCGTCAAAGACTTTCGCCTACCGACTGTTGCTTTCATTTTTCACCTCAAAAGTTTTTGTAAGGGCAGGGCTTGTCCCCACCCGCTCAACCGAAAACCCGGCCAACGAATAAAAGAAATGCGCAAAGGAAAAGCGCAAAAGATAAAGCGCGTGGGGCGCACTTGCCGGCCGCCCCGGCAATTATTATCGCGCCGCCCGCCGCGCTCGCGTCGGCGCGATTCGCAACCATTCAAACTTGGCCGATGCGCCCGCCGCGCCGCCCGACGTGAGCGCGACGCGCACGCCCCTGTCCCAAGGCGGCAAATATTCGCCGTCCATCTCGCCGCCCACGCTACGCCAGCGGTTGCCGTCCTCGCTCACACTGAAGCGATACCTGCGCCCGTCGTCGGCCGTCATGCGCAAATAGACGAGCGGCGTGCGCACGGCGTCGGCCAAAGTGGAGACGACCTTCTGCTCATTCTTCTCGCGCCGCCACAGCACGACGTTGCTGCCGTCTGTGGCCGCACCGAGCGCGTTCTCGCCGTCGCCGTAGGCCGCGAGTCCCGCGACCGCACCGCGCTTCAACCCGCGCGCGTCAATAAGCACGGTGGCGTCGTAGTCGCCGACGGTCGTCAAGCGCGCGACTACCGCGCCGATGGGGTTCGTCGCCTGCCCTGCGGTCGGCGAGAGGACGAGGCGGCCGCCGCGCGTGCGCTCCGTGCGCATGAGGGGTTCGTTCGCCTGCGGCCACTGCCAGCCGGGTTGGAGTCGGAGCGCGGTGAAATCGTCGAAGAAGTGGTGTTCGGCGTTGCGCTCGTTGAAGCCGTGCGGCGAGGCGGCGCGCGCCGAAGGCCCGCGACCATTATTGATCGTCGGCCAGCCGTCCGCGCCCCAGCGCACCTCATCCAGCAACGCCTGCCTTCCGACGTAGACGAAATCCTTCGCGTCCATCGCGTGATACAACAGGTAGTCGCGCCCGCGCGCATCGCTGACAATCGTGCCGTGGCCGGGACACTTCCAGTTGTCGTTGCCGCGCAGGATCGGGTTCGCGGGATTCTTCTCCCAAGGCCCCAGGAGTTTCCGCGAGCGCGCCACACCCATCATGTAGTTGCACTCGCGCGCGCAGCAGAAGTTGCCCGAATAGAACATGTAGAACCAGTCGCCGCGCCTGACGACGGCCGCGCCTTCGACCAGGTCGCCGTAAGGCAGCGAGGCGTGTTTCTCCCACGCCTGATCGTTGCGTATCAATTCCTGCTTCTCGCCGATGAGGCGCGTGCCGTCGGGCGAAAGGCGCTGCGCCCAGATGGGCGTCGGCACGCTGCGGCTGTTGCCGTCCTCTTTCCACAAAAGATAGCGCTGCCCACGCTCGTCGCGGATGGGGAAGCCGTCAATCGAGCCGACTTCCTGACAGACGAGCGGGCCGTGATCCGTGTATGGCCCCTGCGGCCTGCGCGCCGTCGCAACCGCGACGCAGAGCGGCCCGTCTTTCTTCTTCGCCGTGTAGTAGATGTAGAAGCGACCGCGATCCTCGGAAATTTCCGGCGCCCAGTAGTTGCCGACCGACCACGCGGGACGCTTCTGAAAGACCGCGCCGACGACGCGCCAGTTGACCAAATCACGCGAATGCAGGATGGGAAACTCCGGCGCCCACTCGGAAGACGTGGCCGTCGCCCAGTAATCCTGACCGACGCGGATCACGGACGGATCGGGATAGTCTCCCGCGAGCGCGGGATTAGTGTAGACGGCGCGCGTCTGTGCCGTGGCCGCCCCGGCGCACGCGCAAACGAGCGCGAACGCGAAGGCCGCACGGCGCAGCACAACTCTCGCAGCGCGCACCTTCAGCGGCGAAGATTTGAGTTCTGTTTTTTGCATCTTTAGATTGCCCTTCGTTCCAGACAAAATGATCTTCAGATTGGATTAGACCATCAACATAGAGGACTGGAATTAAGGGATAAGGAGAGAAGTAAAGATTGATCCATTGATTCATCGGTTCATTGATTCAATGGATCAATGAATCAATGGATCAATGAATCAATGAATCAATGAATCAATGAATCAATGAATCAATGAATCAATTCTTCTTCATCCCTCATCCCTCATCCCTCATCCCTGTTTTCCGCGGGCGCGCGTCCGGTCGAGGCGCGCGTGACGAGGTGCGTCTCGATGTGTATGTCCGTCCCCTGCTGCTCCGAATGCTCGACGCTGGCGATGAGCGCTTCGACGGCGCGGCGGCCGAGTTCTTCGCGCGGCAGGCTGACGGTCGTCAGCGGCGGCGCGGCCAACTGGGCGAAGGCGATGTCGTCAAAGCCTACGACCGACACGTCGCGCGGCACTTCGACGCCGCACTCGCGAAACTCCTGCATCACCCCCAGAGCCATCATGTCGTTGGCGGCGACGACGGCGGTCGGCATCTCTCTGCCGCGCTCCACGAGCGCACGCGCCGCGCGCCGCCCGCCGTCTAGTTTGAAATCGCCGTCGTAGACTTGCGGCGAGGCTTCGGGCAGATGGCGCGCGAGCGAGGCGCGGAAAGCGTCAAGCCGCTTCATGGCCGAGCGCAGGTGGCGCGGCCCGCCGACGAAAGCGATCTCGCGATGTCCGAGCGCGACGAGATGCTGGATGGCCTCTTCGATCCCCGTCTCGTAGTCCACGACGATGTTGTTCATACACTGCCCCGCGCTCCCCAAATCGAGGAAGACGACGCAGACGCGCCGCCGCGCCAGTTCGCCGACGAGCGCGGTGTCCATTTCCGAAGTCATCAGCGCGACGCCCGCCACCTTGCGCTCGATGAGACGTTGCACGTAGCTCGACGTGCGCGCGGCCTCGTAGTTCGTGTTCGACAGAATCAGGTCATAGCCGCGCTCGAAGGCCGCCCGCTCGATTGACTTCACGAGTTCGGGAAAAAACGGGTTCGAGATGTCCGAGATGATCAGGCCGAGCGTGTTGCTGCGCCCGGAGGCGAGGCTGCGCGCGTGCGCGTTCGGGTAATACCCGCACCGCTCGATGGCGCTGAGCACCCGGTCGCGCGTCTCGTCAGTCACACGCCTCGTCTTGTTGATGACGTGCGAGACGGTCGCCGTCGAAACGCCCGCCTCCCGCGCCACATCTTTAATACGCATATCGAATGAGTGATGAGTGATGAGTGATGAGTGATGAGTAAAAGACAAGGCTGTTGTTTTTACTCATCACTCATCACTCATCACTCATTACTTCTCCTGCTCCTTCGCCCGCCTCGGACACGTAGATGTTGGGCGTCTGGCCGGTGGCGCTGGTGTATTCGCGGGTGATGGTCTCGCGAAAATTTTCGAGCCGCTCGCGGCGGACGAGGTTGACGGTGCAGCCGCCGAAGCCGCCGCCCGTCATGCGCGCGCCGAGCGTCGTGTCCGCGAGCGACATGGCGATCCGGACGAGCGCATCGAGTTCGCGGCAACTCACTTCGTAGTCGCGGCTGAGCGACTCGTGGCTCTCAAGCATCAGTCGTCCCATCTCTTCCAGCCGCCCCTCCCTGAGCGCGGCAGAGGCGTCGAGCGTGCGCGCGTTCTCCGTAACGACATGGCGGCAGCGACGCCCGACCACTTCGGGCAGCGCGCCGCCGTAACGCTCTAAATCCGCTTCGCTCACGTCGCGCAGGGCGCGTATGCCATCAAGTCCAGCGCGCCTGAGCAACTCCACGCCCTCTTCACACTCTGCGCGCCGCGTGTTGTATTCCGAAGCCGACAACTCGTGCTTCACGCGCGAATCACAGATGGCGACGAGCGTCTCCGAGGTATCGACGGGGATCGCCTGCGTCTCCAGCGTGCGGCAATCGATCAGGAGCGCGTGGCCGGCGCGGCCGAGCGCGGCGATGAATTGATCCATGATGCCGACCTTCGCGCCGACATACGTGTGCTCCGCTTCCTGCCCTGCGAGCGCGAGTTCAACTCGGCCAACTTCCGACCTTGAGACCGATGCGAGCGCGAGTCCCGCAGAGACTTCGAGCGCGGCGGATGAAGACAGCCCCGCGCCGACCGGCACATCAGAACTGATGGCGAGGTCTGCCCCGCCGAGGCGCACGCCGCGCCGTTCGAGAGCCTGCGCGACGCCTTCGACGTAGTCCAGCCAGATGCCGCGCTCGCGTTCGCCCGGACGGTCTAGATCAAACTCGGCGTGTTCGCCGAGGTTCACGGAGAAGACGCGCACGCGCCGATCCAAACGCGGCGCGGCGGCGACGCAGGTCTCGCGGTCAATCGCCATCGGCAGCACGAAGCCGTCGTTATAGTCCGTGTGCTCGCCGATCAAATTGACGCGGCCGGGCGCGCGAAACAGGCGCGGGCGCGTCCCGTACAAATCCCGAAAGGTGACTCGGAGTGCGGCCGCGTCAATCACCGCCCGCCCCCTCTCCCGCCTGCACGCCCGTCTGCAAGCCCGCGCGCGTCGTTTGCCAGACAACCGGCACGACGCGGGCGCGCAGTTCGGCGGCCTTCTCTTCGGCGAGCGTGTCGTTGATGAATATCCCCGCGCCCGATTCGCTGCCCGCCAGATATTTCAACTTGGTCGCCGTGCGCAGCGGCGGATAGAACTCGATATGGAAGTGATAGTAATCGTAGTCGCCGCCGTCCGTCGGTCGCTGGTGCAAAACCATCATGTAAGGGAACGAGAGGTCGAACAGTTTATCGTAAGCGACGAGGACGGTCTTGAGTATCGCGGCCAGATCGCGCTGCTCCGCGCCGCTCATGTCGGTCAGGGCTTGCAGGTGGCGCGTGCTCGTGATGTGGACTTCGTAGGGGTAACGCGCGAAAAACGGGACGTAGGCCAGAAAGGAATCGTTCTCCGCGACGATGCGCCGCCCGTCCGTTCGTTCGTTCCCCGCGATGTCGCAGAGCAGACAGCGATTCGTCTCCTTGCGGTGCGCGCGCGACTGTTCGAGTTCGCGCTCGACGCGCGGCGGGATGAACGGGTAGGCGTAAATCTGCCCGTGCGGGTGATGGAGCGTGACGCCGATGGCTTCGCCCTTGTTCTCGAAGATGAAGACGTATTCGACGAACTCGTGTGCAGAGAGTTCGCGAAAGCGATCCGTCCAGACCTGTACGAGTTGATGAATCTGTTCGACGGGTTCCGAGGCGAGCGTCGAATCGTGGTGCGGTGTGTAGACGAGCACTTCGCAGACGCCTATGCCGGGGCGCACCGGGTAGAGTTCAGACGCTTCGACGGCCGGGGCGGGCGGTTCGGGTTGCAGGCTGGGGAAACGGTTCTCGAAGGCGACTATGTCGTAAGTGGGTTCAGGAATTTCCGTGGGGAAGCCGCCGGGTTTCGTGGGGCAGAGAGGGCAGAAATCCGCGGGCGGCAGAAAGGTGCGCGTCTGCCGGTGGGTGGCCGTCGCCACCCATTCGCCCATCAAAGGATTCCAGCGAAGTTCAGACACGCCTCTCCTCCGTCGCCTGTGGTTCCGCGTCCGGCTCCGCGCCCTGCCCGGCGGACTCAGCCGCGCCCGCTTCGTCCTTCACGTTGACAGACGCGGCCGTCTCCTCTGCAAAGGTGTAGAAGATAAGGTAGCGCCCGTCTTCCAGAGTGATCTGCCTGCGTTGCATGTCGCTCCTGAACTCAAAGCCGGTTGGTTGAAGCACGAATTAAAGCACGGATTCTAACCGACCGCGCGAACTATTTCATTTCCCGCGGCCGACCCGACGCGCGCCGTGGCTCAGCGCGCCTTGCCCGCTACGGCGGCGGCGGCGACGGGCGCGGGCTTTGCGAGCGTCGAAGGGCTGCCCCATTCCACGCGCGGCCAGCCTTTGCGATAGACGAGCCGATCCATGAGCATGATGCGGCGCACGTCTCGGTCGCCGGCGATGGCTTCGGTGTTGCGCTTCGTCGTGTCAATCGCGTGATAGATGATCCAGTCGTCGCCCGCCGCGTCGCGCACGACGGAGTTGTGGCCGGGTGCAACGAAGCGCGCGCCCGCCGCGAGGATGACGCTTTGCGGCTCGCCCGTTGCCGAGGCGAGCGTCTCGAATGGCCCTTCGGCCGAGCGCGAGCGCGCGACCATCACGGCGTAGTGCGCCTTGTCGCCGCAGCAGTTGTCGCCGGAGAAGAAGAGATAATAAAAGCCGTCGCGCTCCGTCACCCATGCGCCCTCGATGAGGCGTTGATAGTTCGCGGGGTCTTCGTTCTTGATGGGGAAGACCACTTCGCGCGCGCGGCTGCCGCGTTTGAAGCTCACGCGGTCGGCGGCCAACTCCTGCACGCGCAGCGGCTCGAAGCCCGACCCCCAGTAGAGCAGGCGCTTGCCCGTGCGCGGATCGTCGTAGGCCATCGGGTCGATGTTGACGAAAGACTTGCCGCACTTCAAAGGTTTGCCGATGTCTGTGAAAGGCCCTTGCGGCTGCTTCGCCGTGGCGACGGCGAGGCACAAGCCCGTGAGCGTGTTCGGGTCGGCCGAGTAGTAGAGGTAAAAGGTGTCACCGTGCTGGCTGACGTGCGGTGCCCAGAACTTCTGCGTCTGGTTTGCCCACGCGGGCTTGACCGGCAGCGCATCGCCGAGCCGTTCCCAACGGACGAGGTCGCGCGAGCGTGCGACCTGAATGTTGATGGTCTGGCCTCCTGCGATGATCGCCTGCGTGGCATAGGCGTAGAAGAGGCCGTCCGAGGCGCGCAGCACGGTCGGGTCGGGGAAGTCTTCGTCGAAGATCGGGTTCGTATAAGTTCGCGCCGCGCCGCTTTGCGCCGCGCGTTTCAGAGGGTTGCGTTGGCGCGTCTGTGCGACGGCGAGCGCGACAGAGAGCAGAGCGCAGACGGCGAGGCACGCCGCGGCGGCCACGCTCTGCCGTCCTCTTAAGTTCACTCTCGGAGTTTGCTTCCTCATCAATGTGTCTACTTCGCCATCACGAGGCGCATGGAGTCCCAGTGGTTCTCCGCGCTGCTCCAGCCGTAGAGCATGACGCGGAAGGAGCGCCGCATGTTCTTGATGGTCTTGCTCAAGCCCTCCTGCCCGTTGAGCATGAAGAGAAACTCGTCGCCGCGCCGGACGATGCCGAGCGTCGGGTTCTTGAGTTTCGTGCCGAGCTTGCGGTTGTCGAGCCGTTCGCCCGCGCCGTCCACCACCGCCCACGCCTCCAGAGTCTTTTCGCTCGTCAACATCCACTCGATGCGATTGCGCCCGGAGCCGTCGAACATGATGGCGAGGACGGCCGTGCCGAGCGGTGTCCCTTTCTGATCCGGCGAGGGCAGCGGCGTCTCAACCTTAATGATCGTGCCCTCGAAGATGAAACGGTCGCTCGTGAAACTCTGCTTGCTGCGAATGCCGGAACGCGAGGCGTTCATACCGCGCATGCGCAACTCGCCCTCTTCCAGTTTGAGTTTGCCGCCGCTCGTGCCCTCGAAACTGAAACGCTCCCACTTGTCCGCGTTGAGTTGCTGGCCGTCGAAGTTGTCGACCCACTCTTCGACCTGCGGCTGCTGCGGTGGCGGCGCGGGCGTCGCTTGCGCCAGCGCGAACGACACACACAGGAACACGGCCACGGCCGGACGCAACATGCGCGAAAAACTTTTCATCACTGCCTCCCTCGTTCACTCCAAAAATTTGCCCGTTTAAAAATGCACGTTGGCGAGCCGCCGCACGATCTCGCGGCGCTCGTTCTGCGCCTGTTCCTTCTGCCCTTCGTTCAGACGCTTGAAGGTGGCGAGCGCGGCCTGCGCTTCGGCCGTGCGCTTCTGTCGCGTGTAGACGCGACCGAGTTGGTAGTGCGTCTCGGCCGAGTTCGCGTCGAGGGCGACGGCGCGCGTGAGTTGTTCGGCGGCGGCATCGAGACGCTCTGTGCGCAGGTAGAGTTTTCCCAGCGCGAGGCGCGCTGAGGCGAGCGCCGGGTCGAGTTCGATGGCGCGCAGCAGAGACTTTTCGGGGCGCGCCGTGTCCGCCGGATTTTGCTTGAGGATGATATCGGCCAGCAGGTAATGCACGGTGGCGAGTTGCGGATTGACCGCAACGGCGCGCTCGTAAAACTTGATGGCCTCGTCATAGCGTCCCTGCTCGGCGTGCGCCAGTCCGAGATAGGCGAGCGCGGGGGCGGCCTGCGGGTCGAGTTCGACGGCGCGTGCGAGCGCGGGCGTGGCCTCCACGCTCTGGTGCTCGGTCATGTAGGCGAGGCCGAGCGCGAACCAGAGTTTCGCCGAACGCGGAAACGTCTGCAACGCTTCCTGCAAACGGATGACGGCGGCCTTCGGCGCTTGCGAGTTGACGAGGAGCAGCGCGTAACGGAAGCGATAATCTTCACTCGCGGGCGCGCGCTCGACCGCGAGCCGCATCGCCGGGATCGCGTTCTCGATGCGCCCGATTGATTCATAGAGATCGGCGAGCGCGGCATAGACGGGCGCGGCGTCCAGTCCGCGCGCGACCGCCGACTCCAACAGGCGACCGGCGGCCGTCACGTCTTTGCGCGCACGATGTACGCGCGCCAGACTCACGATGGCTTCGACGTTCGACGGGTCAACCGACGAGGCCGCGTTCAACTCCGCCGCCGCCTCGTCTAATAAATTAGCTTCAAGCAGCGCCGCGCCGAGTTCCGCGCGCGCACGCGCCGAGGAAATTTCCGTGGCGGCTTCGGATGCTGTCGCGGCGTTGAGGCGCGCGGCGTAATCGCGGTAAGAGGCTGCGGCCGCGTCGCGTTCGTTGAGGCGCAGCGCGATGACGGTGAGGGCGCGTGCGACCTCCGCATCGGGCGCGATGGCGTGGGCGCGCTCGAAGAGCGTGCGGGCGGCGCGCAGGTCTTCGGCGGCGGGCGAGGCGAAGCGTATTTGCGCGAGGTTGACGAGCGCGCTCGGCTGGCGCGCGTCGAGTTTGAGCGAAGCCTCGAACTCGGCGGCGGCCTCTGCGGTGCGCCCGCGCCGGAAGAGGATCGCGCCGTAGTTGTTGCGCGTCTGGGGCGAGCGCGGGGCGCTCTGGGCGGCGGCGGCGAAATGCTTCTCGGCCGCATCGAGTTCGCCCGCGCGCTCGCTGAGCACGCCGAGATACGTGTGCGCTTCGAGGTTCTTCGGGTCGAGTTTGATGGCGCGCTCGAAGAGAGTTTTGGCCGTCGCCGCATCGGCGTTCTCTAAGGCCGCGACGCCTTGCGCGACCAAGGCCGAAGCGTCGTCAGTGCGACGCGAGGGCGGCGCGGCGGCGTTGGGCTTTTGCGCCGCGCGAAGCGGGGAGCGCGTTGCGTGCGACGCGGAAGAAGGTGGAAGGGGCAGGAGGGCGGCGGGCGCAGGAAGGCTGTGCGCCGCAACAGCAGCCGACAGGCTGACGAGAAGCGCGGCCAAACGAAACGGACTTGGCGGCAAGCGCGTCATGATTAGAAGTGTGTGCGGGTGTGCGGCACCAGAGGCCGCGACGGGGGAAAATGAGCGGCGCGGGAAGTGTTACTGCTTCACTTTCCCCGCGCCGCCCGCTCATCTCTCAACCGTTTGAACTAGAAGATCAGGCGCACGCGCAGTTGAATCACGCGCGGCGAGTAGATGTCCTCGTCGTCAATGTAGCTCTGGAAGCCGAAGTTGGTGCTGCTCAAGTCGGTCGTCGGCAAGAAGAAGCGCGTGCGGTTGAAAATGTTGAAGGCTTCCGCACCAACCTCGAAAGTGGTGGTCTCCGTGATCCGCGTCTTCTTCAACAGGCTGATGTTCTCGCTGGAGAACTTGTCGCCCCTGACGTTGGGCAGGAAGGCCGGCGCCGTGCCGAAGAAGCGCTGCGGGTTGGCGTAGTAAGCGGCGTAGGCTTGCGAGCCGACCGGAGCGTTCGTCCCGAAGAACGGGGGGGCAGCGAACGCCGCCGGGTTCAACACCTGCACCCCGGGCGTCTGGCCGCGCGTGATGATCTGGTCGCGGCCGCCCTCAAGGGTGATGGGCTGCCCGGTCAGGTTCAGGCGGAGGTTGCCGCCGACGCCGAACAGATCGAGGAAGCCGCGCGCTCCGCCCTCGGTCGTGAAGAAGGCCAGCGGCAAGCCCGACTGGTATCGCTGGATGCCGCTCAACTGGAAGCCGCCGACGATCTTGTCCACGATGCCGCCGCGATTGAGGAAGCGCCTGCCCTTGCCGAACGGCAGTTCGAGCAAGTAGTTGACGACGAAGACGTGCGTCGGATTGTTGGGCGAGACCGTTCGCTGCGCCCCGCGGTCGTTGGGGAATTGCAGAATGCCGTTGACGCGGCCGCCGCCGAGCACGTCTTCGGAAGCGTCCGTCAGCAGCTTCGAAAAGGTGTAGGACGCGCCGAACTGAATGCCGCTTGAGAAGCGCCGGTCGAGTTTGAGTTGCAGCGCGTTGTAGTCGCTCGTGCCCTGGCTTTCGAGGATGTTGTTGATGTTGCGATATTGCGGGAACGGCCTGAGAGATTGCGCCACCGTGCCGTTGAAGCCCTGGAACACGGCGTCGCCGTTCGCGGGCAGCGGGAAGCCGACGCTCGCCGCATAGGTGCGGTCGGCGGCGGTGAGGGCGTTGATGTTGCGCCCCAACAGATCGGCTCCGAGCCGGAGCGCTTCGATTGGCAGCGCGTTCAGCCGCCCGAAGTCGGAGCGCAGGCGCGTCGCCTTGTGGCCGATGTAGCCGATGGAGGCGGCGAAGTTGTAAGGCAACTGGCGTTGCAGGTCGAGGCTGTACTGAATGGTGCGCCCGGTGCGATAGGTCGGGTCGAAGAACTGTACGTCCTGCCCGCCGTCGTTGAAGACGAACTGGCCGCCCGGATTAACCGGCGGGATCGAGGGATAAGAACTGAGGAAGAAGCGCGCGTTGCGCCCGTCGGGGGTGCGCGCGCCGCTGCCTGTGTTGTAGCCGATGGTGCCGGTGTTGATATCGCCGCCGCCGCCCGTGCCGTACAAGACCGGCGCGTAGAAGAGTCCGCCGCCGCCGCGCACGACCGTCTGGTCATTGAGCGAATAGGCGAAGCCGACGCGCGGCCCGATGTTCGAGCGGTCTTGACGGATCAGCGTGTCGTAGGCCGCTTTGACGCCGCCCTGTCCTGCCGCACCGGCGATTGCGCCGCGCCGACCGCGCAGACGCACATCGGGGTTGATGGCGTTCGGGTCGAAACTGCGGAAGCGATCACGCGCCTCCGAGCGCAGCCCCGGCAGGTCGTAACGCAGGCCGAGATTGAGCGTCAGGCGCGGCGTCACTTTGTAGTCGTCGTTGATGAAGTAGCCTTGCGTCAGTTGACGGAAGGCCGGGTCGATGGAGTTGGTGCTGTTGAAGGAGAACTCCGTCGCACCGGTGACGAGGCTGGCGATAGGCCACCCGCCGTTCGGGTCGCGGTCGGCCGCCGTCTGGTCGTTCCTGAAATTGAACGTGCCGCCCGGGTCGATCCTCTGCACCACGTTGAACTGGCTGATGCGCACGTCGCCGCCGATCTTGATCGAGTGCTGGCCGCGGCGGAACGAAACGAAGTCGGAGATTTGCACTGTGTTGTCGCGGATGCGGTCGGTGAAGAAGGTCGAGCCGATGTTCTGGTAGCCGCGCGGGTCGGCCGTGTTCGACGGTTCGCCGTAGCCGGGGAAGTCCAGGCGCGGGAAGGCGAAATTCTGCGTCGCGTTGAACGGGATGCCGAGCGTCGAGGTGTTGAAGCCGGCGGTCGTGTTGGCGTTCGCCACGTCGAAGCGCGTGAAGCCCAGATTCAGGTGGTTGAGGAAATTGGGCGTGAAAGAATAGTCGTGTTGCAAGCGGATGAGGTGCGAGCGGAAGTCCTGCTCGAAGATGCCCTGCGAAGTGAAGGGCAGCGGGAAACGCGGCGGCGGCGCGCCCCCGTCGCGCGCGATGCGCATGTTGTGCCGGTAAGAATAGCTGAAGGTGAGTTTCTGTTTATCCGAGATGATGAAGTCGGGCTTGACGGTGAACTGGTTCGACTCCAGCGGGATGATGCTCTGCGAGAGGTAGTTGCGGAACACCCCCGAACCGTTCGGGCCGGTCGTGTTCGGGAGCGGGAAGAACTGCAAGGCCGCAAGCCCCGCCGGGTCAATCGCGCCGGGCACGAGACGGTAATCGTTGTTCGGGATGGCATCGCGCACGTTCGACGGTTGGCGCGGGTTGTAGACGCGCACCGGGCCGCCGAAGAAGCTGAGGACGTAGGGGTCGGTCAGCAACTCGCCGAAGTCGCCCTGGCGCATGCGCGCCGTCGGGACGGTGACGAGCGCGTTCGCGCCGGTGGTGCGGCGATAGCCTTCGTAGTTGAAGAAGAAGAAGGCGCGATTCTCGAAGCGATGAACCATCGAGCCGCCCTCGCCGAAGTTCGGGATGGTGATCGGGCCGCTCAGGTTGAAGCCGAAGTCGTTCTGGTTGTCGCGGCGTCGTTCGAGCCGCTCGCGCCCGGTGCGCGGGTCGCGTCCCTGCGCGTTGTTGCTGAAGGTGTTGGCGTTGAAATTCTCGTTGCGAATGTAATCGTAGGCTTCGCCGTGAAACTCGTTGCCGCCGCTCTTCAGAGAGAAGTTGATGACGCCGCCGGAGGAGTTGCCGAACTCGGCCGAGTAGGTGCTGGTCGAGAGCGTGAACTCCTGGAAGGCGTTCGGGCCGGGGGCGACTTCGGAGAAGAACGTGCCGTTCTGCGTGCGGCGCGTGCTCGCGCCGTCCACGAGGATTTCCGTGCCGAGACCCTGTCCGCCGCTGACGCGGAAGTTGGTGGCGTTGCCGCCGCCGCCGGCTGACCCGCCCGCCCCGCTCACGTTACTGTCGAGGAAGATGAACGCGAGCGGCGTGCGCCCGCCCGCCTCGGAGTTGACGAGGAGCGGCAGTTCCCTCACCTGTCGCTCGGAGACGTTGCTCTGCCTGACGGGCGAATCGGTCTGGATGGAGGGCGTGCTCTCCTCCGTCACCGTCACCACGTCGCTGAGCGCGCCGAGTTCGAGCGTGAAGTCGGCGCGGCGCGTGCTCTGCACGGCCACTTGCAGACTTTCGAGCGTAGAGGTCTTGAAGCCCGAAGCCTCGACCGAGACGCGGTAAGGCGCGGGGGCGAGTTCGGGGATGCTGTACGTGCCTTCGTCGGAGGTCGTCGCCTCGCGCACCTCGCCCGTGTTGATATTCGTCGCGGTGACTTTCGCCCCGGCCACGAGACCGCCGTTCGGGTCTGTCACCGAACCGGTGATCGTGCCGCGGTCGCTCTGCGCCAGGACGGGCGCGGCGCAAGCCAGTAAGAACGTCAACAGCAGAAACGAGATCAGCTTATTCAACTTCATAACTCCTCCTCAAACCTCACACGACGAGTAGGTGCGCTCTCGCACAGGAATTTTTGGACGAACGAAAGAACGTTTTTTAAGCGCGAGCAAAGAGGCCGATACCGTCAAGATTCAACGCGAAACCCTGAACGCGCATGCGGCGCGACACACTTGCGGCCACGCGCGCACGCCCACACGGCGACGCGCACGACGGGCGCGACGGCGCGCGGCGAGAGAACTCCCGCCCCCTTACCCGCTTGTTAGTTGAGATTCGCATTGTAAATTGAGAGCCAGCCTGAACCTGGTCACATGCTCAAGCCGTATGAGTAGAACTTGTGGTGAAAGCGACTTAAGCGATTACGTAAACGGTTAACCAAGTTGAGAAGGCTTATATCAGTCGTCGCCGAAGCCTGTCAAGGATTTTATAGCGCGATGCAATTGAGTGTGGCCGCAGGGGGAATGAAGGGATGAGGGCGGAGGGATGAGGGCGGAGGGATGAGGGATGAATGAAGAGAAGTGAATCGTGAATCGTGAATCGTAAATCGTGAATAGAGAAAACCTGCTTTCTTCTATTTACGATTCACGATTTACCATTCACGGCTTTTCTTCATCCCTCATCCCTGTTCTCTGTGTCTGTGGCGGTGAATGCTTTAATCCTGATCTCCGGCTAATTTGCTGCGCGCCATCGTGCCCGCGCGGGAGGCGTGGGCGGCGCGCAGCAAACTTTTTTCTTGCACGCGGTGGCGGATTAGTTTATTAGGTTGTGACCAATGAAAGACTTAGTAACCAATTAAGGAGAACTCAAGTAATGCCAGCGAAAAAAGCGAGCAAGAAGAAGACGGCTTCCGGGGGCGGCGCGGCGGGTCAGGGCGCGAGCAAAGCCGGGAGCAAGGGTGGGTACAAGGCCGGAAGCAAAGCCGGAAGCAAAGGCGCGAGTAAAGCCGGAAGCAAAGGCGCAGGCAAGGGCGCGAGCAAGGGCGCAGGCAAGAAGGGCGCGGGCGCGTCGAAGTCTGCGGGCAAGAAGGGCGGCGCGTCTAAATCAACCAAGAAGTCGGCCGCTTCGGGCGGAGGCAGCAAGAAGGGCGTGGGTAAGAAAGGCGCAGGGAAGAAAGGCAGCGGCGAGAAGGGCGGAACGAAGTCCTCCAAGAAGGGCGGCAGCAAGAAGGCTAAAGGGATCGTGCGCCGTGTGCTGGCGGGCGCAGCGGCCGGATTGGTGAGCGGCGCGGTGGCCGCGGTGCTCCCGCCACTCGAAGAACAGGCCGGCATCGCCCCGGCGACCACCGGCGAAAGCGGGGGGCAAGAACGCGGCGGCAAGAAGGGCGGCGGTGAACAGAACAGCAGCGGCGGCGGTGGCGGAAACGAAAGCGGCAACGGATAGCAACCGCCTCTCAAATTTCCGGCAGACGCACTCTCTTCTGCCGGCGACCGACTGTGTTCGATAAAAGCGGCTTCGTGAATCTCTCACGAAGCCGCTTTTATTTGCACGGCGCTTTGGCTCGATACTTACTCGCGCCCGTCTCAAAACTGCTCGCGCCGAGTTCAAAACTGCTCGCGCCCGCATTCGGGTGGCGGCGCGAGGTCTAGGGTTTCTTGTACTTGTCGATCAACGCTTGCAGGCCGTCGGTCGAATTGCCGTGGCGGTATTTGTAGTAGGACTCAAGGTCGGCTTTCAGTCCCGTGCGCAGTGTATCGTACTGTGCGTCGCCTTCGGTGAGGGCGACCGCGTGCGCATAGGCATCGATCACTTCGTCCATCTGCGCCTCGGCCTGTTTGAGCAGCGCGTCTTTCTCCGCGCCCGCCGCGGCGGCCTTGTGCATCTGCACGAGCCGCTGATATTCGCCGTTTGCGATCTCGCTGAGCAGCACGTAGTTGATCGGATCGCGCGGGTTCATTCCGATAGCGGTCGTCAGTTTGGCTTTGGCGTCCGCCTTGTCGCCGGCTGCTTGCGCCAGCATGGCGACCCACTGGTACAACTGCCCGTGCCAGCGCGTCTTGTAATCGTTCCATGTCGCATCGGGCACGGCTTCGGGCTTCTTGTTGCTCTCGATCAGGGCGATGGCCTTGAGTCCCATTTGACGACTCGGCGCGATGTATTTCAGGTTTAGATTTCTGGCCTCGGCCAGACCGGCGCGCGTCAGGTTGATCATTGCGGCCACGGGGTCATAGGTCTTGTCGATGGTATTGGGCGCGAGCGCGAACGCATCGTCGAGCCGGTTGGCCGCGGTGTAGGCTGTGAGCAGGTGCTGGTTGACGAGTTCCGCATCGCCCGGCGCAGTAAACACTTTGCGATAGTTTTCGCTCTGCGCGATGCGCTGCGCGGGGTCTGTGATCTGTCCGATGCGGTCGGCGATGACCGGGGCGACCTGCGGGCGCAGAGGGCTTTTCGGGTACTTCTGAAAGAACTCGGTGGCCGCCGCGAGCATCGCCGGAACGTCGCCGGCCGCTTCGATGGCCTTCGCCGCCTTCAACTCCGCTTCGGGAACCGTCGGCGGTTTCACCTTCTTCTCGTTCTTCTTATCTTTCGGCTGCTCCTGCGGCGGCGGCGGCGCGTCGAACGTCTCCGGGCGCGCGGCCTTCGCGTCGCGGGCGGCGGTGGTGGTGATGGCGGCCAATGCCGGGGCGGCGCACCACAACGTCAGGCACGCGCAGACGGCTAGTGTACGCAGGGCGTAACATGCTCTGTTTCTCATTTGCGATCCTCTTCCGAAATTTTATTGCAACGCTTCACACACAGGGGAATTTGTTCTGCCGCTCAATATACTCTAACGCGCTTTGCCAGCGCCACCTGCAAGCGTGCGAACAACTACGCGCGCCAATTGAATCGCCCGCGCCCGTGCGAAACAACGGAACTGTTTCGCACGAGCGCGGGCGATGTGGGTTTTGTCGGCGACGCATTGCGCCGTCAGTTTCGAGAGCGGTTGACTGAAATTATTTGCCGCTCAGCTTGGCGAGTTCCTTCGCCAGTTCCGGCCGTGTCTTTTGCAGGGCTTGCACTTCGGCCGCGAGCAACTTGGCGTCGTCCATGAAGTAATAGGCGAGGCCGAGATTGTAGTGCGCCTGCGCTTCGTCGGGGTTGAGCTCGAGCGTCTTCTTGAACGCCGCGATGGCCTGCGGGTAGTCTTCCAGCTTGCTGTAGGCGACGCCCATGTTGTAGTGAGCTTCCCAGTAGTCCGGCTTGATCTTGATCGCCTCTTTGAAAGAGTTGATGGCTTCCAGCGGTTTGCCGAGCGCGGCCTGCGACAGCCCCGCGTTGTAGTAGGGCGTGTGGACGGGCTGGGGCAGACGACGGATGACCTCCTGGAACATGAGGAGAGCCTGCGCGTGGTCGTTCGTCATGGCGTAGACGTTGCCGAGGTTGTAGTAGGCGCTCAGGATTTGATCCGCCGACTCGCCCGACGCCTCGTCAACCTTGAGCGCGACGGCGCGCTTGTAGGCGGCGGCGGCCTCCTTGTAGTTGCCCTGCGACTCGTAAATCTGGCCGAGGTTGTACTGCGGGCGGAACATCCCGGGCTTGAGCTTCGCGGCCTGCGTGAGGAACTCGATGGCCTCTCTGTTATTGCCCTGCGCGGCCTGTCCCACCCCGCAGTCGAGCAATTCCTCGTAGGTGGCGCACCCGCCGCGCGTCGCCCCGCCCGTCACGAGTTTGTCCGAAGCGTCTCGATTCGCAAAGTCCGCAAAACCTTTCGTGCCCGGCGGCAACTTCTTCTTCTTCGGGGTAGGGTTCTGAGCCTGTGGCTGCTGCTGCGCGCTCACCACAACGCCCGCTCCGCCCAAAGCGACGAGCGAGAGCGCGATGACCAGAGCGCGGGTCGCGTAGATAAACATTTTCGCCATTTCTTCTCCTTCTTTCATCTATGAGGAATGATTTCCTCACCCGGCAGGCTCGTTCAGGAGAGCACTCAGGGGCAGGAATTCTATCTCAATTGCGCGAAGCGCGCGAATAATTTCCATCCCCGGAAGCGCGCCCCGCTGCGGAGGCGCGTGCATGCCGCGTGAGATGCTTTTACGACAAACTTCCGTTGGCTCGAAAGACGACCCCTCAGGCGGCCTCGCCTTTAAAGCCTTCTCAACAACTTCACCTCTCACGCCAATCGCCGACGATGACGAAGGGCGACCAGTAGAACGGCGCGCTGTAACGCTTGCCCGCGATCATCGCAAGCTGCGACGCACGCATGGCGGCGGGCGCGCCCTCGCGCCCCGCGAGCAGACGCCGGTAAAACTCCGGCATCAACTCCGCCGTGGACTTATCTCCGACCGACCACAAACTGACGCCGACGGTGGGCGCGCCCGCATACATGAAGGCGCGCGTCAGGCCGATGACGCCCTCGCCCCTGCGTTCCTTGCCCAGCCCCGTCTCGCAGGCCGACAGCATCACGAGCGGCGAGCCGAGACGCAAATTGAAAACCTCGTCAACGCGCAGGAAGCCATCCGCCTCCGTCTGGCCGACGAGCGAGAGCGCGAGTCCGGTGAACTGCGGGCGTTCCGCGTCGAGCAGCCCGTGCGTCGCGAAATGGAGGACGCGGTAGCCGTCGAGTTTGCGCGCGTGTAGGTTCGCCTCGTTCGCGTCGAAGTCGAGCCACACGTCGGCCTGTCCGCCCGATGCGCGCGCGAGTTTGGCGATCTCCTCGGCCTCGGAGCGCGTGCCGTCTAGTCGCACCAACTTCAACTTGGCGTTCTTCAAGTTCGTCACGTCGGCGAGCGCACTGGCGAGCGACAATCCACGCACCGCTTCGCGCGAACGCGCCGCGCCCTGCGACGAACTTTGAAAGCGCAAATCGCCCGCGTCGAAGACCGGATCGGCCACGACGAGCATCCCGCCGCGCCCCGCCGTGTCGCGCCGCGCCTGTCGCCTGACTTCCGCCACCACCGAAGCCGACGGCGCATAGACGATCTCATTCGTCTTGACGAGATAGGAGAGCGTCGAATAGTCAACGCCCTGCGTGTTCGTCACGAGCGACTCGAAGGGCACGTAGTTGAGCGCGCCTTCGGGAACGATGAGCACGCGCCGGTCGCCGAGGCTCGCGGCGGCCGGGGCGACGACCGTCCGGTAGAGTGCGTTTGAAGCCGCCGCATACGCGGAGACGTTGGCCGCGGCGGTCGAGGGACTGCCGAGCGTCAGCCCGCGAGTGCTCTCGACGTTGATGCCCGCGATGGCGCGGCGCACGCCCGCCGGGATCAACTGTTGCCGCAACTCTATGGCCTGTCGCTCGATCCGTTCGCGCGAGGGCAGGCGGTGCAGGGTCAGCCCGTCCCGCGTCGCCACGAACAGGTACGACTGATGCGCGCCGAGGCTGTATTCGAGCAGCACGGTCGCGTCGTCCAACACCTGCCGCTGCACTTCGGCGAGCGTCAGGGGTTCGGCGCGCACGAGCGCGGCGTAGCGCGGGCTGCCCGTCCTGATGCGATTTTCCAGACTGTCGAACTCGACCGCGAGCCGTTCGAGTTCCGCTTCCAACTCCGCGACCGTCTGTTTCGGCGCGTCGCCCGGAAGGCTGACGCCGCCGAGGAGACTCGCTATCTCCTGTTGCCGCGCCATGTTGGCGGCCTTCTGTTCGACGAGCGCCGCGGGCAAGCCCTCGCGCACCTCCGCGTGCGTGTCGCCGAGCATGTCGAGCAGCGAACGCGCCTTGCCCCGTTCCACGATGCGGAAGGCTTCGGCGGCATAAGCCAAAGACTGCCCTTCGAGCGGACGGGCGGCGGCGGCGGTGGTGGCCGCCGATGCATGCGCTGAAGCCTGTTCGCGCGAGGCGGCGGGCGGCGCATTCAACAGCACCAACTCGGCGAGCACGCCCGCCGTTTCATCAAACACGTCTTTCGTCGTCGCCAGAAAATGGCTCCGCGCGTTGTCGGCGCGCAGGCTTCCGGCAAAGAGCGTCTCGATGATGTCGAGCGCGGCGCGATAATGCTTGAGCGCGGCGTCTCTCTGTTTGGCCTCGGTCTGCGCGTCGCTCGCGCCGGCGGCCATCACCCAGTAAGTCTTGCCGAGGCCGCGCTCCGCTCCCCACGTCAACTCGACGCGGCCATCCCGGCGCGCGATGTCTGCGGCCTGCCCGTAGAACTTGAGCGCGTCCGCGAAACGACTTTGACTGAGGGCGATGTCGCCGAGGCTCGTGCGCGCCACGGCGCGGAAGAGACGCGCGGCGGCGAGATTGCCCGCGGGCGCGTCCGTGTCTGCGGCGGCGAGCACATTCCGGTAATGCGCCTGCGCCGAGTCCGCGCGCTTACTTGCGAAGTCTGCGCGCGCGAGCCTGAGTTCGCTCGTCGCGTAAGCGATGAAGAGACGGTAGAAATCGAAACAGGCGGAGGAGGTGTCGAGACTTGAAGGTGCGTTCGTCGTGTTCTCTGCGTTCGTCGTGCTCTCCGCGTTCGTCGCGTTCTCGTTGAGTTGTCCGGCGCGCGCGGCCGTATCTTCCGCAGGCTGTGCGAGGGTGCGCGTCGCGTGCGGTCGGCGCATGACTGCGTGCGCGAACTTCTGTCCCGCACCGCGCGGAGTTGAGTTCACGGCGTTCTTAGCTTTGAGCGTGACTTTGAACGGCTCGGCGAGTTTTTCGGCCGGAACGATCTGTTCGAGCGGCTCGTAGCCGGGAGCTTCGACTTCCAGCTTCAAAACTTTGCCGACATGAAGCGGCGGCAGCACGGCGCGGCCGTTCGCGTCCGTGACATTCAAGCAATCGCAGTAAATACCGTTTGGCCGCTGCGTCGAGAGCCGTCCCTTCGCGCCCTGTATGGGATTGCCCTGCTCGTCCACCACGCGCAAATCCATGCGGCCGAGATCGTCGAGATTCTTCGGAGCGCGTCCCATGTTCGGCGGCTCGTTGTTCGAAGGCTTGCCCGATGGTTTGTTCGACTTGTTGCCCGGCGACTTGTTCGATGCGTTGTTAGAGGGATTGTTCGACGGGTTGCCAGACGGATTATTCGATGGATTGTTCGATGGATTATTCGACGGGTTGTTCGATGGATTATTTGATGAATTGTTAGACGGATTATTTGACGGATCACCCGAGTTGTTGCCCGTTGGTTTATTCGCCGAATTATTAGACGGGTTGTTAGAGGGATTGTTGGAACTATTATTTGACGGGTTGCTTGACGGATTATTTGATGGATTGTTTGTTGGATTGCCCGACGGATTATTTGACGGGTTGTTCGTCGAATTGTTTGTTGGATTCCCTGTTTGATTGCCCGAAGGTTTGCCCGTCGAATTTCCCGTCGAACTGCCGGATGAATTACCGGAGGACGGGTTGGACGGATTATTGTTCGGGCTACTGCTCGACGGATTACTCGAAGGATTATTAGGCGAGTTGCCCGGCATATTGCCGGGTTGGCGTCCGCCCGTTCTGCCCGTCGGATTGTTGGTCGCGTTGCCGGGCGGATTGCGTGGCGGAAAGTTTTGCGGATTCACAGGCGCGTTGCCGCCCGGCGTCAGTATGCTCGCCACGTTGTTCGCCGCGCTCAGGGCAGCCGAAGCGGCGCTGTTCGGATACATCGCCGGATTGATCGAAGGACACGCACCCAACCCCGGCAGAGACGCGCTGATCGATGCGAACGTCGCCGAACCGCCCCCGAACACGCCCGCGCCGGAGTTGTTCCGGCCGCCACTCGCATCCATGCCTGCGTTCAGCCCCGCACCCGCGCCGTTGTTTCTCTTCGCTCCATCGCCGATGCGCGCGAAGGCTGCGCGCGCGGCCGGCTCGTCGCCCGCGAGGTAATAGGCCTCGCCGAGTTTGGCGTACATGAGCGCGGCGTTGGCCGTCTCGTTCTGCGCGCGAAAGGCTTCGGCGGCGCGCCGGAAATGTTCGACGGCCGTCGCATACTGCCCGTGCCTCAGATAGATGTCGCCGAGCGCGTCCGATGCGGCGGCAAGGCCGCTCCGGTTGTTCGCCTCTGTGTAGAGCCGCAAGGCGTTTTCGAGGAGCGGGAGCGCGAGGTCTGCGCGATTGCGCCGGAGCAGAGCCGTGCCTTCCGCGAGCGCGCGCCGCGCCGCTTCGGCATTCGACACGCTCGACGCCGCATGAGACGCGCCCGACGCGGCCGATGTCACACGTTGCGAGACGGGCGCGAGCGCGAGCAGGCACGCGAAAACTACGACAAGCAGCGAGAGATAAAAACGTTCGGACATCCACGGCCTCCGGGAACTCAGGCGGAAAACGAAGCGGGAGATTTCAAGGTAAGCGCGCGTTGATCGGAGATTCCGGCTGCATGATTTCGACGCCTTCGGATCAACGTGTAATTCACGGACATCGAATTTAGCACAACGCCCACCCCACTTCCAAAGTCGTGCGCCCCCGCCGCCACCACGCCCTTAATTACGCATCCCGCGCGCCGGACGGATGCGCCCGCGCTGTCGCCCCAAGTGCCCGCGCGCGCCCCCGCCCCTCCGCGCGGGCGCACCCGTTCGTTAAATTCAGGTCACACTAAAAATCGAAAGCGGGCGTCATCGCATAAATTGATGACGCCCGCTTTCGATTTTCAGCGATCTACCGCCGCAGCCGGTTCTACTCGTAACGCAGACATTCTATCGGGTCGAGCCGCGACGCCTTCATCGCCGGCCACACGCCGAAGACGAGGCCGACGCCGATTGATACCAACAGTCCCGTCACGACCGCCCACATCGGGATCGCGGCCGGCAGCGCGGGCACGAAGAACATGATGAGTTGGCTGATGATGACGGCCAGAGCCACGCCGAGTATGCCGCCGAAGAGCGTCAGGGTCATCGCCTCGAACAGAAATTGATTGACGATGTCGCGGCGGCGCGCGCCGACGGCCTTGCGAATCCCGATCTCCTGCGTGCGCTCCGTCACCGAGACGAGCATGATGTTCATCACGCCGATGCCGCCGACCAGGAGACCGACCGACGAGATCGCGATGGCGATCAAACCGACCATCGCCGTGATGCTGTCGAACTGCTCGATGAATGCGCTCGCCGTCTTCACGTCGAAATTGTTCGGCTCGCTGAATTTCACGCCGCGCCGCGTGCGCAGGATTTCCTCAACCTGATCGACCGCGGCCTCGGTCTGCCCCGTCTTGGCGCGGATGACGAGTATGAGAAAGCGGCGCGCGGGCGCGATCTGGAGTCCGGTGCGAAACGGGACGAGCACGGCGTTGTCCTCTTCGTTCTCGCCCATCACGGTGTTCTTGCGCTTTGCCAGCACGCCGATGATCTCGAAGATGTAGCCGCCCATCTTCACCTGTTTGCCGACGATGTTGTCGGGCTGATCGGGAAAGAGCGCGTCGGCCGCGTTGACGCCGATGACCATCACGTTGCGCCGGTAGGTGTCGTCCTGTTCGGAGATGAAGCGGCCTTCGCGCAGGGCGGTGTTGAGCACGAAGGCATGGTTCGGCGAGACGCCCTTCGTGTTGCCGCGCCGGTAGGTCTTGCCTTGATAAGTGATCGTGTCGTCGAACGGCCCGCCGCCGTAGCCGATGTTCGGCGACTCGAAGGCCACGTCTTCCACGGCGCTTGCCGCCTTCAAAGCCTCGCCGTCTTCGGGCGTCAAGACCTTGCGCGTGCGCTCGTTTTGATCGCGCTCGCCGACCTGCGGCCCCGTCGTCAGGTGAAACGCATAGAGGTTGTTCGACCCGTACTCTTCGACGATGCGGACGATGTTGCCGCGCAGCCCCGTCAGGATCGAGGCGATGACTACCGCCGTCAATACGCCGATGACGATGCCGATGGTTGTCAGGATGCTTCTGAACTTGTGCGCCCGAATGCTGTCGAGCGACATCGCCAAAATTTCTTTCGTGAGCAGTCCGGGCAGTCTCATAAACTTCTTCACTAACCTCTCGTTCCCATTCCCACGCTTCGTTTCCGGCCTGATTCACCGCCTGGTTCCCGGCCTAATTTCTGGCCTAATTTCTGGTCAGCGCAACGATGGGGTCTAACCGCGACGCCTTGTAGGCCGGGTAAAGTCCGGCGATCATGCCGATGCCGCCCGAAGACAGGATCGAGAGCAGGACGTAGCCGATGGTGATCGTCATCGGGATCGGCGTCGTCGCCGAGATGATCGCGGCGAGGGCGGCGGCGAGCAGGAGTCCGAGCACGCCGCCGAGCGCGCAGAGCGTCGAAGATTCGATCAAAAACTGCATCATGATCTGCTTGCGCCGCGCGCCGAGCGCCTTGCGCAAACCGATCTCGAAGGTGCGCTCCGTCACGGAGACGAGCATGATGTTCATCACGACGATGGCTCCGACGATGAGCGAGATGAACGTGATGGGCACGACGACCGCCGCGATTGCCCCCGTGAATTGATCGATCTGTCCGCCGAGTTCTTCCGTGTTGACGAGGCCGAAATCGTCCTCCTCGCTCCCGACGAGTTTGTGATAATTGCGCAGCGCCGTGCGCGCGTCTTCAATCGTGTACTGGAAGGTCTCGCGCGCCGCGCCTTTGCCGTGAATCTGTATGTCGCGCGGCCGCCCGTAGATGCGCCCGAAGGTCGAGAGCGGGATGTAGACGTGTTTGTCCACGAGGTCGCCGAAGATGGGGCCGCGTTTTTCCTCCACGCCGACGACGCGCAGGGGCAGCCCCCCGACCTTCAGAGTTTTTCCGATGGGGTCTACGTCGGGGAAGAACTTGTCCTTGATGTCGCCGCCGAGCACCACTACGAGCGCGCCGCTCTCTTCCTCTTCCGGCTGGATGAAGCGGCCGTCGGTCATCGTCTTGTCTTCGATGTCGCCCATGTTGGCCGTCACGCCGAAGACGATGCCGCCGTAAAAGCTCTTGCCGTCCTGCTCGAAGTTCGCGCCGCGCCCGGCCTGCGCGCCGACCATCGTGCATTGCGTGCAATGCTGCCTGAGCCATTCCACGTCCAGATAATCGAGGCGCGGGTTGCGCCGCTGCCGCCGCTCCAACTCCTCCTCGGACAACTGGCCGGAACTGACCATGCGCGCGATCATGAAGTGGTTCGAGCCGAGCATCTTCCCGACTTTGTCTATGACGTAAGTGTTCAGCCCGCTGATCGCCGCGCCGACCACTACCACCGACGCCACGCCGATGATGATGCCGATCAAGGTCAGGAAGGCGCGCAGCTTGTGCGCGAAGATCGAGCTGATCGCGATGCGCGTGGCGTCCAGATAAAAGGTGTAAACGTTTCTCATAAAGCCTGGGATAAACCGGCGAGCATAGAACCGAGTCCCGAATCTATACGATGAACCGCGGCGGAAGGTTTTGCGTAACTTTGCGGCGCATGCGCGGCCAGTCGTCCCACACGCCGCGACCGCCGCCGGGCAGGCGCGCGAAAAGCCCGCCCGGAGCGCGAGACACTACCGCCTACACCTTAAACGACGCGGCGGGCTGGTTATTAACACGGATCGGGAGGCGGAAATTTTAGGCGGGGGCGTCCTCGTCGGCGGGTGCGGCAGGCGCGTTGGCGGATGCGGTTTTCACGTCGAGGCGGCGTTTCATGAAGCGGCGCATGGTGGCGAGCCGTTCCTCTACGTCGGGCATGCGCAGGATGAGTTGTTCGAGGTGCGTCAGGTAATAGGGCGCGCCCGTGAGCGCGCGAAACTCTGCGAGGAAAGGTTGGATTTTGGCGTAGACGGCGATGTGCTCGAAATGAATGTCGTTGAAGAGTTGCTCGTCAATCGCCCCGTGGTTGACGAAAGCGGCGGCCATGTCCCAGTAAGTCGAGACCATCCTGTAGGCGGAGCTTTGGTCGCCGACCATCACGGCGAGCAAGTCCTTCGTGCTCGTAGGGTTGAACTCGGTCGTGAACCAGTCGCGCGCCTTGCGCATCGTCTCCTCGCGCCGCAGTTCGTAGAGCCGCAGGATGAGGTTCGCGTCTTCCTGTTTGTTCGTCATCGTCTTGAGTCCTGACAGGCCAAAGCCCGAAGTCGTCAGTTCGAGCGGCCGCCGCCGTTATACAGTCTCTTCCGCCGCCGCGACGAGTTCGCCGGCCGAGGCCATCTCCTGTAGACGCGCTTTGTGGCGCAGCATGAAGGCGAGAAAGGCGCGCGTGGGCGCGGGCTGGAAGCGTCCGAGCGAGATCATGGCGACCGTGCGACGCAGGGCATGACCCTCGATCTCCAACTGCGCGAGTTTGCCCGCTTCAACCTCTTCGCGCACAGTCCAGGAGGGCAGAATCGAAATGCCGAGACCCTGCTCGACCATCCGCTTCATGAAATAGGTGTCGTTGGATTCGAGCGCGAGGGCGGGGCGAATCCCGGCGCGTTTGAAAAAGTCTTCGGTGGTGCGGCGGATCGAAGTGCCGCGCTCGAACATGATCAAACGCTCGCGCTCGATCTCTTTGACAGTCGCCGCGCCGCCATTGTCTGCGAGCGGGTGCGCGCCGCCGACGACGAGCACGAGTTCGTCTTCAAACAACTCCGTCACCTGCAAGGCCGGGGAATAGACGGGCAGCGAGGCGAAGCCGACATCCGTTGCGCCCGCGAGCACGTCGGCCAGCGTTTGCTCCGTGCTCGCGGTGGTGCGGAAAGAGAGTTCGATCTTCGGGTTGGCGCGCATGAACGACTCGAAGAGCGAGGCGAAGAGATGCACGAAGGCCTGCGTGGCCGCCGCGGCGCGCACGCGCCCCACGAACGCACGCTCCGCGCCCGAAACCTGCTCGCGCAGCGCTTCGGCGTCGTCGAGTATGCGTTCGGCGTATTCGAGCGCGGCCTCGCCCGCCTGCGACAATTTCACGCCGCGCTTGAGGCGTATGAAGAGCGGCTCGCCGAGTTCGGTTTCGAGCGCCTTGATCTGGTGGCTGACGGCAGCCTGCGTCAGATGCAGACGTGCGGCGGCGCGTGTAAAATTCAAAGTTTCCGCAACAACTCGAAACGCGCGCAATTGCGACATCTCCATCTCGTTAGAACTCCCGCGCCGAGTTAGACTTCAACCTCAACGACCGCGCTTAGACATGAGGACATTTAATCGGGCGCATTATAACAATCAATTGGAATAAGGGGCAGTAATCTCCGCGCTCTTCAGCACGCATGCGAAGCGCGGTGCAATCGTCCGCCTCAAGGGTTGCTGCGGCGAGCCAACGAAACGTGAGAGTTGGATCACGTCTGCGTGATGTTATCTCTCTATCTTGCGTCTTTCTGAACTGATTCGCACCAGACGGGCTTTACTCCGACGCGCGCCCTCTCCGCGCGCCGAGAGCGAACCCGGCCGTCAAGGAGGCACATGCCCGCAAAGTCTTCACCCGTCGCGAAGCTTTCGCGTCTCGCGCCTTACGCGCCGGACGCGCCCGACACCTTGCGCGTCATCATCGAGACGCCGCAGGGCAGCCGCAACAAGTATGACTACGACGACGAACTCGGCCTCTTCAAACTCGGCGGCGTGCTGCCCGTGGGAGCGGTCTTCCCTTTCGACTTCGGGTTCATCCCTTCGACGACGGGCGGCGACGGCGACCCGCTCGACGTGCTCGTGCTGATGGACGAAGCGGCGTTCGCCGGCTGCCTCGTCAAAGCGCGCCTCGTCGGCGTCATCGAAGCGGAGCAGACCGAGCGCGACGGCGAGACGACGCGCAACGACCGGCTCATCGCCGTCGCGGCCGGCGCGCGCAACCACAAAGCGGTGCGCTCGCTCGAACAACTGAGCGAAAACCTGTTGGACGAGATCGAGCACTTCTTCGTCTCGTACAATGAAATGAAGGGGAAGAAGTTTGAGCCTCTGGGGCGTTTCGGGGCGGAGCGCGCGGGGCGCATCATCGAAGCGGGCGCACGCCGTTTTCGCGCGGAGCAAAAGAAGGCGGGCGCGCCGGCATCTCGGAAGCGTGCGGGCGGTGGTGGGGCGAAGAAGCGTCGTTAAGCTCTCTCGCCCACAAGCGCGACGGGCGCGCCGCCGCGTCTGGAAGGCTCGACTCTTTTACAAAAGAGTCCCGGACACAAAAAGAGGAGAAGCCGCGACGCTTTCGAGGGCGTCGCAGGCTTCTCTCTCGTATCGAACTTAGGGGATTGCCCTAGCCGCGCGGCTGCTGTTGCGGCGGGCGACGTTTCTTCTTGTTGCGCTTACGTGCGAGGGCGGATTTGAGTTTCGCCTTCTGCCCCTTCGACATGAAGAAGGCGTGCTTCTTCGCGTCTTTGATGATCTCTTCGGTCATCACCTTGCGCTTGAAGCGGCGCAGCGCGCTCTCGATTGATTCACCCTGGTTGACGTTAACGGTTGCCATCTTATCTCCTGCTTTCAAGTCTCGCGCGCCGGAATCCTTCTCTGGAAAGTCGTCTGCGCATATTTTGCTACTATTTGTTAATCAAAAAACGTACAAAGGTCAAGCGGCGCGCGTGCGCCGGACTTTCAGGTGTCTGCGCGGCCGTGGACGAGGCGGCGCATGCGATCCGAGAAGAGCACGTCTATTTTCTTCGGCTCGACGAGCGCCATCACTTCGCCCAACCCGTAGGTCGGGTGGAGCATGGTCTGGCCGGCGCGGTAGGTGCGCGTCCAATCGTAGGGCGTGCCCGTCTGCGCGCCGGAGCGCGCGCCCGTGCCTTGCGCGCTCGTTTTGAACGAACTGCGCGTGCCGCACTTCGGGCAGTTGACGCGCGAGATCAAACCGCGCTTCGTCACCGTCGCCACGACGTGGCCGCGCTCCTCGCCGCACGCCTCACACCATTTCTCCACGCGGTCGCCGACGGCGTAACTCTGTTTCTCCATTAAAACCTCCGCAAGGAAGTGAATCGTGAATCGTAAATCGT
>DASVPS010000128.1:0-3522 GCA_036389555.1 Pyrinomonadaceae bacterium
GGGGTCGCGCAGGAGCGGAAAGTCCTGTATCACAATTCGAAGCCGCCGTCCGCGAGGCTGAAAGAGATCGCCGAAGCCCTCAGCAGCGACACGAAGAGGGCGCGAATCCTCTTTGACCAGTTGCCCGGCGCGAGCGGCTACTTTGTGCGGCTCACGCAGCGCAAGCACGTGCTGGACGGCAACTCGGTTCCCGATACGGCCGTCCTGCACATCCGTCCCTACGTCTTCATCACGACCCCGGAGAGCCTCTACGGTCGCCCCCTGCTGGAGATTCTTGAGGAGATCGGCTACGAGGCAGAAAGTATCCTCGGCCAGCAACTCGGCCTGGACACGGTCGCGGTTGTTTTTCGCTACCCAGAGCGAATCACCGTCTCCGAGGTTCGGGACGGGCGGCTCCCTGCGCTCTGGGACGACAAAGTCTATGTGCCGACATGGGAGAACGTCTTCGAGCTTTTTCGCCTGCTGGCGCGTAGGGATGCCGAAGCTGGCAGTGCCGCGCCGGCCAGTTGCTATTTGACCGATGAGGAGCGGAGCTTCGTCATTGGTTTCCCGGAGGAAGGAAAGAGGCGGGTTCGTTCGGTTCCTTACGGTGGGCTGAAAGCGGCGGGGGGCGCGGATTGGGTCTACCGCCGACTGCTGGAGAACAAGCTCAGCGTTTTCGAGCACTTTCGCGGCAATGGCCGCACGCAGAACGAAATCGTAGACCAGGACGGCACCCAGCCCGAGCGCGGGCTGCTTGAGTACGTCGGGCCAAACATGAAAATTAAAGACCTGGCCGAGGTAGCGATCATTGACCTCGGGAGGCTGACCGCCAAGGTCGAATACAAACATTGATGGAGGTGTGAGAAGTGGCAATTCCGATTCCTAGTCCGCTAGTCGAGTTCATTCTTTTGGGGCCGTTGGACGACCGACGCCAGTTACAGGACTCGCCCATTCTCGGTGATGTCTGGGTCGAGTTCGGCAGGCAGCCGGATCAGCCGCTCGATCTTCTCATTGCGCCTTTTCGAGGCCAATCCGCCGGTAACGTGGCCGTTGCCATTGATGATGGATTAGAGGAATACAGAAAGGAAAAGGAACAGGAAAAGAAAGAGGGAGAGACACAGGAAGAGACAGACGTGGCGAGCATTGCCTTCTTACAGGGACTCATCGTGGCGTGCTTAACGTTCGAAGAGGTCATACGGATTGTCGCGCCCAAGACAAAATGGTGGACAAGCAGAAGGCTCAAAGACGCCACTCAGGTAGCGCCGGAGGAAAAAGCCAAACAAGAGGGCGGCGAGCCGCAAACCAACAAGGAGGCAATGCATGAGGCGTCGAAAGACGAGTACGTGAAGACAGTGCTCAAGAAGGTTCTGGATTCGGCTAAAGACTGGCATGCGAAGACAGGTAAACTGCGGGTGCAGGAAGTGCCCACGTTCGACCGCTTTTTGGCGCTGACGGCGTTGATCCTTTGGGCTGGGTCGTACAATCCTCCGAAGAAAAGGTCAGGGGCGAAAGTGCCGACGCTGGACGAGCAAATTACAGCCGTCCTGCAAGCGGCGTATGCGAATCTCGAAGACATGTCCCGGCTGCTCAGGAACCTTGAAAAAAAGATGTCGCAGAATACGGTGAAAGACCCGCTGGTGTGGCAGGTTTCGCGCAACCGCGGCGCGATGCCGGCTATCTCCAAGTCAGTCCCGGCGGTTAAGGCCGATGCGGCAACCTATCTTTTCAAAGTCAACTGTAGCGAGATTGGGTGGGCTGTCATCGATTCGGGAATAGATGGCAATCATCCCGCTTTCCTCGACAAAAACGGAAAGAGTCGCGTCAAGCAGAGTTTCGATTTCAAGAATTTCCGCAAGATCGTAAGCATCGGCAATTTGAGGGAGGGGATCAGGAAAAAGAATATCGCCGCAATCTTGGAAGACAATGATGCTCTGAAGCGACCACTGATGGTTGGCGACCCTGTGGAAGATGAGAAGAGACTTTACGAAGCTCACGAAGATTTGATCAGACTGGCTGATGACGCACGCAGGCAAGGCCCGGTTCGCTGGGAGTTGGTTGAGAAGTACGTAGAAATCAAACCCGGTACGGAGACCAACACTTATCACGGCACGCATGTGGCGGGAATCATCGGCGCGAGCAAGATAGCTGCGCAGAAAGCCGCAGACGAAGCTGCACAAAAGGCGGCTCTGGAAAAAGCTAAACTGAAGGCCGCCGCGAAAGCCGCAGAAGTCGGCGCTGAGAAAGCTTTAGAGGAGGCTGTCGAGGAAGCCATAGAGAAAGTAGCGCGCAAGGAAAACCCCGACATTGCCGATGGGATGTGTCCCGATATCTCACTATATGATTTCCGCGTCCTGGGGCCGAATATCAAGGATGCCGAGTTCGCGATCATTGCCGCCCTTCAGTTCATCCGGTATCTGAATAATCGAGACAATTTCTTTACCATCCACGGCGCTAATCTGAGCCTCTCGATCCCGCATGACGTGCGTAATTTCGCCTGCGGGCGCACGCCCATCTGCGATGAATGCGAGCAACTGGTTGCCAGCGGGGTCGTCGTCGTCGCGGCCGCGGGTAATCACGGGTACAAGAGTTTCGAAACCAAGGAAGGCTCATACGACAGTTATGCCGCCTTCAGCATCACCGACCCCGGGAACGCCGATAGCGTGCTTACGGTCGGCGCAACGCACCGTTTCTGGCCGCACACTTACGGCGTCAGCTTTTTCTCAAGTCGTGGGCCTACGGGCGATGGACGGATTAAGCCTGACCTCGTCGCGCCGGGTGAGCGCATACGCGCGCCTGTGCCCGGCGGTCATAATCTGGGGGGCGAGTGGGGCGACCTCGATGGTACGAGCATGGCTGCGCCGCACGTTAGTGGCGCCGCGGCGATGCTGATGGCACGTTATTCAGAGCTGGTTGGACAGCCAACCCGCATCAAGCGCATCCTCTGCGAAAGCGCGACCGATCTCGGCCGCGAGCGCAGTTTCCAAGGCCACGGCATGCTCGATGTACTGCGTGCATTTCAGTCTATTTAAGAAGGAGATACGACTATGTTGTTCAGTCTGGATGTCATTCGCGCCCGCAAGGGTGATTGCATGATCCTGCATTACGGCTCTAAGGACGACCCACGCCTCGTACTGATTGATGGCGGGCCAAAGAAGGTGTACGCCCCGCATCTTAAACCGCGCCTTGAGAAAATCAAGGAGGCGCGAGGTCTTGAGAATAACGACCCGCTCCCCATTGATCTACTGATGGTCAGTCATGTCGATGACGACCATATTCAGGGCATTCTCGATCTGACAAGGGATTTGATTCAGGACAACCCGCAGTTCGCGCAGGTGTCCGGCTTTTGGCACAACAGCTTCGAGAATATCATCGGCAATACTCCAAAGGAGCTAACGGCTGCCTTCTCGAAGCAATTCGGTGCCGCGTCGATGGCGGGAGACCCACCCGATTTGACCATCGACGTTGAAGGCGAGGAAGAGGTGGTTGTAGTCTCCAGCCTTAAGGTCTTGGCGAGCATCGAGCAGGGTGCGCAGTTGCGCA
>DASVPS010000129.1:0-4657 GCA_036389555.1 Pyrinomonadaceae bacterium
GGTGACTTTGAGCGCCTCCGTGTAATCGGCAATCGCGCCGTCTATGTCGCCCCTGCCGCCTCGCAAGCCCCCGCGCATCATGTAGACTTCGTGCAAGTCCTTGCGCTGTTCAATCGCTTTGTCGAGCACGGCCAGCGCGCCCGCATAGTCGCCCTTCGCCAACTTTTCGCCGGCCTTTCGCGCCGACTCGCTCTTATGAAACTGCGCGCCCGCCGACGCGACCAGCCCGATCAGCAGGAGGCACACGGAAAGAAAAACGTTTTTCATAAACAACTCCGTAAAAGGAAGGATTGGTTCCCCGTCGGGGGAGAGCCGCGGGCGATTGTAGCTTGCGGCATCGTCTATACAAAAACGTCCGGCGCGACGCTGAGACGGGCCGGAGCACGCGCCGCGGCCTTTTCTCCACACGCTTGATCTAGTCGCGCCCCGCGCTGCCGAGCGTGAGAGCATAGAGGCGACTGCCCTGCGAGGTGTAGAGCAGGCCGGTCTCTTCGGCGGTGGTGAAGCGCGGGTCTGGGTGTTCGAGACGGAGTTCGCGCTCGGTGCGCCCGTTGTTGAGGTTGACGCCCGCGAGTCCGTTGCCGCCCGTCGTCTTCAGACTCGTGTAGTAGTACATCCACCGGCCGCGCAGGGCTGCGAGGCGTTCGCGCCGCCAGAGGAAACGCGAGAGGCGCGCAAGTTGGCTGGCCGGGTCGAGCCGGTCGAGCAGGCGTTCGTCCACGTCGCGCGCGGAAGGGCGCGGGAGGTCGGAGATGTTGGCGCGCGGCACGCGGGGCGGGCGGAAATTCGCCGCAGAGCGCGCGCGCGAAGCGATGCCGTAAGGGGTGAAGCGGCGCGTGATCTCCTGCCGCGCCGCGCCCGCGGCGAGCGAGGTGAGACCCGGCAGGGTGTTGCGCGCGGAGAGTCCAGACCAGCGTAGCGCACTCGCAGCGCGCGAGGCCGTGCGTACGCCGCCGAAGACGGTCGAGGCCGTGCCGCCATAGCGGAAGTAGAGAGAGGCGGCGCGCGCGGCAATCGCGCCGAAGGTGCGCAGGATGCCGCGCCCCGGCGGCGTATGTCGCGTGCGCCACAGTTCCGCGCCGCTCTGCGCGTCGAAGGCCGCGATCTCGTTGCGCCCGCCGACGACCGCCGCGCCGCGCTCGTTGACGAGGACGAAGGCCGCGCGCTCGATCCGGTGCGTGATTTTCGCGCGCCGTTTGCCCGTCGCCGTGTCGATCCAGATGAGGTCGTCGCGGTCTGCGATGAGAATGGTGGAGGCGTCGGGCAGCGCGAGATTGGTGATGCCCTTATCCGCGCCCTTGTAGCGCCAGCGCACCTTGCCCGTCGTCGTGTCAATCGCGCTCACGCCGTAGGGGCCGCGCTCCACGGTCTCGCCGTCTTTGAGGCGCGTGAACTGCCCGCCCGTGCGTACGTACAGGGTTGCGCCCTCGCCCGCGAGTAGAATTTCGGGCGCGAGGCCGACATCTTTCGCCTCCCATGCCACCTCGAAACCGGAGCGCGAGACGGCGCGCACGCGGCCGCGCCCCGAAGTGTAGATGTAGCGTTCGTCGAAGACGGGGTCGGCTTCGGTCAGGGCGAGTCCCTCTTCGTTGACGCGAAACTTTTCGCGCTCGCGGCTCTTGCCCGTCGGCGCATCGAATGACGTGACGCCTTCGTAGAAGAGATAGAGGCGGCCGTCTGCGAAGAGCGGCGGGTGATAGTTGTCGAGCGTGAAGTTCGTCTCTACGGGCGCGCCGTCTTCGCCCCACGTGGCGGGCATCAATTCCACCTCGCCCGTCTCGTGCTTCCACAACTCTTCGCCGCTCGCGAGATTGAAGACGTGAGTCACCGGATGCTTCTTCAACCCTTCGTCAGATTTCCCGCGCGCGCCGCGCACGAGCACCACGGCCAGTTGCTCGGCCTCCGTGTCCAGGGCCATCTGCATGACGCTGCCGCGCACGCGGTCGCTCTGCCAGAGACGGTCGCCCGTCAGGATGTCTGTCGCTTCAAGGCGCGTCTTGCCGTCGCTTTCCAAACTCAGGAGCAAAATGTCTGTGCCGGGCACGGGCGCGATGTCGGTCTCGTCGAGACGCACGTTCTTGCGCCGCCACAGGATTTCGCCGCGCTCGCCATCAACCGCGTAGAGCGACGCTTGCGTGCCGACGATGATGACGCCCATCTCCGTCAACTGGTAGAAACGCACGTCGCCGTCGAAGCGCGCAGACCAACCCGCGGCGGCTTTAGTCTCGGACAAAACGCCGACCGCGCCGACGAGACACAAGAGGACGAGCACTTGAGAAAGCGCGCGGCGAAAGGAAAGAAGTTGAACAGTCATCATAAAAAACTCCGCAATCCGATAACAAAACTCCGCAATCCAATTAACTATCAGGGCCATGATCGCAGGGGAGGAGAAGCTGCGCGCCCGCCTGTCTTGCGTAAACCGGCGGGCAGGCGATTCGTCTGCCGCCGCAAACGTCCGCCACGTCGAGTCTATAACCGCGCCGGGCGGATGCAAAATGGCGTCGGCGGGCGGCGGCGCGCACGCGGGATTTACATATTTTCGCCGGACGGGTATAAATTAAATGGCGAATGTTTTGATAACCAACGCAACTGAATTTCTCCCCCGAACCTCTACCCACTCCGGTACTGGC
Source organism: Pyrinomonadaceae bacterium (assembly GCA_036389555.1). Taxonomy (GTDB): domain Bacteria; phylum Acidobacteriota; class Blastocatellia; order Pyrinomonadales; family Pyrinomonadaceae; genus JAIVJZ01. The sequence continues at coordinate 2,631 of DASVPS010000129.1, forward strand.
CGCGCGGTCTCCCCTGCGGCGCGCCGTGTGTTCACTAACACCTAAGATGCTTTGAAGGGGCACGCGGGCGAGGGGTTTTTTGCCACGAACCGAAAATTCCTTGTCCGGCACGGGAAATAATATTTTTTTGGAAGGACGCGATGCGAAATCAACAGGCAACTCCAGATACACTCGACACCAAGCTGCTCTTAAAAACCCTGATGGCCTTCAAGAAGGGCGACTTCTCACAGCGCCTCCCGACCGAATGGACGGGCGAGGCCGGCAAGATCGCCGACACCTTGAACGACATCATGGAATTGAACGACCAGACGGCCAAAGAACTTGAGCGCGTCAGCCGCGTCGTCGGCCGCGACGGCAAGATCACGCAGCGCGCGACGCTCGCCGGGGCGCACGGCTCCTGGGTCGAAGTGGTTGACTCGGTCAACATGCTCATTGACGACATGGCGCGCCCGACCAACGAGATCACGCGCGTCATCGGCGCGGTCGCCAACGGCGACCTCTCGCAGCGCATGGCGCTCGACGTGGAAGGCCGCCCGCTCAAGGGCGAGTTCCTCCGCTCCGTCAAGATCGTCAACTCAATGGTGGATCAACTCGGCTCGTTCGCCTCGGAAGTAACGCGCGTCGCACGTGAGGTGGGCACGGAAGGAAAGCTGGGCGGCGAGGCGAAAGTGAAAGGCGTCGCCGGGACGTGGAAGGACTTGACCGACAGCGTGAACTCGATGGCCGGTAACCTCACGGCGCAGGTGCGCAACATCGCAGAGGTCACGACGGCGGTCGCGAATGGCGACTTGTCCAAGAAGATCACCGTGGATGTGAAGGGCGAGATTCTGGAACTCAAGAACACCATCAACACGATGGTGGATCAATTGAACTCGTTTGCCTCGGAAGTAACGCGCGTGGCGCGCGAGGTGGGTACGGAAGGGAAACTGGGCGGGCAAGCGGATGTGCGCGGCGTGGCGGGCACGTGGAAGGACTTGACCGACAATGTGAACTCGATGGCGAGTAACCTCACCGGCCAAGTGCGTAATATCGCGGAGGTCACAACGGCGGTCGCCAACGGCGACTTGTCCAAGAAGATCACGGTGGATGTGAAGGGCGAAATCCTCGAACTCAAAATCACGATCAACACGATGGTGGATCAGTTGAACTCGTTCGCCTCGGAAGTAACGCGCGTCGCTCGCGAGGTGGGGTCGGAAGGCAAATTGGGCGGACAGGCCGATGTGAAGGGCGTCGCCGGGACGTGGAAGGATTTGACGGATAACGTCAATTCGATGGCGAGCAACCTCACCGGCCAGGTGCGTAACATCGCGGAAGTGACGACGGCGGTCGCGAATGGCGATTTGTCGAAGAAGATCACCGTGGACGTGCGGGGTGAGATTCTGGAATTGAAAGACACCATTAACACGATGGTGGATCAACTCAATGCGTTTGCATCGGAAGTAACGCGCGTCGCTCGCGAGGTGGGTAGCGAGGGCAAGCTCGGCGGGCAGGCCGACGTGAAGGGTGTCGCCGGGACGTGGAAGGATTTGACTGACAGCGTGAATTCGATGGCCGGGAATCTTACCGGTCAGGTGCGCAACATCGCGGAAGTGACGACGGCCGTTGCCAACGGTGACTTGTCGAAGAAGATCACGGTGGACGTGCGAGGCGAGATTCTGGAATTGAAAGACACGATCAATACGATGGTGGATCAACTCAATGCCTTCGCGTCGGAAGTAACGCGCGTGGCGCGCGAGGTAGGGTCGGAAGGAAAGCTAGGCGGGCAGGCGGATGTGCGCGGTGTCGCCGGGACGTGGAAAGACCTGACCGACAGTGTGAACTCGATGGCCGGAAATCTCACCGGGCAAGTGCGTAACATCGCAGAGGTCACGACGGCAGTCGCGAATGGCGACTTGTCGAAGAAGATCACGGTGGATGTGAAGGGCGAGATTCTGGAACTCAAGAACACCATCAACACGATGGTGGATCAACTCGGTTCGTTCGCGTCGGAAGTAACGCGCGTCGCACGTGAGGTGGGCACGGAAGGG
>DASVPS010000130.1:0-12916 GCA_036389555.1 Pyrinomonadaceae bacterium
TGCGCGCGCGGTCTTCCGGCAGGTTCTCGCGCTCCAACACCTCCCGCCACTTCTCGACGAACCTGGCGCGGTTGATCACCTGGTAACGTTTGAAGCCGGTGGAGGTGTCGCGCCCGGCCGTCGCGCCCTCGTCATGGATGACGCGCGACATCGGCTGGTAGACCACTTTGTAGCCGAGCGAGCGGACGCCGAAGCAGATGTCCACGTCTTCGTAGTAGGCGGGGGCGTAGCGCCGGTCGAAGCCGCCGAGCCGCTCGAAGAGTTCGCGGCGGACGAGGAGCGACGCGCCGGAGCAGTAGTCGACCTCGCGCGCGAAGTTGTAGCGGCGGTCGTCGGGCGATCCGCCCCAGCCGTAATGAAAGGCCGCGCCGTTTCGCCACACGCCCGCGCCCGCCTCCTGCACGCGGCCGTCTTCATAGAGCAACATCGAGCCGACCGCGCCCACCGACGAATCGCCTTCGACCGTCTCGCGCAAGGCCGCCAACCAGCCGTGGAGAACAAACGTATCGTTGTTGAGGAAGACGAGATGCGCGCCGCGCGCCGCGGCCGCGCCCTGATTGCAGGCGTCTACGAAGCCGCGATTCTCTTCGTTGTTGATGATTTTGACGAGACCTTGAAAATGCGCGAGCAAAGCGGCGGTTTCATCCGTCGAAGCGTTGTTGACGACGATCACCTCGGTCTCGTCGAAATCAATTTCCCGCAGGAGCGAGCGCAAACACTGGAAGGTGAACTCGACCTTGTTGAAGACCGGGATGATGATGGAAGTTCGCGGCGCAGGCCGCACGCTCCCGCCTGCGGCCGCACGCGCGCCGGAGAGCGCCTCCGCCAGAAACAGAAAATCATGCGCCCCGAACGACGGCGCTTCGGCGAGCGGGGCGAGAGTGTGCGGACGCGGCGTGACGTTCCACGCCGCATGGATGTCCAGCCCGTGTTTGACGGCGAAGCTGAGAGCGCGCGCGCCGAAGTTATAGGCGAGCGCCGCCAGTTTGACGCACGCGCCGACCGTCGCGACGAGCAACTGCTTCAACAACAGTTTCACCGAAAGCGGCAAGTTTTCCTGTAGCCATTTCTTCATGCGCGGAAATTTTTACAAACCCGACGAGGGCGGCGGCGTTGTGCTTTGTTCCTGCGGCGGCGCGTCGAGGCGCGCGGTCGCCCAGTCGAGCAGCGGGCGCATGACGCCGGGGATGGGGCCGATGTAATCGCCGCGCGCAGAGTCGCCCTGCTGGCTGTCTATGATCTGGAACGCGACGACGTTGCGCGCCTGCGCGTGGAGCATCGTCTGCGGCACGTGCGACATCACGGCGACGTGCGTGCGCAGCGTTCCTTCAGCGAGCATGTTGCCGGGGATCGTGATGATGCTTGAATAACGGCCGGGGGCGCGGGGCGTGCGCCGCCACGCCGCGCCCGTGTCGTGCGAACCGAAGACGTTGATGCCCACGTCGTTGTGAAATTCGACGTGCGGCGTAAGAACGTGCCCGCCCTCAAGCACGTCGTAAGTGATCTCGATGCGGACGGGATGGCGGATGTCAAAGGCGGTGGCGGATGCGCCCCGATCATCCAGCACGCGCACGCGCGCGAGGCGCACCACGTCGTTGCCGGGCGCGTCCGCCTTCGTCAACCATTCGCGCTCGGCCGCGATGTTCCAACTCGCGCTCAGGTAATCGTTCACGACCGCCTGCGGCTCGCCCTCGCTCACGATCCGTCCTTCGTGCAGCAGGAGCACGCGGCGGCACAGGCGCGTCACGGCTGGCATGCTGTGAGAGACGAAGAAGATGGTGCGCCCGTGCTGGCGTATGGCGTGCATCTTGTCGAGGCACTTTTGCTGAAATGCGGCATCGCCGACGGCGAGCACTTCGTCCATGATCAGGATTTCGGGTTCGAGGTGCGCGGCGACGGAGAAGGCGAGGCGCACGTACATGCCGGAGGAATATCGCTTGACGGGCGTGTCTATGAATTGTTCCAGTTCGGAGAAGGCGACGATCTCGTCGAACTTGCGCTCGATCTCGGTGCGGCGCATGCCAAGGATCGCGCCGCTCAAAAAGACGTTCTCGCGCCCTGACAACTCCGCATGAAAACCCGTCCCGACTTCGAGTAGAGAGCCGACGCGCCCGTACATCGCGACGCGCCCGGTGGTCGGTTTCGTCACGCGCGAGAGGATTTTCAGGAGCGTCGATTTGCCCGCGCCGTTGCGCCCGATGATGCCTATGAGTTCGCCCGGCCGCACGGTCAGGTTGATGTCGCGCAGCGCCCAGAAGTCGCGGCGCGACTCGCCGGCCTTTACCTCTTCGCTGCTGCGCTTGAAGGCGACGCGCTGAAACGCGCCGCCGAGCATGTCGCGAAACGTCAGGTAGCCGGGGTGCAGGCCGCCGAGCCGGTAGCGTTTGCTGACATTTTCGATGGTGACGATTGGTTTCATCGGCGGGCGTTTAGATGATGTCGGCGAAGGTCTCTTCGATGCGGCGGAAGAGGTAGAACGAACCGGCGAGCACGGCGAACGTGACCACGACGGCGAGGAGCGTCATCGTCGGGTCGAACTCGCCGCCGAAGAGGGCGGCGCGAAAGCCCTCTATGATGCCGGTCAGGGGATTGAGCGCGATCAGGTGTCGCCAGCCGCCGGGCACGCGGTTCGCCGGATAGATAACGGGCGAGGTGAACATCCAGAATTGAATCAGGAACGGCAAGGCGTGCCGCAAATCGCGATACTTCACGGTCAGCGCCGAGATCAACATCCCGACGGCCAGCGCCAGCAGCACCGAGAGCAGCAGAAAGAAAGGCACGAGCGCGAGCGTCCAGGTCGGCGTGATGCCGTAATAGATGACGAGCGCGACGAGGATCAGCCCCGCGATGGCGAGATCAACCAGCCCGGCCGTGACCGCCGCCGCCGGAATGAAGGCGCGCGGGAAGTAGACTTTGGTGATCAGGTTGGTGTTGGTGATGAGGCTGTTGGTGCTGTTCGTGACGGCGCTTGAAAAGAACGTCCAGATCAAAAGTCCGCTGTAGGCGAAGAGCGGATAGGGGACGCTGCCCGTATCGAGTCCGGCGAGCCGGTTGAAGACGAGCGTGAACAAAATCATCGTGGCGAGCGGTTGGATGATCGCCCACGCCGCGCCGAGCGCCGTCTGCTTGTAGCGCACCTTGATGTCGCGCCACGTCAGGAAGTAGAGCAACTCGCGATACGACCACAAATCCGCAAAGGCGAACTGCACGCCACGCTCTTCCGACTCGATCAGGATGAGCGGCCGGTCGGGCAGCGAGATGACGGCGGCGGCAGCATCGCCATCGGCGGCGGCTATCTGGGATGTGGACGGTGCATGTGTGGCGGGCGCGGCGGCTACGTGGTGCGGAGACGCGATTGGTTCGCTGGTGTGTGAATCCATCAAAGTCGAGTCGCGTGCGAAGGCGTTTCGAGCGGCGCGCGAGCGGCCGGTGTGCGCGTCCGGCAACGGCCGGAGTTGAGTTAACAGTACAAGCCAGTCTAGACACCCGGCCGTGAAGAGTCAAAGGACGAAAAGCAGGGACGGGGAAGAATTGATCCATTGAATCATTGTTTCATTGATTCAATGAAGAAATGATTCAATTCTTAAATTTCCTGATTCATCCCTCATCCCTCATCCCTCATCCTTTCTCCGCCCGTTTGCCTCGCGGCGTCGCGGTGGTGCATTCTGTCGCGTGCTTCGAGTGCAACTTCGGAAGGGAGCGCCTGTTCACACGTTAAAACGAATTCTTCCGCCCGCTTTGAGGACGCGCTTGGGGGCGCTGCGCCGCCGCGCGCGCTCTCTCGCCTACCGGACGGCGGGACAGAAGCGACGCCTGCTCGCCGACGACACGCTGGCCGCGCCGGAGCGCGAACTGCTGCGGCAGGTGGAGAGCCGCATCTCGCCGCGCGATACGATGTACACGGGCGACGGCGCGCACTATTTCAACGTCGGACTCTCGGCGATGCGCGCGCTGGAAGAGGCGTTGCGGCGTGCGAACCTGTCTGCGGTCGGGCGCGTACTCGATCTGCCGTGCGGTCATGGGCGCGTGTTGCGTTTCCTCGTGCGCCGCTTCCCGCGCGCCGAGTTTACGGCCTGCGACCTAGACCGCGACGGAGTTGATTTCTGCGCGCACACGTTCGGCGCAACGCCCGTCTATTCCAAGACCAACCTCGACGCGCTCTCGTTCGATGCGCCTTTCGATCTCATCTGGTGCGGTTCGCTCATCACGCACCTCGACGCCGAAGCGACGCGCGCCCTCTTCCGGCTCTTCGCGCGCCACCTTGCGCCCGGCGGCCTCCTGCTCTTCAGCGCACACGGCGATTTCGTCGCACGCCGCATGCCTTCGGGCGAGTTCGATTACATGTTGACGGGCGGGCAGGTGGAGACGATCACGCGGCGTTATGCCGAGACGGGCTTCGGCTATGAAGACTACGCGGGGCAGGGCGGCTACGGCGTCGCGCTCACTTCGCCCGCGTGGATACGCGCGCGGATCGGAGAGGTGGGCGGACTCAGAGAAGTCTATTTCGCGGAGCGCGCCTGGGACGAACACCACGACGTTTACGGATACGTCAGGGAAGCATGACTTTCAAATTTCCAGCGAGCCGTAACGCGCGGCGGCGCGCGCACGCCTGCGCGCCTGTCGCCGCGCGACGAGGCTGTGGGGCGCAAGCAGACCGGCAAGCAGTGTGAACGCCTCGCCCTTCGACAGCGCGCCGCGCCAGTTGCGCGAAGCCAATTTCAGCGCCGCCAATTTCTCGCCCTGCCGCATGAACTCCTGCGCGCTGCGAAACCCGGCGAGCGTCTGAAACTCCGCCAACTCTTTCGCGCTCAAGTCGAGCGACGCAGCCGCGCGACGCTGCGCGGCCAGCCGCTCGCGCAGCATCAATTCTAAATTGCGGCTCGTGTTATAGCCGTGCTGTCGCCAGGCGGAGAGCACGGCGGGGTTGAAGGCGAATTCGCCTTCCGCGCTCAGGCGCAAATAGAGTTCGTAATCTTCCAGCCCCGCCTCTTCGTTCCAGCGGTGCTTGCTGAGCGCGTCGCGGCGGTAGAGCACCGTCGGGCTGAGCGGCGCGAGCGTCTCCAGAAGCATCCGCCGCACGTCGCCGTCGCGGTAACGCGCCCAATCAATCGTGCAATCGATGATGCGGTCTGCGGCGTCGATGCTGTAGGCATGCCCGTAGGCGAGGACGGCGCGCGGCCGCGCTTCCAACGCTTCGACGCGCGCCCGCAGGAACCCCGGAAACCACAGATCGTCCGAGCCGAGATAAGCGAAGTAGCGGCCGCGCGTGAGCACAAAACCCTCGTTGAGCGTCGCGGACAGGCCGCGGTTGTCGCGCGCGATAAACTCGCAGGCAAAGGGGCAATCGCGCAAGGTGCGTTCGATGATGTGCGGCGAATCGTCGCGCGAGCCGTCGTCGATCACTACGAGTTCGAGGGGCGGGAGCGTCTGACGAAAGACGGAGCGCAGCGTCCGTTCGATGAACGGCGCGTGGTTGAACGAGGGGACGACGACCGAGACGGTGGCGGCATCGCTGTTCGTCTCCGGCGCGGTCAGGATGCTTGCTGGCGCTTTTAGCATTCGGTCTCTATATTAAAACAAGTCCGGTCTTCCATGAGAGTCTTGCACCTACTCGATTCGCTCAACCGCGGCGGCGCGGAAACGCTCGCGCTGGACGTGTGCCGCAACGCGCGCGCCGCCGGTCTCGAACTGACCTTCGCGGCGACGGGCGGCGGCGAACTCGAAGAAGACTTCCGACTGTCCGGCGCACACTTCGTACGCCTCTCGCGCCGCACGGCGCTCGACCCGAAGTTGGTCGGGCAACTGCGCCGTTTGATCGAGGAGCGCGCCGTAGAGGTCGTGCATTGTCATCAGGCGGTCGAAGCCCTGCACGCTTATCTGGCGACGCGCGGCCGCGGTGGCAGTGGTGGCGGCCGCGTCAAGCGTGTGCTCAGTTTTCACCTCTGCACGGCTGACGTGAAGAACCGCATGGCCTTGAAGTTTCTCGCGCCGCGCATGGACGCCAACGTCGCCGTCAGCCGCGAACTGCTCGCGTGCCTCGGCGCGGAAGCGGGCTTTGCGACCGACCGAAACTTTCACGTCATCTACAACGGAGTGGACGCCGCGCGCCTGCGGCAGTCGGCAACGGGCAAAGACTTGCGCCTTGAGTTGAAACTGCCGGAGGGCTACTTGCTGCTCGGCATGGTCGGCAACTTCTACGCCGACGCGCGCAAGGATCAACTGACGGTGTGCCGCGCGCTGCCCGCCGTCTTTCGCCGCGTGTCGAACGCGCATTTCGCGTTCGCAGGGGGGGCGAGCGTAGACGGCGCGACGCGAATTTATCAGGAGTGCGTCAACTACTGTCGCGAGCAAGGCATCGCAGACCGCGTACACTTTCTCGGAGGGCGCGCAGATGTGGCGGACATTTTGCGCGCGCTCGACATCTTCATCTTCTCGTCGCGCAAGGATTCGTTCGGCGTGGCCGTCGTGGAAGCGATGCTCGCGGGCGTGCCGGTGGTCGTCTCGGACATCGGGGCGCTACTGGAAGTGACGCGGGGCGGCGAGTATGCATCCGTGTTTCGCACGGGCGACGCGGACGATCTGGCGCGGCGTCTCCTGGAACTCATCACAGACCGCGCGGGGCGCGTGCGTCTCGCAGAGGCGGCGAGCCGGTGGGCTGAGCGCGAGTTCGGCATCGAAACGCACCTCGCGAATTTGCTCAAACTGTACAAGTCTCCGGCGGGCGTGCCATGATCTGCCGTGCTTGAGTTCACACGACCATTCGATTATCCGATGAACAGGAAACGCCAGGCGTGCGCGTATTGATGGGAATGCCCGACCGTAACTCTCTGGGCGGGCCGGCGGCTTGCGAACCGCCCTTCGCCGCGGAGTTGCGCCGACTCGGCGCGGAGGTCGTGGAAGAGACTTACGTCTACGGCGAACGTTTGGGCGGAACGACTCTCCGGCAGCGCGTCGCGCGCGTGCTCAAGACGGCTCGACAGTTGCGCCGCCGTCTGCGCCGAGAGCCGTTCGACATCCTTCACCTGAACACTTCGTTCGACAAGATGGCGCTCCTGCGCGACGCCGCGACCGTCCAATTGCTGCAACCCACGCGCGCGAAAATCTTTTTGAAGTTCCACGGCTCTGACGCCGCGCTGTTTGAAACCCGTAATCCCGCCCTGCGCGCGCTCGTCCGATTTGTGCTGGCACGCGCGGACGGCATCGGCCTGCTCTCATCGGAGGAGCGCGAGAACTTCACGCGCGCGGGAGTTGACCGGCGCAAACTCTTCGTCGTCAAAAACGTGGTGGCGAATGCGGACGCACTTTCGCAGACGGGCGCGGGCTTGCGTGCGAAGTTGGGCGCGGGGGCGGAGACGCCGCTCCTGCTCTTCGTCGCGCGTTTCATTCCGGCCAAAGGTTTGTCGGACGTGCTCAGCGCCTGCGCCATCCTGCGCGAAGAGGGACGCGCCTTCGAGTTGCTCTGCCTCGGCGACGGCGAGGCGCGCGCGGCGTGGGAAGCCGAAGCCGCACAGTTACGCTTGCAGGAGCGCGTGCGCTTCTTCGGCTACGTGCCGGAAGCGGAGACGCAGGAGTTTTACGCGGGCAGCACGATGCTCGTGTTCCCGACGTATCATTACGAAGGTTTCCCGATGGTCATTTTCAAATCGCTGGCCGCCGGGCTGCCCGTCATCACGACGCGCATCCGCGCCGCCGCAGATTATCTCTGCGAACCTGATAACTGCCTCTGGGTCGAGCCGCGAAACCCGCGTCTGCTCGCGGAAAAGATCGCACACTTATTAGACCGACCCGACGCGCGCGCGGAGATGCGTCGCCACAACATGGAACTCGCGCGGCGGTTCACAGCCCCGTCCGTAGCGCCCGAGTATCTGGAAATATATAATCGGCTTGCCACAGCATGAAACAGATTTTGCAAAACTATAAGACGGGCGAAGTCTCCGTCGCAGACGTGCCGCCGCCCATCGCGCAGCGGGGGCGCGTGCTGGTGCGCACGTTTGCTTCGCTCATCAGCGCGGGCACGGAGCGCATGGCCGTCGAACTCGGTCGCAAGAGTCTCATAGGCAAGGCGCGCGAACGCCCAGACCTCGTCCGACAGGTGATCCAAAAGGCTCAGCGCGAAGGCTTGATGAACACGCTTACGGCCGTGCAAACAAAACTGAACGCCGCGAACGCGCTCGGCTACAGCGCCGCCGGGCTAGTGATCGGCGCGGGCGACGACGTGTTGGACTTTCGCGCGGGCGACCGCGTGGCCTGTGCGGGCGCGGGCTTCGCCTCGCACGCCGAAGTCTTATCCGTGCCGAAAAATTTGTGCGTGCGCGTGCCGGAGGCCGTCGATTTCGAGGCGGCCGCCTTCGGCACGCTCGGCGCAATCGCGCTGCAAGGCGTCAGGCTCGCCGAACCGACGCTCGGCGAGTCAATCGTCGTCATCGGCCTCGGCCTCTTAGGCCAACTCACCGTCCAACTTTTGAAAGCGAACGGCTGCCGCGTCTTCGGCGTCGATCTCGATACGTCGAAAGTCGAACTCGCGCGCACGCTTGGCGCGGACGACGGCATCACGTCAGGCGGCGAGACGTTGCAGGCGGTGATGGAGTGGTCGCGTGGGCGCGGCGCGGACGCGGTGTTGATTACGGCGGCGACTTCCTCCGATCAGCCAATTGAATTGGCGGGCGAGATGTCGCGGCTCAAGGGGCGCGTCGTGGCCGTCGGCCTCATCGGGATGAACGTCCCGCGCAAAATTTATTACGAGCGCGAACTGACGCTCAAAGTTTCGATGTCATACGGGCCGGGTCGATACGATCCTGAATACGAGGAGCGCGGCCACGACTACCCGTTCGCATACGTGCGCTGGACAGAGGGGCGCAACATCGAAGCCTTTCTAGACCTCGTGGCGGCGGGCAGCGTGCGCATCGCGCCGCTCATCACGCACAGGTTCCCCATCGAAGACGGCGAGCGCGCCTATAACCTGATCGCGGGAGAGACGTCGGAGCCTTATCTCGGCGTCGTGCTCGCCTACGACACGGAGCGCGAACTCGCGCGCAATATCGAACGCCGTGAGAGCGGCGCGCAGACCAAACGCGACCCGGCGCAAGCGACCGGGGCTGTAGTCGCGCCCGTGCGCGTCGGCATGATCGGCGCGGGCAGCTACGCGCAAAAGTTCCTGCTGCCGAACTTCAAGGCACACGGCGCGGCCTTCCACTCAATCGCGACGGCTTCGGGCATCTCTGCGCGCGGCATCGGCGAGAAATACGACTTCGCGCGCGTCGTCGCAAGCGCGGTAGATGTCATCGCGGACGACAAAGCCAACCTCGTCGTCATCGCCACGCGCCACGACTCGCATGCAGAACTCGCGCGCCGCGCGCTTGAGGCGGGGCGGCACGTCTTCGTCGAAAAACCGCTTGCGTTGAATGATGAAGAGTTGGACGGCGTGCTCGAAGCGGCGCGCGCACGGGGCGGCGGGTTGATGGTCGGCTACAACCGTCGCTTCTCGCCGCATGCGCGAGCGTGCGCCGAAAGCTTCGCCGCGCGCCGCGAACCGCTCTCGATCCTCTATCGCGTCAATGCCGGGCGCATCGCGCGCACACACTGGATTCAAGACCCGCAGGAGGGCGGCGGGCGCATCATCGGCGAGGTCTGTCACTTCATAGACCTGATGCACTTTCTGACCGGCGCGGTCACGACGCGCGTCCACGCCGAGTCGGTCAAGAGCCGCAACGAAGAGGTGTTGGACGAAGATTCGGTCTTCATCACGCTGCGTTTCAGCGACGGCTCGAACGGCCAGATCGCCTATCTCGCAGAGGGCGACCGCGCGCTCCCGAAAGAACGCATAGAGGTTTTCGGCGGCGGCAAAACTTTCGTCATCGAAGATTTCCGCTCCGCCACGCTCTACGAAGGCGGGCGCGAGCGTCGCCGTATGAAACTGCGCGCGCAGGACAAGGGACAGGCCGAAGAGGTGCGCGCCCTCTGCGCGTCGGTCGCGGCGAACGCCCCCACGGCACCCATCGCCCTCCACGATCTGGCGGCCACCACGCGCGCCACCTTCCGCATACGCGACTCCCTGCGCACGGGACAACCTATGGAAGTGACAGGTGACAGGTGACAGGTGACAAGTCAGAAAAGACAAGTTCTTGGTTTTAACTTGTCACCTGTCACCTGTCACTAAATTCTTATGTGTGGCATCGCCGGCATCATCGGTCAAAATCCAGAGCGGCGCATCGGCGCGATGTTGAAGTCTATAGAGCATCGCGGGCGCGACGATGAAGGTGTGTGGACGGCCGCGCCGGTTGACGCGGAGGGGCGGCGGGTGTGTCTCGGCCACAGGCGTTTGTCGATCATCGACACGAGCGAGGCCGGGCATCAGCCTATGCACTACGCAGACGGGCGCTACTCCGTCACCTTCAACGGCGAGATTTACAACTACCGGCACTTACGCTCGCAACTCGAAAAGTTAAATCATACCTTTCACACCGACAGCGATACGGAAGTGCTGCTCGCGGCCTACGCCGAATGGGGCGTGGACGCGCTCGCGCATCTGAACGGCATGTTCGCCTTTGCCCTGTGGGACGCCGACGCGCAGGAATTGATTCTCGCGCGCGACCGTCTCGGCATCAAACCGATCTATTACGCCTTCGGCGCGCGGGACGCGAACGGCGCGAACGCGGCCGAAGGCACGGCGGAGTCTTCTGCGGGCGCATCGTTCATCTTCGCGTCGGAGATCAAAGCCATTCTGGCGACCGGGCTGGTCGAACGCGCGCTCGACGCGGAAGCCCTCAATCAATACCTCACGTTTCTCTGGACGCCCGACCCGCACACGGTCTTTCGCGGCATCTACAAACTCCCGCCCGCGCACGTCCTCAAGTGGCGCGCAGGCGAGTTGTGTGTGCGCGAGTGGTGGGACGTGTCCTTCGCAGAGATCGAAGAGGGGAGAAGCGAAGCGTGGTGGCGCGAGCGCGTGCTGGAAACGCTGGAGCGGGTCGTGGAAATGGAGATGGTGTCGGACGTGCCGCTCGGCGCGTTCCTCTCCGGCGGCGTGGATTCCTCTTCCATCGTCGCCCTGATGAATCGCCACAGCGACGGGCGGCGCGTCTCCACCTACACCGTCGGCATCGAGCAGGAAGACCTGCGCTACGACATCATCCCAGACGACGCGCGCTGGGCGCGTCAGGTCGGCAAACTACTCGACACCGATTATCACGAACTGATGCTGCGACCGGACGTGTGCGATCTCTTGCCGAAACTCGTCTATCAGATGGACGAACCCGTCGCCGACCCGGCCGTCATCACAAGCTACCTCGTCTCGCGCGCCGCGCGCGAAACCCTGACCGTGCTACTCTCCGGCGTCGGCGGCGACGAAGTGTTCGCGGGCTACCCGCGCCAACTCGCCATGCGCCTCGCGGGCGCGTTCGACCCCGTGCCGGGTGCCTTGCGCCGTCCACTCATGTCCGCCCTGTCGAACACTCTGCCCGGCGGTCTGCCCGGACGCTTCACCGCGCCCTTGCGCAACGCCAAGAAGTTCACACGCTCCGCCGCGCTCGATTTCGAGGAACGCTATCTAGGCTTCGGCACCTACTTCACCGACGCGGCCAAACGCCGTCTCTACACAGACGACCTGAACGAAGCCACCGAGGGCGCAGACGCCTACCGCGAACACCGCCGCCACTTCGCCCGCGTGCGCGAGGCCGCGCCTCTCAACCGCCTGCTCTACCTCGACCTCAAAACTTTTCTCCCCTGCCTCAACCTCGCCTACACAGACAAGACCTCTATGGCCGCCACGCTCGAAGTGCGTGTCCCTTTCCTCAACGTCGAACTCGTCGAACTCGCCGCGCGCATGCCCGTCAACCTCAAGCTGCGCGGCCTCAAACGTAAGTACATTCTGAAACGCGCTGCCGAAAGCCTGCTCCCGAAAGATGTTGTCTGGCGCAAAAAGGCTGGCTTCGGCGCGCCCATCCGCTCCTGGCTGCGCGGCGCGCTCCGCCCGCTCGTCGAAGATTTACTATCGGAGGAAACCGTCCGCCGCCGCGGCCTCTTCCGCCCCACGGAAGTCCGCCGCATCATCGACGCCAACCTCTCAGGCCGCGAAGACTACAACCTGCAAGTCTTCCAACTCCTCACCCTCGAACTCTGGCAACGCGCCTTCATGGACTAACTCAAACTGTGGCAACGCGCGTTTATGGACTGATGTGAGTTTGAAACAAGCGAGGACTGAGTTACAGCCGCAAGCCCGTTAGGGGAAGTGAAGCCCCGTCAGGGGCGACAGATTGTAGCCCACGGCGTGACCCGTGGGCTCGCCACATCCCCAGAATGCGCGAAGCCCCGGCAGGGGCGAAAGAAGTTCGAGCGCGAATATCTTTCGCCCCTGACGGGGCTTCTCAATTTTATCTATCACTTGATCCCACGGCTCACGCCGTGGGCTATAAGCCTTACGCCCCTAACGGGGCTTCACGATACCGCTTCTCCTTAAAATCGACCTCACATATAGATTATGTGCCGCCGCAATTGCCTTCTCACAATCTCTCTTTCTACACGCGCCGCGCACGTCCTTGCGCCTTAGACGCCTCTCGTACCGCGCCCGCCCTTGCTCCTCTCGATTGCCGCGCCGAGCACATTCAACGGCTCATCCTCCACCCGCAAATGTCCCTCCTGCGATAACACATACAACTGGAGCGCGGCCACATGCGCCTGTGATTGCAGATAAATTACTTCGATTGTCGCCACCAAAGCCTCGTCCAACTGATTCATCCCGCGCAACCCGCCCCTGATGGCATCCCTGAAACTAATGAACACGCGCGCCAACGTCTCCGGCGCATCCGCATCGCCCTTCAAGATTGACTCGACCGAATCGGCCAGCCACTCCTGATCAACAATCACCTCTCCCTCATCCTCCGCCAACTCGTCTGCAACACTCACGGCAACCTCCATTTCG
>DASVPS010000131.1:0-36956 GCA_036389555.1 Pyrinomonadaceae bacterium
GACGGCGCTGCTCTTCCCCTACATGGTGGAACTGCTCACTCCACTCTACGACCGGCACGCGCCTCTCGAACTGGAGACAGGGACGGCGCTCATCGCCCGTCTGGCGGTTGCCGTCATTCTTCTCATCATCCCCACCGCCCTGTTGGGAGCGACTTTTCCACTCGTGGTGAGGTGGCAATCGTCTCGCGATGAAACTCACTCCGGCGTCGCCACCTTGTATGCGGCGAACACTCTCGGCGGCGCGCTCGGGGCGTGGGTCTGCGCCTTCATACTCATGCCCCTCATAGGCATTCGGCCGGCGCTCATCGTCGCCGCGTTGGGAAACTTCCTCGCGGCCGCGCTCGCCTTCTCGCTGGAGTCACGAGACAGACCATCGGCGGAAGTCGTGGGAGAGGCGAAGCCCGTGGACGCTTCCGTAGAATCGGCCGCGCGCCTCTCTCTCAATGGCGGCTCGCAGCTCCTCTTTGCTGCGCTGCTCTTTCTCACAGGGTTCGTCGCCATCTCGCTTGAAGTCATCTGGACGCGCGCGCTCGATCAGGTTCTATCGGGAACCATCTACAGTTTCGCCACCGTCCTCGCCGTGTTTCTTCTCGGCATCGCACTCGGAAGTTGGCTCTACAGGAGTTTCTTAAAATCATTTCCTCCCTTCTCTCTCTTCGTCGCCGTCGAAACAGTGCTCGCCAACTATGTGATCGCCAGCCTGTTTCTGATCTACATCATCCCCGGCGTGGCGACGCGCCTCGGCGAGCAACTCGGACTCGGTTTCGTCAGGCGCGGCGTCATACTTGAGAGCCTCCTGAGCGCCTTGATACTTCTCATCCCCGCCCTGTGCATGGGCATCATCTTCCCGCTCCTGCTGGACGCGGCACGCGGGCGCGCACGCTCCGCTTCCTTAGGGCTGCTGGTCGCGGCCAACACCGTCGGCTCCGTCGCCGCGCCGCTCGTCGCCGGTTTTTATCTTCTGCCGCGCTTCGGGCTTCTGCATTCGCTGCTCCTCATGGCCGGCCTGTCAATGGCTCTCGCAGTCATGGTCTCCGGCCTGCTGGTTCGCCGGTCGAAGACGTGGGCGCTCGTCGCATCGGGCGTGGCCGTCGCGCTGTTGCTCCTGATTTTGTCCCCGGGCGAAATACGCATCTGGGGCAAGCCCGGCGAAAGGCTGATCGATTATCGCGAAGACCCTGCGGCGACCGTTTCCGTGGTGGAATCAGGCGGGGGCGCGCGGGAAAGAAAACTGAAGGTCAACAATACTTATTCGCTCGGCGGCGGGCGCGGTGCGTTCACGGAGCGACGACAGGGTCATCTACCAATGCTGATGCATCCGTCGCCGCAACGTGTGCTCGTACTGGGTGTCGGCACGGCGAACACGCTCGGAGCAGTTTCGCTCTATCGCCCTTCGCGCCTGCTGGCGGCGGATTTGGTTCCGGGGGTGTTGGAGCTTGCGAAAAAGCATTTCGGCGCGACCAACTACCGGGTGCTGGAAAATTCTCAAGTCGAAGTCATCAGCGCAGACGCCCTGCGGGTCGCGCGGGCGACGCCGGAAAAGTTCGACGTGGTCGTCGCAGACCTGTTTCACCCGTGGCAGGCCGGCGTGGGTTCTCTCTATTCCAGAGAGCATTTCACGGCGGTCAGGCGCACGCTGGCCGAAGGCGGCCTGTTCTGCCAGTGGCTTCCCCTCTACCAGTTGTCGGAGGAGAACCTCAAGATCATCGTCCGCACCTTCCTCGACTCGTACCCGCAGGCGAGCGCATGGCTCGGCAATTTCGGAACGAGCACTCCGATTCTGGCGCTCGTCGGTTCGGAACAACCCGCGCAGTTGCGCTGGAAGCGTTGGGAAGATGCGTTCAACGACCGCGAACTCGGCGAAGGATTGAAGGCGGTCTATCTGGATCAACCCGCAGAGGTGCTCGGCGGCTACATCGGCGGACGGGAGGCGCTTGAGAGGTTCGCCGGGCAGGGAGCGTTGAACAGCATCGAACGACCCTCAATCGAGTTCAGCGCGCCGGCCACTCTCTTCAACGAAGGCTTTGAACCCGCGAAACGCCAGACGCTCGAAGCGCTCATCAACCTCAGGACGCATCTGCCGATTCCCGTCTCTTTCGACGGCGCACAACATGCCCTCGACGAAGCAACGATCAACTCTAATCGAGAGGCCGGCCGGTTAATGATTCAAGCCATGCTGGAGAGCGAGAAGGGAGAGGACGAAAAGGCTCTGAGGACGGCGATACAGTCCACGCAGAGTGCGCGCGGGTACGACGTGCCGACCGCCATCCTTATTGAATTGGCATGGAAGGCTTCCGAGCAGTTTCCTTCCGCCGCGGAGCAGGGCTTTCGTGAAGCGTTGCGACTTCGCCCCGCAGACACAAACGCCCACACAGGTTTGGGCTATGTCTATCTCTCTCTGCGCCGCGCGGACGATGCCTCGGAGTCGTTTCAAAAAGCATTGAAGATTAACCCAGAGTGGCCGGAAGCAGTGGAAGGTCTTGAGAAAGCAGAACGGATGAGTTCGACTAACAAATGAACAGTTCGACAACTTGTTATCAATATCCCGGCGGGCGAGGTTCGCTGACGAGTCCGGCCGGTTCATTCCCGCTTTCCATACGGGAATGAATCGGCCGGATAAATAGATCGAGAATGTGCCGGGAGCAATTGAGGGCGTCTATTCCGAGATCACAGACGCCACGCCGCCACCGCCGCCGCAATCGCGCGGGCAGGATGTGGCGCTCTCGCAGGAACGGGCGCACACGCCGTCGCCGCAACGGGCGCAGGCAGCCCCGTCTCGTTCGGTGTAGCCGACCATGATGGTCGCCACAAAAATCACCACCAGAATCAATAACGCTCGCAGTCTTTTCATGTTCCCCTCCCAAGCTGAACTGCATCTCAAGCGGAGGTGCAGTAAACATGGAGGAAAACCGCCAATCGGTGAGACGGCTTTCCTCCGTCCAGAGCGAGACTAAAGTTCTCTCTCGCTATTTGCTGTTTCGCTTCACGACCTCGATGCCCTCGGCCACCGTCCTGCCGTGAAAGAGTGCGGTGACAGGATCGTCAGACTCAACCGCTTGCAGGTGTCCGCCTTCTTCGTGGAAACGACCCTGATCGTTGATCTGATAATAGTAGGGGCCGCCGTCCTCCTGCTGCTTCAGGAAGAGCAGATAGGTTCCGCCGGTCTCGAATGAGCCACCGTCGAAGTTGAAGTAAGCTATCGTCCCACCCTGATCGCTGCTGACGCGCTCGATGGCGATGGATGCGCCGTCCTTCTCGCCCTTCAATCCATCGACGACCGTGAGGTTGACGACCTCGAAGGCGAGTGAGTCGTCGCCGTTCGTGGAGTAGGCCGTGCGCCCCGGCGCGATTGATTCGACGCGCGCGAGCACGACCGCGTCGGCGCTTTTGACCAGTTCTTTAGCGTCCTTGAAGTGATGTTTCCAGGAGGCCGCCGTGTAAGGTTCGTTGCGAGGTTGTTGGTGATGTCTCCAGCCGAAGGCGGCGGAAACGGACAGGCCGCAAAGGGCGATGATCAGCGTGTACAGCCAGAATGATTTTTTCGTCACTTTCTTTGCCTCCTGTCTTAGTAGATTGAGTTGATGAGCGATTGATCGTGCAGGTTCGGTTGCGGCGCGGAGAGGATCGTGTCGTTCATACACGTGTTCGTCTCGTTCCGGTTATGTTGCAAGCCGAAGAGATGCCCGACCTCCTGACAGGCGACGTGCTTCTTGTTGGTGCGCGTATAGCTGCCGTTGTCGAGGTAGCTCTGGTTCAGACGCGCGCGCCCGTTGAAGACCGTGCAGCCGCTGTAGCCGCGAATCTCGGCGAGGCCGAGCCAGCCCGTCGCGCCGTAGAAGCCGTTATAGGCGTTGGCGTGATCGGTCGAGCCTGCCGCCCCGACGGGGTTGAGGAAAATGTCGGTGTAAGGACTCCACGAGTTAGAGTCAGTTTTGGCCTCTTCATTGTAGATGTTGAAGTAGTCGCCGGTGCCGCCGTTGTACCAGTTGATGGTAGCGTCGGCATATTTCCAGCAGCCCCAGCGGTGGGCGGCCAATGAGCCGAGAGGGAATCCGAGGAGGAGGGTGATGGAGAGTACCAAGACCCAACCTACAATCGCACGCCTGATGTTCATTGTGTTCTCCTTAATCCATAGATACTTCGGGTTATTTGCCGGTGAGGTGGTGGGGTGGAAATCAGCGGTGCGGCCGATTCCGCTGCAAACACCTTCTTCGTTGCAGACGCTTCTACAAACGTCGATAGATGCGTCTCCCTCTGTCGAAGGAAACGCGAACTATGCCGAGCTATCAGACTGCTCTGCACGTAAGCCGTGTCGCGGGGCATTCACTGATGCGACGCGCCTTCGTTCTATGATTATTCTTTTATGAATTAAGACATACGAGTGTGAGACACTCGAAAAACGGTAGCGGTGGAAGGCGCAGACTATGCCAAGTTGAAATAGATGTCAAGAATTTTTCTCGCGGACTTCATGACAGCGGTGGAAAGCGTCGGTAAACGACGAACGCTCGAACGCGCCCGGCTGCGCGGAGCGGGTGAGCGACCGCGTTCGGGCGCGCGACATCGCTACTGCCCGAACGTTGAACTCGTAACACACGAGGGACGGAAAGTGCGTTTCTACGATGATCTCATCAAAGACAAAATCGTCGTCACTAACTTCATGTACGCCCAGTGCGAGGGCATCTGCCCCGCCATCATCTCAAATCTGCTGCGGTTGCAGAAGCTATTCGGCGTGAGCGTGAATCGAGACATCTACATGTACTCGATCACGCTCACGCCGCAGTAAGGACACGCCGAAGGCGCTCGACCATTACGTCAGGATGCACGAGATCAAACCGGGCTGGACGTATCTCACGGGCAAGACCGACGACGCCCCGCGACGCCTGTAGGTTTCGGCCTGTGGAGGCGCGCTATCTCGCCTCCACAGTTCTCGTCGCGGAGCCGCCGAGGCTGCTCCGCACCGTGACGTTCTGCGGGTTCGTCGCCCACGTAAACTGCCCTCTGTACCTGCCTCCTCCATCATTCGTCAGCGTCCCGATGAGTTCGCCGGTTGCCGCCACGTAACATCTCAAGACGGCGGAGGCGTTGGTGCTCGTCGCCTCGATGCGGAGTTCCCTGTTTGAGGCGGTGTATTCGGCGCGCTGGATGGCGACCGTGTCACTCACCTGCGCCGCCGCGTTGACCGTCAGCGTCGCAGTCCGTGTGACACCGCCGTAAGAGGCATTGATGGTCACAGGGGTTGACGACGTGACGGAACGAGTCGTCACAGTGAAGGCGGCGCTCGTCGCGCCCGCCGGGACGGTGACGCTCGCGGGCACAGTGGCGACGTTTGTGTTACTGCTCGTGAGGGCAACCGAAGCGCCCCCGGACGGAGCCGCGCCGCTGAGAATGACCGTGCCCTGCGAAGAGCCGCCGCCCGTAATTGTGGACGGATTGAGCGCGACCGAGGAGAGCGTGACGGGTTGCGGCGTCGCCGCGGGCTGCACGTTGAGCAGCGCGGTTCGGGTGACGCCGTTGTAAGAAGCGGAGATGGTCACTGAAGTCGAGGCCGTGACCGATCCGGTCGTCACGCTGAAGGCGGCATTCGTCGCCCCGGCGGGTACGGTGACGCTCGACGGTGCGTTGGCGACGCCCGTGTTGCTGCTGGAGAGCGCGACGAGCGCGCCGCCGGACGGCGCGGCACTCGTCAAAGTGACCACGCCCTGCGAAGAGTTCCCGCCGGTCACGCTCGTTGGGCTGAGCGAGAGCGCGGAGAGCGCGGCGGGGCCGGGCGGCGGAGGCGGAGCCGGTGCTCCGCGCTTCACCTCAAAACTGCGGACGGCAGACCACGCGCCGTTTGTACCTCCGGCCGTGCGGCCGCGCACGCGCCACCAGCAGCGCCTCTCGTTGGTGAAGGTCTGCTCGTACTGCGTCTGCGTCAGTCCGGCCTGCGATGCGACGAGCGGCGCGGTGAAACGGTCGGAGTCGTCGATCTGAATCTCGTAGGTTGCCGCGCCGGCCACGGCGTTCCAGGTGAAAGGGATGCTCACGTTGGGCGGAACCCGCGCGCCGTTCGACGGCCTGACGAGAGTCGGCGCGGCGGGCGGCGCGGTCGAGGGCGACACGGTCAGCGTCGCACTCCGCGTGTTGCCGTTGTGGTTGCCCGTGATCGTGACGGTGATCGGGGCGGAGACGGCTCCGGTCGAAACAGTGAAGTTCGCGGACACTCCCCCCTGCGGGATGGTGACGCTCGCGGGAACGTTGGCGACCGTCGTGTCGCTGCTGCTCAGAGAGATCACGATGCCGCCCGCCGGGGCGAGGGCGGTCAGTGTCACCTGCCCCTGCGCGGAGTTTCCTCCATCGACGCTGGCCGGGTTGATCGTGAGCGCGGAGATGGACGTGCCGGAGTTGAGAGAGCGCACCTCCGACCAGTCGCTCAGATTGCCGGAACGATCCGCCGTACGCACGCGCCAGTAGTACGCGCCGTCGAAGCGCAGAGACGCCACGTACTGGGAAGCGGAAGTCCAGACCTCCTGCCAGTCGTTGCAGCAGACGAAGTCAGGCCGCTGGTTGATCTGTATGTGGTAGCCATCAATGCCTGATTGATCGGGCACGTCCGCCCAGTCGAACGTGATGTTCGTGTTGGTCGAGACCTGCGAATTGTTGGCCGGGGCAATGAGGCTGGGGGCGATGACCGCGTCGTCGCCGTCGCCGTCGGGCAGCAGGCTGAGGCGCGCCAGGAAACCGTCGAAGGGCACGCCGCCGGAGCCGCCGACGCCGCCGACGCCGTCGTTATTGAGAACAGGATCGTGCGCGCCCGCCGTGACGGGGAAGTCGCCGGAGAGCGTCCAGCCGGAGACGGCGGCGGTGTTCGCGCCGACCAGTGCGACGTTCGGGACGCGCTCGTTAAAGCTCCCGCCGAGGTAAGTACCGTAGAGCACTCGCGCGCCGTCCGCGCTGACGCGGGCGACGTAAGCGTCGAAGAAGAGCGCGCCGCTTGAGATGGCGACCGTTCTGTCGAAAGCTCCCTGCGTGGTTGGCAGATCGAAGGAGCGCGTCTCGCCCGTGATGACGATCTCGCCGTTGCCCTGCACGGCGATGTCGCCGATATCTTCGTAGTCGAAGCCGCCGAAGAGCGTAGACCAGACGAGGCTCGCGCCGCCCGCAGACGGGAAGCGGAAGCGCATGAGAAAACCGTCAATGCTCGTGGAACTGGGCTTGAGCGTGCCCGCCGTGGTCGGGAAGATGGCGGGAACTCCGGCGGTCGAGTAGGTGACGCCGCCCACCAAAACGTCCTGCGGGTTTGTGGGGTCGAGCGCGACGGAGTAGCCCTCGTCCGTGTTGCCGCCGCCGATGAAGGTCGAGTACTTGAGGTCGGCCGCGCCCGCCCCGTCGAGCCTCAGCCGCGCGAGGTAGGCGTCCGGATTGGATTCGACGTTGAAGGGCGTGCGTGCGAGCGCGTCCGGCGTCGTCGGGAAATGAGGGCCGCCGCCCGGCGGCGAGTAGGTCAGCCCCGTCAGCGTGACGAACCCTGCGGCATCAACAACGATGCTCTCAGGCTGCTCGTCGCCGTTGCCGCCGAGGTAGGTGGAATATTCCAGCGCGCTCCCGTCGGCGCTCAGCCGCGCGACGAAGGCATCGAGGCGGGAGAAGACTCCCGCGAAGTAGGGCGTGCAGCAGTTGTGCGTGCGGTCGTATGCTCCGGCGGTCGTCGGCCAGCCTGCCGACGTGGTTTCGCCCGCCAGAATGACAGCGCCGTTCGGGGCGAGCGCCACCGTGTAGGCCAGATCGTAATCGCCCGTTCCGATGAAGGTCGAGTAGGCGATCTGCCCCGCACTGTTGAGGCGCGTAACGAAGGCGTCTGCGTCGTAGATAGCGCCGAGCGAGTCGAAGCGAACGCCGTGGTTCGTCTGGTAAGCGCCGGGCGTCGTCGGGTAATCGGGCGAGTAGCTTTCGCCGACGACGACGGGCTGGCCGCCGGGGGCGACCGCGAGACCGAGAATCCATTCCCTGTCCGAGCCGCCGAGGATTGTTTTATAGACTAGAGCGCCCGTCGCGCTGAAGCGTGTGACGAACCCGGCGACGGGGTTCGTGCGATTGCTGAAGTCAGGCGAGAGCGTCGCGCCAACCGCGATCACGTCCCCCGTGTCGTCGCCCGCAGAGGCTATTTCGTGAATCTCATCCCAGTTGCCGCCGCCGAGGTACGTTGCCCATTCGAGGCCGGGATCGATGACGAGCGGCAGGCTGCGGTCGCGGCGCGGCGTGACGAAGCCATAGCGCCGCGCGTCGATCTTTCTAAAGCGACACTCGACGATTTGTCGCTCGCCGTTCGGCAACTCCTGCCAGGTCAGCGGCGGCGTCTGCCGCAACTTCCCTGCGGCGGTTTGCATCAACAGGGAGCCGTCGTCCGCAACTTCGAGGGAGGTCGTCCCGTCTGTGCGGATCACAACTTTTTCGAGGCCGGCTCCGGGGGCAAGGAGCAAGTCGTACTCAAGCTGCTCCCCGGCCTCGCGCACGCGCAGGTCAATGCCCTCATAAAGCCCACGGTATAACAGACCGCCGAACGTCGCGACGTTCGCGCGCCACTTCGCCCGATCATTTCCGATGAAAAAGTTGTAGTACCCTGCGCGCTTCCCTTCGCCCGCCAGCGTCGTGCCTTTCGCCGCGCCCTCGAAACTCAAACTCACCGAAGCCGGCCGCTCCTGACCGAGGCGGAGCTTGATCGCGTCCTTCTCGAAGGAGGCGAGCATCGCGCCTTTGCGCGCCATGAACTTCACCGCGTCGTCCCACTGACCACGGTTCTCGACGAAGTCAACCGGCAGCTTCGCCGCCGCCGCTGCTGCTGCCGCCCCGCCGCGCTTCGCCGCAGTTCCGGATTTAGACGCCGCCGGCGTCGCCCGTTCGCGCCTCGCGGCCGTCTCACGTGCAGGCGTTGATGCCGACGCGGTGTCAGGGCGGATGGCTCCGTAGAGGAGACAGGAAGTGACGAGTAAAAGTGCGGATAGGATCGAAACGAATTTAGATGTGACCAGAGACAGCGGGCTTTTCATGCTGGCACCTCCTACGGGCTTGCAACCCGACCGCAGGGACGGGCACTAAACGGTGAAGAGTAGAGGAGCGAAAATACGTCTGAGATATTCTCCGCAGTCAGCAGTGAGAGCGCCGCGCGACGCTGGGTCATCGCTCGACGCGACTTGATTGTCGGAGATAACGGACTATGACCAATATCCCGCCGGCTTATAATTCAAAGACGGCGTTCAAAGTTCTGAGGGGGTGCACGTATATTTACCACTATTCAGGGACGTTTGAAAAGCCCCTTGTAAAGAATGCTCTCAATTAGTTTCAAGTCACGCGCGGCGTCGGCCGAGCGGGGCTGCGACGCCAGGCGCGCACTGGTAAGGAAGGGGCGACCAACGAGTGGTCGCCCCTTCACTAGCGCGAGATGCGCTTTGACGCCGACGGAGACTAAGGTGAAACGCGGAAACCGGAATTCCGCAAAGCACCGCCGTCCTTATAAGCGCCGCTATTGAGTCGCCGAAATGCTGGTTGGCGACGGAGAGACGACGGCGGTGGTGGAAACCGAGTCGCTGCCGAAGTTCGCAGACCACATGCTGCTGCCGTCAAAGACGACGCCGAAGGGGCCTCTGCCCACTGCGTAAACTGCGAGCGTACCGGCATCGGCCGCCCGCATCCTCGTCACAGTGTTGCTCCCGCTGTTGGCTATCCAGAGGGTGCTACCGTCGTAGGTGATGCCCGCCGGCTCGCCGCCCATGGGGAAAGTGCCGAGCGTAGCGCCATCGCTCGCACGCAGTTTCGTCACGGTGTTGCCGAAGAAGTTCGTCACCCAGACGTGGGTTCCGTCGAAGGCAGCCCCGAAGGGGCCTTTCCCGACGGCGAAAGTGCCGAGGTTAGCCCCGTCACTTACACGCAATTTCGTCACGGTGTTGCTGAAATTGTTTACCACCCAGACGTTGGCTCCGTCGGAAGCGATCCCGACGGGACGCCTGCCGACGGCGAATGTGCCGAGGTTAACCCCGTCCTTCGCACGCAGCTTCGTCACCGTGTTGTCCTCGCGATTCGACACCCAGATGTTAACCCCATCGAAGGCCATCCCGCCGGGAGCTTTGCCCACGTTGTAAGTGCCGATGATGGTGCCATCCGTTCTGAGCTTCATCACGTTGTTGCTGCCCAGGTTCGCCACCCAGACGTCGGTCTTGTCAAAGGCCACGGCCGAGGGGCCGGAGCCGACGGTGAAGGTGCCGCCCTTCGCGCCGTCTCTCGCACGCACTCTGGTCACGGCGTTTTTGAACTGCCGTGTGATCCAGACGTAAGTTCCGTCGAAGGCTATCGCCTCCGGGCCGCCGCCGCCGGTGCTGCCGGTGTTCGTGCGGGGAGCGTTGCCGCCCATCACGCTGTCGCCACCGTCGCTACTGTCGTTCGGGACGAAGATTTTGTCTCCGCCGCCATCCAAGGTGGCGGAGTCGCCGCCGTCGTCGAGAACGATCTCCGTCGTTGACGAGGATTGTTGCTGCGTCAGTGAGTGAGTCGGCAACAGCAGCGCGACGGACATCAGCAACAAGGCAGGCAACAGCATCGTCGCTCTGAGAAGATTCTTTTTCATTTCCGATCTCCTTTCACTGTCGTGGCCGCTTCCTGCTTCGGCCAATCCACCCATTTGATGGACTCCGCGATGGCCGAAGCCTTGCTCAAGCCCGGAGCCGCAGCCCACAGCATAAGCGCCTCGTTGCCGTAACGCACGTTGCCGATGTGGTTGGCCTTGTCCTTGTCCACTTCCGGGTCTGGATCGACGAAGCCGAGCTTGCGCCGCAGCAACTCGATGTCGGCGGGCGCGCCCGTCAGGAACAGCCAACCCGGCTTGATCTTGTGCATCGCCACGTGCCGCTTGAGCACGGCGGGAGTGTCCATCTCAGGTTTGAGGGTGATCGAGTAGAAAAAGATGTCGCGCCCCACTCGGTCGCCCAAAAATTTCTGCACCTGTTGGAGGTTCGATGTGATTCGCGGGCACACGCCCTCGCAGGTAGCGTACATCATGTTGATGACGACGATCTTGTCCTTCATCAGGTCATCGTAGAAACGCACTTTCTTCCCCTCATGCGTCGTCAGGAGGACGTTCGGGAGGTGACGCTCCCTGATTACGTCGCGTGGCGGGATAGTTTTCCACTTAGTTGCACCGCCAGACGTTTGTGCTACGGCCGCGCTGGCGAAGAGGGTTGCCCCGGAGGCCGCGAGCCATTGTCTTCTATTCACGTTCGGCATGACTGACCAATCTCCTTTCTCATCTTCCGCGATCCATGCAGCGCGAGCACGCTCTGTGTGGGCGTGCGCGCCGCGCGTCCGGCTACGGGTTCGTGTTGTTGTCGCCGACATCCTCGATATCGAACCGCAACATCATCGCGTGATCCTCGTGGAGCGTGTTGTGGCAGTGCATCGGGTAGCGGCCGCGGTAGTCGCGGAAGCGGAAGAGTAGTTCGACCTCCTCGTTGAAGTTCAGGCGCACCACGTCCTTGCGCGCATGCTCCGGGTCACCCGGCTGGATGATGCGGTCGTTGCGGCGGACGAGTTGAAACTCCTCGAAGTGGATGTGGATGGGGTGCTGCCAGCCGCCGGAGTTGTTCTGCAAAATCCAGCGCTCGCCGCTGTTGCGCTGCACGCGGAAGCGTATGTCGCTGCAATCGCCCGGCATCAGCTTGTTGTTGATCGCCCACTGGCCGTTGGTGCGGTCGAAGCGGAACGTGCGCGTGATGCGCGGCGTCGGGCGCGGCGGCAGCGGGTAGAAGGTCTGCGTCGCAGGGTCGGCGCTGCCGTCCGGCACGGGCGTGCCGCCGACGATGAACTTGAGCAACTTGTGCCCCTGCCCCGGCGGCAGGAGGTTGTTGGTCGGGCCGCGCCCGTCCTGCTGCTCCAGACGGTTCTCCAGATAGAGGGTCTTGCCGGCGAAGGGACGGAAGTCGATGATGATGTCGTGGCGTTCGGCGACGCCGAGCCGGATGCTGTTGACGAGGAGCGGACGCGGCAGCAGGTTGCCATCGTTCGCGATGTGCCAGAACTTGTTGATCGTGCTCGGGCTGGTCGGGTCGAGCAGGAAGTTCTGGTAGAAGCGCGACGGGCCGCCGTCGAGCACGCGGAAGCGGTAGCGGCGCGGCTGCACGTTGAAGAACGGCTGAATCTTGCCGTTGACGAGGAAGCGGTCGCCGAGGACGCCGTCGAGGCTGAACATGTCGAAGCAGAGCAACCCGGTCTGCGGGCTGAACGAACGGTCGGTGATGATCAGCGGGATGTCGAACTGCGGGAAGCTCGGCAGCCGGAAGCCGGTGTTTTCGTCGCCGGTGTCCAGTTCGTTGAAGAGGATGTAGAAGCCGGCCAGCCCCTTGTAGACGTTCGGCGCGGTGAACTCGATGCGGTGGTCGTGATACCAGAGCGTCGAGAGCGATTCGTTGATGTCGCCCGTGCCGGGGTGGGTTGAATTGATCCCGGCGAGCACGTTCGGGTAGTGCTGATCGTAGAACTGCCCGCGCTCGAAGTAGTCGCACGGGAAGCCGTCCGACTCCGAAGGCGTGTGGCCGTTGTGCAAGTGGGTTGTCACCGACGGCAGGCCGAAGCCGTCGTTCTGGTTGGCGGGCGGCAGGTCGTTGAAATTGCGCACGAGGACGGCCTCGTTGTAACGCGCGACGAAGGTCGGGCCGGGCGACCACGCGACGCCCGTGTTCGTGTTCGGATCGACGGGGCCGTCCACCTGCCTGCGCGCGAAGCCCCAGAGCGGTTGCAGCGGGAGCGCCGGATGCACGCTCTTCAGCGTACGCCTCTGACTGACTTCATATTTTTTGACGGGCGGGCGCTGCGCGAACGCCTGATGCGTAAACTTGCGACCGTCGTTGGGGCAGCCGGAAGGGGCGGCCTGCGCGGGGCAAGCGGCCTCGTTGCTGAATGCGGCGACGGGACTGTGAATGACCATCCCGCCGTTCA
This sequence comes from Pyrinomonadaceae bacterium, assembly GCA_036389555.1. Taxonomy (GTDB): domain Bacteria; phylum Acidobacteriota; class Blastocatellia; order Pyrinomonadales; family Pyrinomonadaceae; genus JAIVJZ01. The sequence continues at coordinate 12,961 of DASVPS010000131.1, forward strand.
TATGGTTGGGAAGTTCTTCGACGAAGGGCGTCGTCGGCGGGCTTTGACAAGGAACGTCGCCGTCGCCGCTGCCGCTTTCGAGCCAGCCCGCGCTGTTGAGCGCGCGTGCGCTCAGGCCACGCTTCGGGACGAGAAGGCCTGCGCTGGTGAGCAGCCCCATCTTCATCAGGTCGCGCCTGCTGACCCCGATTAACTCCTGCCTGTTCTTTCTTGCGTTCTCCTGCGCCTTGAGTCGCGCCTTAGAGATTTTCGCCATCGGGTTTCCTCCTCACATTTCAGCCGCGAAAGTGGGCGCGGCGAAAACAAAGTAAATTAGTAATCCCACTCTTAAAACGTTGACGGACGGATAGCGCCCCCTTGCCTGAGCATCCGCTCTTGCGTCACGCGCCGGCGGTAAAGCCGCGGCGGAGACCGCGCCAGAGATGCTCCCTGAGAGAAAACTCGTCCAAGCCCGGCTGATTGATTAGCCGGACAGGGAGAGAGCTGGGTTTTGAGAAAGCTCGAAAAGATGTAGAGCGGGAGCAAGGCATCGCGAAGTAATGCTTTCTCACCAGCAGGGGCAGAGATCACACCCTGCGTTGATGTATGCACAGTGCGGCCGTGCATCTATCGAACTATAAAGTAACGTTCCCCAATGGAAGTGACTTGCTTGTTGGTAAGGCTTTGGATTTACTGATCGAGTGAACGAGAAAAGTATGTGGCACAAAGACGCGACTTTATGCCTCTCACCTCTGGTTGATTAATCAGCGAACGCGGAAGGTCAAGGGTGCGGCCTAGATTTTCCAGTGTCGCTTGCTATCGTTCAAGTTTATTCGGGAGGAGGGTAACTACCCAATCAAGGGAGCAGGTAAAAATTTATACCCGGGAAAACTGTTTCGCGTGTAGCCTACTCCCGTCGTTAATTCATGTCAAGAATTTTTCTATGGAGGTGAAGTGTCTGCCTGCGCGTAATTGCGAATGTGTGATGGAGGCTCGAATAGGCTCCACTGTGAAGTGTCTGATACGGAAGAAATAGCCCGTCTGGGTTCGTGTCTTCAGGCACAAGAGCGACTAAGAGAAAATGTCCGGGCACGCCGCATTGTTCGCACGCGCGCGGGGAGGGAGACAGTTCCGTGGAATCGTCTCACTCCCCGCGCGCGTTAAAACCGGCGTGAACTTTAGAACTCGAAGCGCGCCGCAAATTGCATGATGCGCGGCGGATAGGTACTCGTGATCTGCCCGAAGGTCGGACTGTTGATGTTGAAGATGTTGCTGTCCTCGCCGAAGTTGAGCGCGTTTGCTCCGCTCGGCGGGAAGAAGTTGGCGCGGTTCAGGACGTTGAAGACTTCCATGCGAAGTTGCAGTCTCGAACGCTCGCCGAGCGAGATGTTCTTCATCAAGCCCGCGTCCCAGTTGAGATAGAGCGGGCCGTTGATGAACGTGCGCGGCAGGTTGCCGGTCTGCCCCGGCTGTGTGCGGAAGAAGACCTGACCGGGGAAAGCAGCCCCCGGCGTCGTGCCGAAATTGCCGCCGGTCGCCGTGCCGTCAGGCGCGATCACCGCCGGGTTGATGAAATAGACCCGGCCGTTCTGGTGAAAGATGCCGACGAGGTCTTTGATCTGATCGGTCGTCAGGGAAGAGTTGGCGGTTTGCCGCTGCGAACGGCCGGCGCGGTTGAGCGTCGGGCTTAAATCCCTGATCGAGATCGGCGCACCCGAACCGACGTTGATGATCGAACTGAGCTGGAAGCCGCCGAACAGACGGCTCACGAATCCGCCGTTGTTCAGGAAGCGCTTGTCGCGGCCGAAAGGAAGTTCGTAGATCGCATTGAAGTTGACGGTGTGCGTGCGGTCGTAATCGGTGCGCGCGTAGTCGAGTTGCGGGTTGGCGTTATCGAGGAACGGGTCGAAGCGCGCCTGTCCGTCGGTCTCGATGTCGGAGAGAATTTTCTGGAACGTATAGTTGGCTTGCAGTGAAAACCCTTGAGTGAAGCGGCGGCGAATTTCCGCCTGCAAAGCGTTGTAGCGATAACGCCCGCCGTTCGTCAACAGATCGACCGGCCCCGCGTTGCGGTTGCGGCGGAAGTTGATCCCGACGCCTTCGTCCTGATCCAGCCCGTTGATGATGTAGGTCTGGACGAGACCGGCGACTTGACCGCTGATGATGGGGCCGGTGATGGCCGGGTTGTTGAGAAACGCGCCGAAGGGCAACTGCGCGAAGACGGGCAGCGGCTGGCTTCCGGCAATCGCCGGGTTGAAGCGCGCGTCGGTACATCTTTGCAGCGGGTCGCCCGTGCCGGGCAGGGTCGCGCCCTGCAGGCGGCAGTTCTCTCTAGCGCGGAGGAAGTCCTGCAGGAAACCGCTGGCGTTGATGTCGAACTGGTTGAGGTCGAAGCCGCGCACGAGGCTGTTGCTGCGGCCGCCGACGTAGCGCAACTCGATGACGCTGTTAAATCCGATCTCGCGCTGGATGCCGATGTTGTACTCCATGTTCTTCTGGAGCTGGATGTTCGGATCGATGGCGAAGACGGTGTTGAAGAGATTCACGTCGGCCTCGCGCCCCTGCGCGAAGGTGATCGGCGGGCGCGTGAAGGCCGGGAGCGTGATGGCCGGGAGCGCGTTGAACCTCGCGTTGAGGGTGGCAGAGCCTCCGGTCAGGTCAAGTCCGGCGTTGCCGCGCGCGGCGTTGTCGGCGGCTTTGAGATACTCGTCGTTGATGTAGCTGATGCGGAAGCCACCGCGGATGACCGTCTTCCCGTCGCCGGGAAAGAGGCCGCCGAGAAAGCTGTTTTTGAACTGCGGCGAATAGGCGAAGCTGATGATCGGGCCGAAGTTGTTCTTGTCGGCGTTGAACAGTTTACCCGGCTCGCCCGTGTTGGTTCCGACGAGACCGTAACTGCCGTTCGGGTTGAGAATAGCCTGCTTGATGGTCTGCCCCGCAGGGATGATCGGCTCAAGCAAAACCTGATTGGTGTTTCTCAGGCCGGAGAAGAGATCGTAGCGCAGGCCGAGGTTCAGGGTGAGACGGGGCGAGACGCGCCACTGGTCGCTGACGTACAGGCCGTAAGACTCGTAGGCGTAATCCTGTATGGACGGAGCGCCGAGTTGCGGCCCCACCTCCGGGCTGACGAAATTCGCGGCCACCGTGCTGCCGCCGACGACACCGCCGAGGAGAAAGCGCAGGGCGTCTGCGCGCGCGCGCTGCGTGGCGTTGATGCCGCCGGGAAATAGACTGGCCGCCAGACCGGGCGTGTTGGGATTAGCGGTCGTCGTGATCGTGTAGATCGGCGTCCGGTTGAAGTTGCTGATGGACTGAATGCGTTGCCCTTCGATTTGTCCGCCGAAGCGCAGAGAGTGGTTGCCGATAGCGTAAGAGGCGTTGTCCTGAAACGTGTACTGCTTCGTGTTGCGACCTTGCGCCTCGAAGCTGGCTTCGGGGCTGCTCAGGCCGAGCGGAAGCCCGCCGATGATGAAATCGGACGGCAGCGAGTTGTTATTGAAGAACGGCTCGCTCGACGAATAACCGCCGCGCACTTCGTTGACGAAACCCGCGCCGAGGGTCGTGCGATAGGTGGCGACGTAGAACTTCGTCGGGCCGCCCTGAAAGACGAAGGGGTTCGTGTCGAAGCCGCCGGCATCCGATTGCCGCTGGTCTGCGTTGTCGTTGTACTTGTAGACGAAATTGAGACTGTTGCGGTCGTTGAAATCAATGTCGAAGCGCCCGGTGAAGGCGTTGCGCGTGTCGTTGTCGGACTGGTTGAAACGCAGCAATTGGGTCAGGTTGTTGTTTGAGATGGTGGAGTTGCCCACGTCCGGCATGAGGTCTAGCAGGCGTCGGCGGATCACCGGATCGACGCCGAGCACGCCTCCGGCAGAGGCGGGGATCGGCGCGGTCAGGCCAGCCCCGGTCAGGACGTTGACGGTGCGCGTCGCGCCGGTGTTGTCCGTATAAGTGAAGTCGCCGGTGCGCGCCGCAGCCCGCAGCACAGAGCGCTGGACGGAAGCCTGCTGGCGCAGTTCAAAGCGCTCGTACTGCGCGAAGAAGAAGGCCTTGCCGCGGAAGATGGCGGGGCCGCCTTCGCCGAATCGCGGTAAGACGGAGGGGCCGCTGATCTTCGCGCCAAATTGGTTGCGATTCAAAAACGGGCGCGCGATGCCCGCAGAGTTATTGAAGAATTCGTTGGCCGCAAACTTCGAGTTGCGGTTGTACTCCCAGAAGCCGCCGTGAAAATCCGCGCCGCCGCGCGGCGTGAAAAGTTGCACCTGCGTGGAACCGCCGCCGCCCTGATCGGCGCTGGCGTTTTGCGTGACGACCGTGAACTCGCCCGTGTCGTCCACCGTGGGACGATCCTGCACGAAGCCGCCGGTGCGTATGAAATTGTCCTGAATGTTGATGCCGTCGCGCGTGTAGTTGGCGGACGAGGAGCGCTGCCCGTTGATCGAGCTGCTCGTCGCGTTGACGCCGGGTTGCAGGTTGAGCAAGGCCAGCGGATTACGTCCGTTGATCGGCAATTCCAAAATCTGGCGGGGGCTGACGGTGCTGCTCAATTCCCCGTTCGACGAATTGACGATGTCCGTCCCGGCCGTGACCTCTACGGTCTCGCTGATGTTGCCGACTTCGAGCGTCGGGTTCAGCGAATACTCGCGCCCGATGTCGATCTTCACGTCGGCGGCGGAGAAGGTCTTATGGCCTGCCGCCGTAATGGTGACGGTGTAAGTGCCGGGGTCGAGTTGCTCGACGGCGAAACTTCCGTCGTCGCTCGACACGATGGTCTTCTCCTTGCCGCTCAGGTTATCTTTCACCACGATGGAGGCACCGGGAACGACGCCCGAAGCGTCGGAGACCGTCCCGACCAACCGCCCCGTGTTTGACTGCGCCGCCGCCGGCACCGCCAACAAACAAAATGCAAGCACCGCCAGAATCGCTTTTCTCATCTTCAGACTCCTTCAAGTAAATAGGCTCCAGCTTGGCTTTGCCGGAGCACAAGTCGCGTATATGTTTCCGCGCTCACGAGAGGGCAACGGGCGTGCCAACTAGAGGCTTTACTCAAGGAAGTCCGCTTATTCGCGGAAACGGCGGCGCATGTGGCTGGAGAGAGAGGGCGTGGCAGTAATAAATTGGATGAAGAAACGATATTATTTACGGTTCAATCATAAATTATATGTTATTCGTGAAGCTCATAAATTGACGCGGCGTGTGAGTGCGATGAAGCGCGGGTCGTCGCAGAGGATGTCCAGACGTGGGTTGAACTTGAGCCAGACGAGCCACACGTCGGAGTTGCCGACAGCCTCTTCGAGATAATCGAGCGCGGCTGAATGTTCACCGAGTCCGGCGTAGACGAGGGCGATGTTGTAGGAGGAGACATAGCGATTCGCGGCGAGCCGCCGCAGGTCGCTCACGATCCGGCGCGCCTCGTGATGCTGTCCGGCGAGCGCGCGCGCATGCCCCAGACCGGAGAGCGCGAGCGGATTCGCCTGTGATAGTTTCACCGCCCTGCACGCCAATTCAATCGCCTCCATGTATCGCCCCTGCTGCTCGTAAACCGCGCTCAGAATGATGAGCGCGCGTGGGAAATCGGCATCCATTTCGAGCGTCTTCTCCAACTGCACGGCCGCCTCTTCGTAACGCCGCGCGAAATAGAGCGACTGACCGAGATCGGTGTTGATGGGCAGCGAGAGCGGGTCGAGTTCCTGCGCCCTTCCGAGTTCGGCCAGCGAATCGTCGAAGCGACCCGCGGCCGCGAGCGACTCGCCGTACCAGTGGTGCGCGGTGGCGTAATTCGGCTTCATCGCAATCGCCCGTTTGAAATGGCGCTCGGAGTCCGACCAGTTCCAATCGAAGCGATACGAGACGAAGCCGAGCGAGGCGAAGGCTTCCGCGAGCGAGCCGTCAATTTCGAGGGCGCGCTCGGCCGCGGCCTTGGCTTTCGGGAAAGTTTCCTGCGGGTGGAGGCCGCCATGCCCGGCCAGCAAATTGTACGCATCGGCGAGGCCGACGAAGGCCAGCGCGTAGGCCGGATCAATGGCGATGGCCTGCTCGAAGTATCCGATGGCTTTGTGCAAGCCCTCTGCGGTGCGCCGGTTCCAGAAATAGCGGCCGCGAATGTAGGCTTGAAACGCCTCTGCGTCGCCCGTGTGGCGCTTCGTGAGCGATTGCAGTTCTTCGTCCGTTAATTTCCGCACGAGCGCGCGCACGACCTGCTCCGAGATCGAATCCTGCACGGAGAACACGTCCGTAAACTTCTCATCGAATTTCTCCGCCCAGAGCGTCTTGCCGTCGCTTAATCTGAACAGTTGGACGGTCAGGCGGATGCGTTCGCCTGAGCGTTGCAGGTGTCCGTCGAGCACGGTCTCGACGCCGAGTTCATGCCCGGCGGCGAGCGGGCTGCGGTCTGAATTGATGTACCTGAGGACGGCGGAAGTGGAGCAGACGCTGATCTGCCCGACGCCGCCGAGCCGCGTGATGAGCGCATCGGCCAGCCCCGGCCCCAGAAAGTCGTCAACCTGATCGCCGCCGAGCATTTTGAAGGGCAGGACGGCGATTGAGGCCGCAGGTGCGACGCTCTCTTCCGGCGCGCGCGCCTCACCCGTTCGCGCGCCCTTCGCCTGAGCGTCGTCCGTCTCCGCCAGTTCCCTCACCGGCGCGACGAAACGATAGCCTTGTCCCGGCACGGTCACGATGTAGCGATGATCGTTCGGCGCTTCGCCGAGCGCTTTGCGGAGCGTGAAGATGTACTGCGTCAGGTTTTGCTCTTCGACGAAACAGTCCGGCCAGATGCGCGCGATAAATTCCTCTTTGCGCAGCACACGCCCGGCCTCGCTGACGAGGAGCAACAAAGTCTCCAACGCTTTCGGCGAGACGGGCACCTGTTCGCCGTCGCGTAACAGGAGCGACCTCGATGCGTCGAGACGGAAAGAGCCGAATTCGTAGCAGGATGTCGGGAGAGTGCTCATCACAAGTTCAAGAGAACTGCCTGAAAGTTCACACCGGCGCGTGCCGGAGCCTCCGCGCGCCGACTTGAGCGCGCGCGAAGGGCGAGCGAACACTTCGAGCCGCGCCTCACGCGCGCGATACTTTGTCAAAAGCTCTGTGCTGTTAGTAGTTGATGATCAGATTCAGGCAAAAGATGGTCGCCCCGCTTCATTTATTTAAAGCCGGCAGCGCGATTTGTTTGAAGCCGGCGGCGCGTGCCTGCCTGCCACATCGTTGCCACGCACGTTTCGGCGCGCGGCGCGTCCGCTTCGTCCCGCGTCGGTTCCGCTTCGTCACTTCGTCCGGCCGTTTCGTCCCACAGTTCTTCACTTCCCGCCCGCCCCGGATTATAGTTGCGCGTTGCCCGACGTTTCCTCGCCCGGCCTGAACCCGGAGGCGACCGCCGCGCTCTCGCCCTCGCTGCGCCCGCCGCCAAACGCTTCGGGAGTGTGCAGGAAAAGGCCGCCGGGAAATGTGAAAGCCGAGCGCAGGCTAAACTTGAAACACACATCTTCACCACCACTGGCTCCCCTCACCGCCGCCGCCGCAGACAAAAGTGTGTGGAGGCGTCGCCTCATGTATCTGGGGATCGTCGCGCTCGTCTGGACGGCCATCGGTTTCTTCTTCACCTTCCAGGTTTACTTCGCCATGATTCGCAGCGACCGCCCCGTCTCTCTGTCGGAGACGGTCGCCGTCCAGTTCAGCTACGCCTACATCTGGGCGCTCGTGACGCCGCTCGCGTTCTGGCTGGCCGGACGCTACCGCCTCGAACAAGAACGCTGGCGGCGAAATCTACTGCTCCACATCCTCTTCAGCACCGCCTGCGCCATCCTCGTCGGGTGCATGCTCTACGCCTTCAACTCCGTCTACTGGGACAAGCCTAAAGGCACGACGAGCGCGCTCTGGCTCATCTGTCGCACCGTCATTCTCAACGCCAGCGAGAATTACGGCATCTATGGTCTCATCCTGCTCGCACGCCACGCTCTCGATTATTACCGGCGCTACACAGCGGGCGAACGCCGTGCCGCGCAACTGCAAACCCAACTCGCAGAGGCGCAGTTGCAAGCCCTCAAGATGCAACTCCACCCGCACTTTCTCTTCAACACGCTCCACTCGATCTCCGCGCTCGTCTACAAAGATGTCGAAGCCGCAGACAAAATGATCGCGCGTCTCGGCGATTTCCTCCGGCTCACACTGGAAAACTCCGGCACACAGGAAGTCTCGCTCCAACAGGAACTGGAATTCCTCAAGTGCTATCTGGAGATCGAACGCATCCGCTTTCAAGATCGTCTCACCACCACGCTCGACATAGATGCACAGGCTCTCGACGTACAGGTGCCCAACCTGATCCTCCAACCCATTGTCGAGAACGCCATCCGCCACGGCATCGCCCCGCGCTCCGCTCCCGGCCGCATAGATATTCTGGCGGAACGAAAGAACGGCACACTTCGTATTCGCATCAAAGACAACGGACCAGGGCTTACCCTGAATCGAAGTTTTGATGGCAGTTTCAAGGAAGGTGTCGGGCTAGCCAACACACGTGCGCGCCTCGCCCAACTCTACGGCGCGGCGCACCGCTTCGAGTTAGCCAACGATCCTCGCGGCGGGCTGATCGTGACGATGGAAATTCCATCGGCGACGCCGGCCGCACCTCCCGTCATCAAGTAGTCATCTGAAAATTCGGAAACTTCCGTCGCACGTCCGGGCGCAAGCCTTCGACGCGGCCGCTCGTCGTGCTTCGCGAAACTTGATCTTACGAAAGTGAGAGCCGCCGGAGGCGTTGAGAGGATCGCTTTCGGCCTGAACGGGAAAGTTGTGCGGGGACGATGCGAATACGTCTATTGACCGTTGATGATGAACCGCTGGCGCGCGAGAAGATTCGCACGATGGTGGCGGGCGACCCGGAGGTCGAGATCATCGGCGAATGCGCGAACGGGGCGGAAGCGGTGGCCGCCGTGCAGAGCTTGCGCCCCGACCTGATGTTGCTCGACGTGCAGATGCCGCAGGTTGACGGCTTCGCCGTCCTCGAAGCGCTCAAGTCTGACTACCTGCCGCTCGTCATCTTCGTCACGGCCTTCGACCATTACGCCATTCAAGCCTTTGAAGTCCACGCCCTCGATTACCTGCTCAAGCCCTTCGACCGCGAACGCTTCGAGGCGGCCATCGAGCACGCCAAAACGCACATCCGCGGCACGCGCAACGGTCAACTCGATCAACGCATCCTCTCGCTCCTCAAACAGCTTGAGGCCGATTCTAAGTATCTCGAACGGCTCGTCGTCAAGACCGGCGGGCGCGTCTTCTTCCTCCTCACCGCCGAGATCGATTGGATCGAAGCCGAGGGGAATTACGTCAACGTCCACAGCGCACGGAAGTCGCACCTCCTGCGCGAATCGATCAGCAGCCTCGAAGCGCAACTCGACCCGAAGGAGTTCATACGCATCCATCGCTCGACCATCGTCAACCTGCGCCGCATCAAGGAACTGCAACCGTGGAGCCACGGCGAGTATCACGTGATCCTTCACGACGGCACGGAACTGACGCTCAGCCGCAACTATCGCGACAACTTGCAGAACGTCCTCGGCAATAATCTGTAGCCCGCCTCCGAAACTACGGATTCCCACACTTCCGCTTCGTGCCGCTAATCGTCCCCTTCGTCACAAACTTCTTCCCAACCTGCCAACGCCCATCCGAGAATCCTTCGCGCGCGGCCGTCTTTCCCACGCGGGACTTCAGGGACGCGCCCCGAACTCGACCGTCAACGCATCGCACGCGGAGAGCGTGAAAACGTCGAAGCGACTCAATAAAATTTGAGATTTCTTGAGCGCCCTCCAAGCATCTATCAAGCTGTCAGCACGGACACGCTCTTTCACCTCGTCCCCCGCCGGTGTTATTTGCCGGACGACCGAGGCGGCGGAGTGAAGTCAAACCCGGCGATGGCGACGCGGGCGGAGTCAGGAGCCAACTTTCAGGGAATGTCACCGTAGGAGACAAGCCATGAAACTGCGTCAAATGTTCCTCGTGCTCATTTTAATTCCGGCCATACAGATGTCCGCTTCAGCCCAGAAAGCCCTCGACGAATGGAGCGAGACAGGAAATTTGTTAACTCAGGCGCGCCCCTTCGAGACCGCGAAAGCGAACGCGCCCGATCCGGCGCCGGCCGAGCGCGCGGGTGATTCCGAGATGCCGAAAATTTCACTGCCCGCGCCCGTCCCGACGCCGCTCAACATCGCTTTCACAAACAAGATGCACGCCGATTCTTACATGGACGCCTACAGGATTCTGAAAGAGGAGAACACGTGCAGCGATTTCTTCGGCGGCGCGGTGAATGCGACCGAGGTGCTGAACCGTTTCACGGAGCAGTTGAGGCAGAAGCGTTTCTCCGACCCGTACGTCGCTGTGGAGATGTCGGGTGCAGTCATACTCTTCCACGACCGCAAGACGGGAGCATCCTACCGGCTCTTCGAGCGTGTGTCGGTCAACAGCATCGGGCCGCTCTCCGTCACGCCTCTGGTGGCGCAGGCGCAAAGGCGCGCCATCGGCCGCTTCCCCTCGGACACGAAGGCGGCGCGCGCGCTCATTCTCCTGCACGAGATCGGCCATCTGGTGCGGGGGACAAATGGGCGCTGGTTATTGCCGAACGACGGGCACGACAACGGACTCAGCACGCAGAACACCGACACGGTCGAGAGTTATTGTCTCAAGCAACTGAATGCGCTCAAACATTGAACGTCGGCAGCCCGTGTGCGCGGCAGCGCATGGCGGAGTCAGGAGTTCGCGTTAATTTGGCAGGAGGTTGGCAGATGGAAGCAATGAGTGTTTTGAATGAACGGCAACACTATCGCGACGCGCACGCGGAAGCCCGTCGCATGTCGGAGGAGCGGTCTGCGTCTCTCAGCAGAATCGAGATGCTCGAAGAGTTGACGTTGACGCTCCTCAAAGAGATCGCGGTGCTTAAAGACATCCAGACACTTCAAGCGCAGGCTGATGGCGAACGCGGTTTGAGCCTGCCCGACGAAGTGCGGCGCTTCGAGATCGAGATCATACGGCGGACGCTCCTGCGCACGGGAGGCCATCAGGCACGCGCGGCGCAACTGCTCGGCGTCAACGCCACGACGCTCAACTCCAAACTCAAACGCTACCGCATAGACCCCACTCCGCCCTTCGAGACGGATGCGGCCGCCGAATCATTCGAAGACGCGGGCGGGAGCAACTCATAAAACGATCAGGTGCGCCGCAGCAGCAGTTGATCTCGACACGGACGGAATTTGCGGGTGGGAGGTCGGATTCATTATGTCACTTTTAATCGCGCCGCTTTCGGAGTTGGAAGACGACGGCCTTGCCGTCAGCGAACACGAACTCGAAGGGCTGCTCTCAAACGCCCCCGACGAGCGGGAAGCGGAGCGCTCGCACGCGCTGCGGCTCCTCTACACGACGGAGGCCGCGCAGTCATTCACGCTGCCGATTCTGGCGACGGCCGGAGACGTGCGCGAGGTTGTACAGTATCTCAAGAAGAAGCCCGCGGGCGTCTCCATCGTCGAGGCGATGGACGACGTTAAGCGGCGCGTCTTCGAGCCGCGAAAGGTGGCCGCCTATGAGTTCTGGGGCATCGTCGAACGCCATGGCGGCGACCGCTTACACCTGAGCCGGCTCGGCTGGGAGTTTGCGCGCAAGCTCGCCCCCGAAGCCGAAGCCTACCGCGCCGTGCTCGACAATGCCGCGCCCTATCGCGCCGCGCTCGAATGGATGCACGAGGAGAACCACGACCTCGTGACGCACACACAGGTGGCGGCCTACTGGCAGAAGTTTTACCCGTCGGGCACGAACGGGCAGAACCAGAAGGCGGTCGAAAGCAGCGTGGTCTGTTTCTTTCACCTGTGCCAGGCCGCAGAGATCGGCACCATGACCATCGGCAAGCGCGGGCAGCCGGCGCGTCTGCGCGTCGAACGAGAGGAACTGGCCGGGTTCATCGAAGGCCGCCTGCCGGACGCGGCGATGCGAAAGACCGCCACCGGCGCTGAGGAAACAGACACGCCGACCCTCTCGCTCTCGCCCCGCGCCCCGGTCGCGCCGCCGCGCGCGCAGTCGGCGCGGCCGGAGCATTTTCTGATTTTGGGTCACGGAGCCGCGCCCGTCATCGATCAGTTGGAGGCCATGCTTGAGTTGCTCGACATCAAGACTCGCGCGGTCGCCGACAATGACACGGATGCGCTGCCGCTCGCGGGAGAGATGTTTCAGGCCATGCGACAATGCGACGCCGCGCTGATCGTCGTCACGCCCTCGGACTGCGACGAAGACGGCGCGGGCGGATACACTCTCAAGCAAAACATCCTCATCGAAATCAACTCCGCCTTCGTGTTGTACGACCGGCGCATCGTGCTGCTGTGGAACTGCCAAATGCCCGTGCCCGCGAGCCTGTCATCGCTGCGCCACTTCACGCTTGAGGGCGACAACCTGACGTGGGAGGCAGGGGTGCGGCTGATGCAGGTCTGCAAAGAATTTCAGACGCGCGCGCGGGCAGAGCGACGACAGGCATGCTGAGCTTGATCTTCCGACGGCGCAGTTTCGAGAGAGATGCGCGACGGTTGCTCACGTTCGCCCTGCTCCTCTCTGCCTTGACCGCGCCGCCCACGCGCTCCGCAGGCGAGAGCGCGTGGAAGAATAATCCACACGACCCTGTGCAGTCGTCTTTGCAGAACGACGGAGCGCTCCCGCGCGGCCGTCTCATCGAGCGCGTTGCCCTGCGCGACGATGCGACGCAAGGCTACGCGCTCTATCTTCCTTCCGGTTACACGCCCGACAAGAGATGGCCGATTCTCTACTGCCTCGACCCGCTCGCCCGCGGCGAAGTGCCAGTGGCGCGCTTTCTCGCTGCGGCGGAGAAGTACGGCTGGATCGTCGCCGGTTCTCACAACTCGCGAAACGGCGCGGTGAAGACTTCGCTCGACGCCACCGTCGCAATGTGGAACGACACACGCGCGCGTCTCTCCATAGATGAGCGGCGCATCTACGCGGCGGGCTTTTCCGGCGGCGCGCGCATGAGCGTCCGCTTCGGTTATCTCTGCCGTGGATGCCTGGCCGGAGTGGTCGCCTGCGGCGCGGGCTTCCCCGCCGACATCAAGCCTTCGGCCGACGTGCCTTTCCCCGTCTACGCCATCGCCGGAACCGAAGATTTCAATTTCCCGGAGTTGAAAAAACTCGATGCGGCGCTGGATAAATTTTCCGTCCCGCATCGGCTTGCCCTCTTCGACGGGGCGCATGCGTGGCCGCCCGCAGAGGCTTGCGCCGCAGCCCTTGAATGGATGGAGCTACAGGCGTTGAAGTCTGGACGACTGCGCAGAGACGAGACGCTCATCGAACAACTCTGGCAGGAACAGAAGCGCCGCGCACACGTTGCCGAAGAGGCGCGGAATTTTTACGATGCATACCGGAATTACGAGGCGGCGGCGAATGATTTCCGCGGGCTGCGCGATGTGTCGGGGCTTGAGGGGCAAGCGGCGCGACTCAGACGGACGCGGGAGGTCGGGCGGGCTTTAGACGAAGAGGACGGGCAGATCAGACGGCAGCACCAACTCGCGGGTGAACTCGTCGCGCTTCTGGAACAGCGCAGAGACCCGGAGCAAGGCGCGGTCGCGAGCATCGCTTTCAGGAAGGCTGTGGATGATTTACGGAAGGCCGCACGCGCCGACGCCGACACGGGCGCGCGCAGGGTTGCGCGGCGCGCGCTCAAACAGGTCTTCGCGCAGTTTTATGAAGGCGCGAACAACTTGATCCGAAGTCGCGAAAACTACGCGCTCGCCGTCGTCTCACTGGAGGCGGCGGCCGAACTCGCGCCGGATGATCCGCACGTTCTCTACGAACTCGCACGCGCGCACGCGCTCAACCGCGACAAGCGCAAGGCGTTCGATGCGTTGCGAAAGGCCATCGAGCGGGGCTTCAAGGATGCGGCAGACCTTGAGCGCAACGAGGCGTTCGAGGCTCTGCGCGCCGAGGCCGAATATCGAAAGCTCGTCGAGTCCATCGGTCAAACGCGATAAGCCGGGGCGATCATTTCTCGCGCGGCGTGGACAAAGATTTCTCGCGCGGCGGTGACGATCAGTTCTGCGGCGGTGACGATCATTTTCGCGGCCGCGCAAGTTCCGCACGCAGTTGTTTGACGAGGGCGCGAATCTGCGCGGCCTCGGCGGCCTTCGGGTCAAGCCGCAGGTAGGTTTCCAGCGCTTCGACGGCGCGTGCCTGCTCGCCACGCTCGATGTAGATCGCGCCCAGATACCTGTGCGCCATGCGCGCCGCTTCGCCGCCGAGCGCGATGGCGCGCAGGCATTCCTGCTCCGCTTCTTCGTAGCGCGCGAGGCCGATCAGGGCGCGCGCACGGTGGAGGTGCGCGGCGAAAGAAGCGTCGCTCAGGCGGAGCGCGCGGCTCAGTTCGGCTTCCGCTTCCGCGAAACGCTTCTGTTGCAGCAGAACGATCCCGTAATTGAGACGCAGGACGAAGGCGTCCGGTCCGAGCGAGAGCGCGGAGCGCAACGCTTCGGCGGCACGCTCCGTCTCGCCGAGATTGAGATACTGCACGCCGAGTTCGTTCAAGGCCAGGGCAAACTTCGGATAGATCGAAATGGCCTGCTTCAACTGTTCCACCGCGCGCTTGCGCTCACCGTCCTTCGCCGAACGAAGCGCCTTCTCGTAGAGTTCGCGCGCCCGCAGGGGTATGGCGGCGAGCGCCGCGTTCAGCACGCCGGGCTTCCCCGCCCCCTCCTCCCGCTTTAAACGCAACTGAATCTGTACGGAGACGATCTGCCCGGCGCGCCGGTTCCTGAGCGGCGAGTCAATGATGTCTACAGTCTCGGTGGTTGTCTCAAACTCTTTGCCCGCTTCGACCGTCAGGCGATACGTGCCCGCGTTCAGACGTCGAAAGGTGAATGCGCCGTGGTCGTCGCTCAAGACGGACGACTCGCCGCGCACGCCGCCGAGCCGGACGCGGACGCGCCTGCCGAGTTGTCGCCCCGAAGGCGCGAAGATGCGACCCTGGATCGTGTGCGCGCCGCCCATCCCCGGGTCGCCGGGTTCGGAGTCGATCCCTGTGTCGGTCTGCGCGTAAAGATTCTGTGCGGCGACAAGCAATACAAAGATGAAGGTTGAGGCCAGCGCGAAAGTGCGGGCGCGGCTTGTGGCGGGAGAAATCATAACGATGTGAGAAATAACAAAGGCGGGGGAGAGCCTGCCCCAGGCTCTCCCGCCGCGAAAAACTTTCAGTCGCCCGAAAGTCAGAAGATGAACTTCGCCGCGAGTTGCACGTTGCGGCGTTCGAGATTGCCGCTCGTGAAGACGCCGCGATTGGCCGTGATGAAAGAGGCCGTCGGGTTGCCGTCAGCATCTGTGAAACCGCTGATGTCGAGCGAGCCGGGCGCGATAAACAGGTTCGAGTGGTTGAAGACGTTGAAGGCTTCAAGGCGCAGTTGCACGCTGTATTTCTCGTTGACCCGGATGCGTTTGTACAGACCCATGTCCATGTTCCAGTAGCCGGGGCCGCGGAAGGCGTTGCGCTTCGTCATGTCTTCCGGGAACGGCCCCACCACGCCGTTGCCGCTGACCGGGTTGACGAACGGATTCGCCGCCGGCAGTTGGAGATAGTTGAAGGCGTTGGCTCCGACCGAGGCCGGATTGCCGGTGCCGTCGAAATTGACCGAGCCGCCGGCCGGCCGGTAGCGCGGGCACGCGCCGCTGCTCGCCGTCGTACAGTCGAAGACGGTGAACGGATTGCCGGTGCGCGCCGTGAAGATGCCGGTCAGCGCGAAGCCGCCGAGCAGGTGACGCAGCAGTTTGTTGTCAACCGTGTCGAAGTAAGGCACTTCGTAGTTGAAACTGCTGACGAAACGGTGGCGCGCGTCGAAGTCTGCGTAGCCGTAGTCGAGTTTCGGGTCGAACGGATCGAGCAGGCCGAGACTCGCATTGGCGTTCGAGTCGCTGAAGGTCGAACTCAGGTTGTCCTTCGCCGCCGAGAGCGTGTAGCGCGCCGTGAATTGCAGGCCGTGGTTGCGGAAGTTGTTGCTCTCAATGCCGAAGACGAGCGCGTTGTAGTTCGAGTAGCCGTTGTTGCCGCGCGTGTTGATGTTGGTGTACTGGCCGTTCAAACGGCTGGTCGCGCCGCCGGTCGGCGTGGTGGCGTCGCCGCCGAGGTAGACGCGCCCCGTGCCGGTGCGGTTGATGTTCTCCAGCGAGTAGAGGTCGCGCCCGGCCGAGCCGGAATACTCTATGGAAGCGACGGTGCCGCGTCCGAGTTCGCGCTCGAAGGCCGCGCTCCAGAAATGCGCGTAGGCGTTAACGATGTCTTCGCGTACGTGGCGCAGGCTCGCGACGGGCAGACGGATCGTCGTGCCGCTCCCGGCCAACGGGCCTGCGTTGTTACGCGAGATCGAAAGTGAAGGGACATCGACGCCGGCCGTCAGCGCGACCACGGTCTGCGCGGGCGGGTTCTGAATGACGTTGAACGTGACGTTCCCGAAGTTGCGCTCGTAGGACATGCCGTAGCCGCCGCGCAGGGAGGTCTTGCCGTCGCCGAAGATGTCCCAGGCGAAACCCAGACGCGGGGCGAAGTTATTCAAATCTTTCTTCCACAACCCGCCGACCGGGCTGTCTCTGGCGATCTGCACGCTGCCGTTGCGAATGCGCTCTTGCAGCGTGCTGCCCGTGCCGAAGTAGAAGTTCGAGTCGAGTTCCGGGTTCTTGTTGTGCTGCACGCCGTAATATTCGTAGCGCAAGCCGAGGTTGAGCGTCAGCGCCGGGCGCACGCGCCAGGCATCGTTGAAGTAGACAGCCCACTCATTGTAGACGTTGCTGCGACTGAAACTGGGCGGCGCAAGCGGCGTCGTGACGAACTGACCGGGGAAGGCGCCCTGCGGGTCTACCGCGCCCTGAAACTTCACGAGTCGACCGGCGACGAGATTGTTGAGCGCCTGCTGCGTGTTGTTGCCGAGCGTCTGCACCGAGTTGAGAAACGCGCCGAAGGTGCGGTTCTGTTGAATGTTGAAGAACTGCCCGCCGAAGCGCAACTGGTGGTTGCTGCCGAGTTGATAGTTGAAATCCTGATAAAGCTGAATCTGGTTGGTGGGGCCGTTGGCCGGGATCGCGCTGCCGGGGTTGTAGGGCAGGTAGCCGGGGAACGCGATGTTGACCGGCGTGTTCTGATCAATGTTGACGGCGAACGTCTCGTTGATGTAGAGCGTCGGCCCCGGCGGTTGTTCGCCGAGCGGGTTGCCGGTGTTGATGCGGTTGAAGGCCAGCTTCGACGCCGACACGAGATTGGGCGACAGGGTGCGCGTTAGCGAGACGAGGAAGTTCTGGTTGTAAGCGGTCGTGCCCGTGTTGAATCCCTGATAAGGGCTGTTGGCTCCCGTGCCCTCAAGCGTGACGTTGTCCTGCAACGCATAGCGGCCGTAGATTTGCGTCTTGTCGTTGACGTTCCAGTCTATCCGCGTGACGGTCGAGAGGTCGTTCTGGGGAAAGCCGCCGCCGAGGTCTGTCGGGACGGAATAAGCGACTTCCTGAAACGCAGGCGTCGCGGCCGGAACGCCCGTGATGCCGAGTTCGCCCGCGCTGCGGATGCGGCCGGTGGGGCGCGCGGCAAGCGTGTAGCCGCTGAAGAAATCTCGCGTGGCCGGAGCCGAGAGCGCGATCAACTGCGACGTGGGCACGAAGGCGAGCAACTCGCCCTGACTGCGCACGCGCGTCCATTCCGTGCTGTTGAAGAAGAACAGTTTATCTTTGATGATGCGCCCGCCGGCGGAATAGCCGAATTGATTGCGCGTGAAGACGCCGCGCGGAACGCCCGTGGCGTTGTTGGCGAAACCGTTCGAGGCAAGGCGAGAGAGGCGATTGAAGGCGTAGGCCGTGCCGTGGAAATCGTTGCTGCCCGCGCGCGTCGCCACGTTGACGATGCCGCCGGAAGCGCGCCCGTACTCGGCCGAGAAGTTGCTCGTGATGACGCGAAACTCCTGCACCGAATCAAGCGGGATCAGTTGGCCGACGGTGGCCGTGTAAGAGTTGTTGTTATCCGTCCCGTCGAGCAGGATGTTGGTGCTGGCGGCGCGCTGGCCGTTGAGCGATGCGCCCGTGCCGCGATAGGTGGACGTGCCGGCCGTGTCGTTCTGCGACGTGCTGGGGTCGTCGGTCGCGGCGTTGCCGGACAACTGTACGAGGTTATAAGGATTGCGCGTGATGGTCGGGAGTTCGCGTATCTGCGTTCCCGAGACGACGTTGGAAAGCTCCTGCGTCTGCGTGTTGACCTCGACGCCGCCGCCCGCGACGACGTTGATCGTCTCGCCCGTTACTGCGCCGACGGCGAGCGCCGTCTCGACCGAGGTGCGGGAGCCGACCGTCACCTGCACGCGCTGCGTGTTGGGCGCGAAGCCCTGCGCGCTGGTGGTGACATCGTAGAGTCCGGGTTGCAGGTTAGTGACCGTGTACGTCCCTTCCTCGTTCGAGGTGGCGGTCAACTCGCGCCCTGTGTTGACCGACTTGACGGTGACAACTGCACCGCTGACGAGCGCGCCGTTCGGGTCTGAAATTTTTCCGATCAACTGCCCCGTCTCCGTCTGCCCTGAGGCTGCGGCGCTGCAAGCGAACAGCATCAGAGCCACCAGCATCAGTTTAAAGTTACTTCTCGTCATAACATCTCCTTTAGCCAAGAACTATGTTTGAGACTTTCCCGTTGCGGGTTCTGTCGCCCCGCCGCTGCTGATGAGGGCTGTGCATCGAGCGGCGGGCGAAAGTAGGTCGCGGTCGCGCTCGCGCGCGCATCGAAGCGTCGCGCGAGGAACCGCGTGCATGAGCGCGGCCGTTGGCTTTTGCTCAACGACTCACAGGGGCAACGGTCATGCCGAAGTCCCGCGTCGCAGCGCAACTGCTGAGAGCATTGTTTTTAGTTGGAAGGTGGGAGTTGTAGCGGGATGCGTGGCGGCAGTTTTCCGAGCGAGTTTTCTTATTTATTA
The DNA here is from genome assembly GCA_036389555.1 of Pyrinomonadaceae bacterium. Lineage (GTDB taxonomy): Bacteria > Acidobacteriota > Blastocatellia > Pyrinomonadales > Pyrinomonadaceae > JAIVJZ01. The sequence continues at coordinate 31,896 of DASVPS010000131.1, forward strand.
ACATTTGACGAATAAATACATCTTATTCGTGAGCGGCCGCTCGCGCTTCGGGCGGCGCGCTCCGAAGCGGGGCGAGGCACGGCCGACGCAAGTTGCCGCGCTGCTCTGCGGGCGGCGTCGGGATTGAGCCATCCTTGCGTTAACTTTTTTTTCGCGTTAGCCTTTCGGCCTGTGAAAGAGAGACTGGCAAAGAAAGGTACTCAGACGTGAGCGACAAAGTAGAGACGAACAAAACGGGCGGGACTGAAAACATTCTACCGACGGATTTAGTGATCCGCGTCAACACCGTGTTGACCAACGACCCTTGCGCGCTCTGCGGCCAGGCGACAGACCCGACCGGCATCGACATGTACCTTGCTGACCGGCCTGCCCTTGTCTGTCATCGCTGCGGATTTTTCCACGCCCCGGCGCTCGCGCGCCTGCTCGATCTTGCGAGCGCGGCCAACACGTTCGTTCGGGCTGAATACGAGATGTTCGGCGTTCAATCCGACGACAAGCCGTTGTAACTAAAGTGAGCGCGCGGCGCGACCGCGCCCGCCTCGTGCGACTCGGAAAAGTCATCCTTGTCCGACGAACGCCGTTGCCGGCTGGTTGGCTTATTCGTAGCGCAGGGCGACCATGGGGTCAATCTTGGTTGCGCGCCGCGCCGGGATGTAGCTCGCCAGCAAGGCCACGCTAATGAGCACCAGCGAGATGGTGACGAATGTTGTCGGGTCGGTGGCGCCAACCCCGAACAGCAGGCTCGACATCACGCGCGTCAGGAGAAAGGCCGCGACGAGGCCGATCACGACGCCGATCAAGACCAGTTTTAAGCCCTCTCCAACCGTCAACTTCAACACGTCGCTGCGGCGCGCGCCTAAGGCCATGCGGATGCCGATCTCGTGCGTGCGCTGTGCGACCGAGTAACTCATCACGCCGTAGATGCCCACCGCCGCCAGCACCAGCGCCACGGCGGCAAAGATGCCGAGCAAGAGCATGCTGAAACGCTGCCGCGCGATTGAGTTGGAGAGCACTTCTTCCATCGTCTTGATGTTGGAGATCGGCTGGTCTTTATCTATCTCCCACACGGCCTTGCGCACCGCGGCGGCCATGCCGAGCGGCTCGACGGCCGTGCTGACAACAAGGTGGCGCGGAGCGAAGAACCCCGCCTGCACATAAGAGAGGTACATCTGCGGCTTCGGATCGGCGACAAGCTCCATCTGCCGGACATCCTTTGCCACCCCGACAATCGTGATCCAATCGTCAGGGTCAGTTGAAGTGGGTGATCCCGGTGTGATGCGTTTCCCGATGGGGTCTCCATCCGGCCAGAAGCGACGCGCCATCGTTTCACTGATGACCGCCACGGCGGGCGCATCAACTCTGTCCTCGTCGCCGAACTCACGTCCGCGCAACAACTCGATGCCCATCGTGCGAAAGTAGTGGGGGCTGGTGACTCTCGTCACCACGGTGGGTCTTTGACCCTGGCCGGGCGCGGGATCGGGGCGACCCTCTATGCTGAATCCGATAGAGTCGCCTTGCATAACTAAAGGTATCCAGTTGGCGACGGCCGCCGATTTAACGCCGGGCAGCGCTTCGATGCGATTTATCAACTCGGTATAAAAGGCCGAGCGTCGCGCGTGGTCTGGATATTTCAACTCCGGGAGCACGATCCTCATCGTCAACAAATTGTCGGCGCGAAATCCCGGATCGACATTGCGCAGGCGCAGGAAGCTGTTAATCAACAGTCCCGCGCCGATCAGAAGAATGAGCGAGACGGCGACCTCTGCGATCACCAGCAGGCTGCGGATGCGATTGCCGCGACTTCCCGCCACCGAATCCCTGCCGCCCTCTTTCAGCGTCTCATTGAGATTGAACCGGGAGGCTTGCAGTGCCGGAGCCAATCCGAATATCAGTCCTGTCAATAAGGAGACGCCCAGCGTGAAGAGCAGCACTTTGCCATCAATCGAGATGGACTTGGCCTGCGAGATGTTATCGGGAATGAAGGTGGTGAGCAGACCTATGCCCCAGACGGCGAACAACAATCCCACCGCGCCGCCCAATCCCGCCAGCAAGATGCTCTCGGTGAGGAACTGGCGTATGAGGCGGAAACTCCCCGCGCCGAGCGCGACGCGGATGGTGATCTCTTTCTGTCGCACCGCGGCGCGCGCGAGCAGCAGGTTGGCGACGTTGGCGCACGCAATGAGCAGCACAAACCCGACCGCACCGAGCAGTACGAGGAGGGCGGGTTTGATGTCGCCCGCCACGTGCTCGTGCAGCGGAACGACGGCCGCACCGAGGTCGGTATTATTCTCCGGGTACTGCTGTTGCAGGCGCGCGGCGATGGTGTTCATCTCAGCCTGCGCCTGTGGGAGGGTCACACCGGGCTTCATGCGCGCGATGACTTTGAGATAGTGTCTTCCGCGATTGGCGGCCTCCTGCGGGCTGAGGGCGATGGGAACCCACAGTTCATCCTCGCGACTGGGAAACTGGAAGTCCGGCGGCATGACGCCCACCACCGTGTAGCTTTCGCCGTTCAAGGTGAGAGCCTTGCCCCTAATGTTCGCGTCCGAACCGAACCGGCGTTGCCATAAACCGTGGCTCATCATGACCACGCGATTCCCGCCGGGCTGATCCTCTTCGGGCAGGAACGCGCGGCCTAACTGCGGCTCGACGCCGAGCAGGGCGAAGAGATTAGCCGAGACGCGCCGCCCGTCAATTCTTTCCGGCTCGCCCATCCCCGTCAGGTTAAAGCTCAGGTCGGCCATGGCCGCCATGCCTTCAAAGACCTGATTCTGATCACGCCAGTCAACGTAGTTGGCCGCCGCGGGCGTATCGCGCGGATACCCTCCTTTGGTGTCGTCCTCCCAGATCATCACGAGTTGGTTCGGGTCTTTATAAGGCAAGGGGCGCAGCAGGACTGTATTGACCACACTGAAGATCGCGCTGTTCGCGCCGATCCCCAAAGCCAAAGCGAGCACGGCGACGATGGTGAAGCCGGGGTTTTTGACCAGCATCCGCAGGCCGTAACGAAAGTCCTGAATCAGCGATTCAATTGCTGTGAAGCCCCACATCTCTTTACTTACCTCCTGAAGCAACGTGTTGTTGCCAAACTGGCGCAGCGCCGCATAATGCGCTTCCTCCGGCGTCAGTCCGCGGCCGATGTTCTCCTCGGTCTTCATTTCGAGGTGGAACCGCATCTCTTCTTCCAACTCGCGGTCAAATTGCCCCCGCCGGCGCAGGAACAGCACCCGTCTCCAAAGCTCAACAATCTTCTGCATCGGAGTAACTAAGAATATTTTCAGGCCGGTTTCATCACGCGCAAGATGGCTTCGATCAACCGCTCAAAGTTGGCGCTCTCGGCCACAAGTTGCCTGCGCCCCCTCGGCGTCAGGCGGTAGTAGCGCGCGCGGCGATTGTTCTCCGTCAAAGCCCATTCCGAAGTGACCCAGCCCTTGACTTGCAAGCGCTGCAAAGCCGGATAGAGCGAGCCCTCTTCCACTTGCAACACGTCGTCGGAGACCTGCCGGATGTATTGCGCAATTCCGTAGCCGTGCAGCGGAGCGCGCGTCAGAGTTTTCAAGACGAGCATCTCCAGCGTACCGGGCATGAGCGCGTCTTTGGTCGAGGCTTTTCCCATAGGCAACCTTTCCATAGTTGAACTAGGGGAAGGCTCGCATAGATTTACATCACTGTCAACATCTTTTCTATGCGGTGCTGAAGCAGTCAAACACGACATACAAATTCTCGTAAACATGATTGTTAAATTTCGTGCGGGGTCGCTGCCATTCGTCGCCGCGTGATCCCTCCCGACGACTTTTCCCGCGTATATAAATGGAGCCTCGAAGCCTGTTAATGTCCTTGTATAAGCGAGGAAGGAGCACTCGATGGAAGCAATAATCGCAACGGAAACAAGACCGGCCGAGACGGCACGGATACCTACGCCGATCCACGATCAAGCGAAGGCAGAGGCTTTCGCCGGCAGGATGCTGGACGTACTTAACGGCGGGGCGCTGGCGCTCATGATCAGCCTCGGCCACCGGGCGAAGCTATTCGACGCGATGAGTGGTCTCAAGCCATCAACTTCCGTGCAGATCGCCGAAGCTGCCGGGTTGAACGAGCGCTACGTCAGGGAGTGGTTGGGTGCCATGGTGACGGGTGCAGTTGTCGAGTATGACCCGGCGTCCGGCACTTACTGTCTGCCAACGGAACACGCCGCTTTCATCACGCGCGCGGCCAGCCCGAACAACATGGCGGTCACGGCGCAATTTATCTCGCTCCTCGGCGCGGTGGAAGACAGAGTTCTGGAGTGCTTCCGAAACGGCGGGGGCGTGCCCTATTCGGCGTTTCCGCGCTTCCACGAAGTGATGGCCGAGGAGAGCGCGCAGACGGTGCTCGCGGCGCTCGTTGATTCCATCCTGCCACTGGCTCAGGGCGTCACGGAGCGACTGGTTGAGGGGGCAGAGGTGCTGGATGTAGGCTGCGGAAGCGGGCGCGCCCTGATCCTCTTAGCCGAGACTTTTCCGCATAGCCAATTCAACGGTTACGACTTCTCGGAGGAAGGGATCGCAAAGGCTGTAACAGAGGCCGCCACGAAAGGTTTGCGCAACATCCGCTTCGAGGTGAAGGACGTAGCGTCGCTCGTCGAACGTGAGAAGTATGATCTCATCACCGCCTTTGACGCCATACACGATCAGGCGCACCCGGCGCGCGTCTTGAACTGCATTGCCAATGCCCTGCGCCCCGGCGGGACGTTTCTGATGCAAGACATCGCGGGTTCGAGTCACGTCCAACACAACATGGAACACCCGATTGCGCCGTTCGGTTATACGGTCTCATGTATGCACTGCATGACCGTCTCTCTGGCACAAGGCGGCGACGGGCTGGGAGCCATGTGGGGCGAAGAGAAAGCGCAGGAGATGCTCAAGGCGGCGGGCTTCACCCACATCGAGATGAAAAAGCTCCCGCACGATATCATCAACACCTATTACGTGGCAGGAACAGGTCAGGTGAAGAACTAACACGGGTGGCGCGAGCGTCCATCACATGTAACGGACGCTCGCGCCGGTCTCGCTCATGGTGGTT
>DASVPS010000132.1:0-5046 GCA_036389555.1 Pyrinomonadaceae bacterium
AGTTGATAATCGAGGCGGAGGAAGCCTTTGCCGGTGCGCCCGAAGTTGTGAAAATTTTCCACGGTCGGCGGGTCTAGGAAACGCTGCGAGGTGGTGGCCGACAGGTTCGTGAGCAGGCCGAGCTTGTCTGTGCGCGTGGAGAAGTTCACGCCGACTTCGCCAGTCGAGAAACTGCCGCCGGAGAGAGAGACGCTGCCTTGCGTCGGCGTCTCGCGCCCGGAGCGCGTGTTGACGTTGATGACGCCGCCCAGTTTGTCGCCGAACTCTGCGGAGATGCCGCCCGTCAGAACTTCGACCGTGCGCAACGTGCGTGCGTCGAGGCTGGTAGCGAAGATGGCCGAGAGGTTATCCGTGATCGGGATGCCGTCAACAACGTACTGCACCTGCGACTCTGAACCGCGCGGGTGGAGGCGGCCGTTATCGTCCGGGGCGAAACCGGGCGCGCTCGCAACGATGGCTTCGATGCCGCGCGAGGGAACTGCGCCGAGCGGGCGTTCGAGCAACGTCTGGGAGATGTTCGTGTCCGAAGAAGTCTTGTCGGCTTCGATCAGCGAGGCGTTTTCCGTGACGGTAACGGTCTCGCTGGCGGCGGCGACAGAGAGCGTGAAATCAACGCTGGTAGGAATCGCCGTCTCCACGTCAATGGATTTTTCGACGGTCTGGAAGCCCGCGGCCTCGACGCGCACGGTGTAGATGTGGAAGGGAATATTTAAGAATTTATACTCGCCCTGATCATTGGTTTGCGCCGTTTGTTGATAGCCACTGGTTGGGTCGGCGATGCGCACGGACGCGCCCGGCACGAGCGCACCGCTGGGGTCGCGCACCGTGCCCTGCACCGTGCCGATGTGTGTCTGTGCCAGTGCCGCGACGCAGAAGGCCAAGCCCAACGCCGCGCTCGCGGTGAATCTATAAATGCTTTTCCGAATCATAGAGAGCCTCGCTTCAATGTTGAACGGCAAGTGCCGCCGGACACCCGGCCGGAAAACGCATCCGCGCCCGTTTCACAAACCGGGGCGAGGGCGAAATACCTTGGGTGTCCTGTTTCTTTAATGCTTCGAGGGCTTCGTCCGGCAGACAAAGCGGTCGAATGACGAAATGCACTTAGAGAAGAGAAGCGAAGGGTGGAGCGCGTCCGCGCGAGGACTCATGCGGAGCAAAGTAGTGATTGAAGTTTGCGTCGAGCAACCGGGCGACGCTCGCGGGCGGCTGCGGCGCGAAGGGCGTTGTGTGAAAAAGACCGTGTGAGAGTTGTTGATGAAACTGGCAGAGCAGGCAGTTTTTACCGGAAGGTAAAAGCCTCGCCATCCAGTTGGCTTCGCGCCCGTCGTTGAAGGCAGCCGTGCCGAGCGTCGATCTTGACGGGCGCGAAGGCGTGTGGCTATGAATCAGCCCGCACGTCGCACCGTAAAAGATCAGAAAGAGCAGTAGACTGTTCATCGCGCGCGCGAAATACTTGCGGCGGCGTTGAGACCCGTTTTTAATGCTGCTGGGCACTGCTTCGAGCATTATGTTACATTCGGAACAAAGGGAGCGTTGGAGGCAACTATAGACGCTCACGCGCACCAGTGTCAAAGAGACCCCTTCCGCATCATGCAACCCCGTTCCTGCACGGCCATCTCAGTCAAAGCATGCTTCAAGACAACCTGACCGACGGACAGAAAATCGCGCCCCTTAAGCCCCTGCGCCGCCGGTCGAACCGCGCACGGCGACGCCCGCGCCTGTGGTTTATTTGCGCGGCGTTCCTCTTGCTGTCGGGCATAAATCTCGCCGCGCAGGCGCAGTCAATCAACGCCCGCATCAGCGTCGTTTCGCTCACGCCTCCGCGCATCAGGGTAGAGGCCGAGCGCGCGGAAGGCACGAAGGCGTGGTCGTTTCGCAATGCGTATGCCGGCATCATCGGCCTCGGCGAACGCATAGAGAAGTTGTCGCTGTCCGACGTGAGCGGGGGCGAAATAGCCGCACGCAAAATCGCCCCCGGCGAATACGAAGCGGCGCGCGAGGCGACGAAAGTCAGCTACGAACTCAAACTCGATCCGCCGCGCGGCACAAACGACACCGCGCACGCTTCCTGGTTAACGGGCACACGCGGCGTGTTGATGCCGGGCGACCTCCTGCCGCTTCCTCTGGCACGCGCGAGGTTGAGTCTGACTCTTCCCGCGCAATGGAAAGTTGCCACGATTGAAACTCGCAACGGCGACGGGCAATATGAAATTGAAGATGCCGAGTCGTCCATCTTCTTCGTCGGCGTTGACCTGCGCACGACGCAAACGCGCGTGAGCGGGATGGATGTCACCTTCGCTACCGCGGGCGAATGGGCTTTCGCCGACGAGGATGTGGCCGGGGTCGTTCGCGACATCTTCGAAAAGCACGCGCAGATCAACGGCAGCATCCCGCGTAAGAATGCGTTGATTTTGCTCGCCCCGTTTCCCCAAACGACCGACGCTTCACGTTGGAGCGCAGAGACGCGCGGGGGAACTGTCTTCTTTCTCTCAGGACGCTCCCCCTCGAAAGCCGCCGGACTGGCACGCCTGAGCGTCCCGCTCGCGCATGAGATTCTCCACCTCTGGGTTCCGAACGCTCTGGCCTTGAGCGGTGATTACGCCTGGTTCTACGAAGGCTTCACCGTCTATCAATCAATGCGTGTGAGCGTAGACCTCGGATATTTAACTTTTCAGGATTACCTCGATTCACTGGCGCGCGCTCACGATAGCTACCTCGCCCGACGCGAGCAGGATAAACATTCTCTGGTCGAAGCCTCCATGCGCCGTTGGGGTGGCAGCAGTGCCCTGATTTATCACAAGGGGATGCTGGTGGCGGCGCTCTATGATTTGAGCGTGAGACGGAACAGCCGCGGAAAGCGCGGTCTGGAAGATGTCTACCGCGCCCTGTTTCGCGAGCGGCGTGCGGGCGTCGAAAGACGCGAGGGAAACGCCGCCGTCATCGCCGCACTCAATAGCGTCGCAGGCGGCAGTGATTTCTCGAAACGTTATATTGAAAGCGCAGGCACGCTCGATTTAACCGGCGCTCTGGGTGCATTCGGCTTGAAGGCCGAACGCAACGGGGCAAGAACGCAGATCACTGTGGCCGATTCGATAAGCCGCGCCCAGCGCGATTTATTGCGTCGGATGGGCTACAATTAGAATGTCTTCGGAATCGTCGAATTCCGGGTTCGACTGCAACTTCAAAACTTGTTCTGGTGCGATCTCTAATTCGGAAGTTCCCGCACGTCGCGCAGACTTCATATCTATCATCCGCCGCATGAAAATTTTGGGCATCACCGAAAATCTCAATTTTAACTCTCGTAGAGTTTCCCCACGCTTTCTTCTTTTACTGCTGGCCGTGACTTTCATCTCTGCCGGCTGCACGACTCTGGCGAGTAAAACCGATACGGGAGTCGTGATCGCACGCCGCGCGCAGGTGCGTAGTTCGATTGCCGTCGTGGCGGCGGACTTGTCGGAGGTGGTGCGCGGCGACGTGGTGGATATTTTGGATTCCACGACGGCCGAGAACGGCGAGCGTTGGTTGCGCGTGCGCGCGCACGATGCGGAAAACACGGAGGGCTGGATCGAAGCCCGCAACATCATGCCGCAGGATTTGTTAGACCGTTCCGTACAGGTTGCAGCAGAAGACAAAGACATTCCCGCGCAGGCCACCGGGCAACTCAGGGCGAGCACGAATCTGCGTTCGTCGGCGGATAGAAGCAGCGCGGATAACATCTTGCTGAAATTAGAAAGCGGCGCGCATTTCGAGATCATCGGCTGGAAGCGCGTGCCGAAACCGAAAACGTCTGAAACGACAGAGAGCGACGATGCGCCGAAGGCGGGAGCGGCCACACAGCGTGGGAATAAGCAGAAGGATAGTGGCGCGGACAAAGAGGCTGAAGAGTTGAACGAACTCTGGTACAAAGTCCGACTGCCGCGCGCCATCTCGCCCGCACCTGCCGGATGGGTTTATGCCAAACAGGTTGAGTTGACCGTGCCGAGCGACATTATCTTTTATCGCACCGGACGCGAGTTCGTGGCCTGGCAAAGACTCGACGACGCGGGCGACGCCGGCCAATCCGCACCGAAAGATAAGGATGCGGCGAAAGAAGTGCAGCCGGGCAGTTGGGTGATCCTGGAAAAGAGCAGCTCCGATAAGCAGAACGCAGTAGAGGAGCCGGATTTCGACCGCATCTTCGTATTGGGCTATGACAAGAGCCGTCAAGAGCACTACACGGCCTATCGCAGTCCTGATTTGCACGGCCGCCTGCCGTTACGCATCGAAAATAGTAACGGGGAGAAGTTTTTTACGGTCAAAGCGGACGACAACGGCCAGTTAGTTGACGTGCGCTATAAAGTTTACCGGGACGACAGAGGTAACTTGCGCGTTGACGCACAAGGCACGCTTCCCAAAAGCCAGAAAAAGAAGTAACTGAAAAAGAGGCAATTAAGCCGCGTTTTACGCGCCTTTCAGAGTTGGCGCGCCGGCGGAGCGGGGCGATTTGAACTTTTTTGCAGAGGGGTGTTGACAAATGAAAGATTCTGTCTATAATGCCCTTTCGCCTGAAACACGGCAATTGACATTCCAAGCGACAACACGATAGCGTTGGTCACGGCCGCTTCTCTTCCTTGAGATGTTTGGGGAGAAGGGTGGTTGTTTCGTCGGCGCAGAAAGTCGTCTGGTTTAGGCAACTCGGAAAGAGTTGAAGCTGTCTAAGGCTGACCCTGCTTGACAAGTTGAACGCAATCGCTTAAGGTTGCGGTTTGCTTGAGACGAAAAATAATCGTCTGTGGGGCAACGGAAAAGAGTCCATGCGCAACTAAGTATGGATTCGGAAAACGAAGAACCGATCTTTGAAAACTAGATAGAGCGTGTCCATGTTAAGACCTTTGAGAGTTGGAGCGTGCGAGCTTAGGCTCGACGCAGATAAAACTCGAGAAGAGTCATTATCGGATACTTTTAACCAGTATAAGATAATGTTCCAGAGATACAAATTCTTAACGAGAGTTTGATCCTGGCTCAGAATCAACGCTGGCGGCGTGCCTCAGACATGCAAGTCGAACG
>DASVPS010000133.1:0-4828 GCA_036389555.1 Pyrinomonadaceae bacterium
TTGCATAACTTATGCATAGATGCATAAAATAGCATCATAGTTGCATTAAAGCAACCTAGCGGGTGCCCGGTTAACTAAATATACTTACAACTGTTAACTAAAAATACTAACACTCCCGTGGGCGTTCCTTTTCAGGACTTGATGGCGGCAATACCATCTGACGCAGAGCAAGATGACATCCGGCGCGTAGTGCCGCCACTTGAAAGGCGAGGGTTTATGATTCACGTATCGGCCCGATGGGCTGGTTGAGAGAACGCAAGGCAGCGATATTATCTGAATCGCTATTCCTGCAACACTGCCGCTATAGATCACTCGGCAAAAAAGGTTGACAAGGGTTCAGATTCTTCACTATACTCCGCTCTCTTGAAAACGATTTTCAATTTCAGAGTCGTTTCAGAAGTTTAATCTATAAAGATGTAAAGCCCCCGGCGCTGCTACGCCGGAGGCTTTAATGCACGGTTACACCCGGGTCGCCCTTTGATTTGCAACGCGGATGGTGTGCGAGGCCAATCCTAGCACGCCCTCCAAATAACTCGAAAGCATTGCTTGACCGACAGTGCGCAGAAGTATTTTCGGCGACACCCGCGGAATTCTCTTGGCACCTGCCTGCCGTAGAGGGACAGGTGTCGGCGAATCAACACAGTTAAGGTAAGTGCTTTAGAGGGTGTCTGAAAAGCCATTTCTAACCTGTTCCAGCTGGTGCTTTAGCAAGCCGCTTGAGCAGTAGCCGGAGCATCGCCGCATAGATCATGGCCTCACTCGTCTCTGTCAAGTACTCGTAATCTTTGCTCATCCGCCGGTAGCGCCCGACCCATGCGAAGGTACGCTCAACGACCCACCGACGCGGGAGCACCACGAAGGCTGGCACAAAGGGCACTTCCTCCCCTGCCGGCACTCTGAACCAACGGCGCGGCTGCTTGACGGTCTCCACCGTCCAGTTGAGGCGTTCCTTAATCCATTCAACGACCTTGCCCCGATAGCCCATGTCGGCCCACACGTGCTGTAAGCGCGGGAACTCACCGCCTACACCATCAAGCAGCAAGCGTGCGCCGTCACGGTCGGCGATGTCGGCCGCATGCACTCGTGCCTTGAGCAGTAAACCCGCCGTATCCACCAGAATGTGGCGTTTGCGACCGCCAACCTTCTTACCGCCGTCATAGCCATGGACGCCGCCACGCTCAGTAGTCTTGATTGACTGCGAGTCGATAATGCAGGCACTTGGTTGAACCTCGCGTCCGGCCAGCACCCGCGCTCGCGCCCGCAGCGCTCCATGAATCTGCTCCCACCGTCCTGTTATTCGCCAGGCGCGGAAGTAGTGATAAACGGTCTGCCACGGTGGGAACTCATGTGGCAATAGTCGCCATGCACACCCGCCGCGACTAATGTAAAAGATCGCGTCTAAGACCTCGCGCATGCTGTGCTTGCGCGGTCGGCCTCCCGGTACAGGCGACGGGATGAAGGGTGCGAGTATGACCCACTCGCTATCGGTTAAATCGCTGGAATAAGCCTTGCGGTTCATCCGCAAAGTTTACTAAATCCGGCTTTTCAGACACCCTCTAAATCACGCGGATCGGAAGGCTCGCGCGCTTTCGCTCCAACGATGGTTTTTCTGCTTCGCGTTTTGTGACCATACCTGAGCGCGTGGGAAGCCCTTTGACACTTTAAGCAATGCTGATTGGAGTAGGTGATGAAGATGAGTGACGGGAAGAAACATAAGATCAGACACAAGACTGTTAAGCGCGGACTAAAGTATTGGGTTGTGGCTGTCGGGACGACTGCTACGCTCATCGCCTACTCAGTCGGCAACAGCCGCGCCGTCGCGCTCGCCCGCGTGCGCGGGGCTGCGAACGTATCGTACTCGCAGGAGCAGTCTGAGGCGCGCCGCTTCGACATCCCGCCCGGCTCTCTGGAGGCCGTGCTCGACGCCTTCCAGAAACTCACTGGATGGGTGGTAATAGTGCCGAATGAAAGGATGCGCGGTCTCCCTTCCCCGGGACTCTCAGGTGTCTATACGGCCGAGCAGGCGTTGAAGCAACTACTTACAGGCACCGGCATCGGTTATCAAGTTACGGCGGAAAAGACAGCGACGCTTGAAATTCAGGCGTCGCCGGAGTCGGTCGAGGTCAGAGATAACACCACGCCGATCTCTTCGCCGAAGTACACAGAGCCGTTGCGCGACATCCCACAGACGATCACGGTCATTCCCAGAGAGGTGATAGAGGAGCAGGGCGCAACCACTTTGCGTGACGTGCTACAGAACGTGCCGGGGCTGACGATGACGGCGGGCGAGGGTGGGGCACCCGCCGGCGACAACCTGACGCTCCGGGGCTTTAGCGCCCGCAACGACATCTTCGTGGATGGCGTACGCGACATCGGCCCGCAGACCCGCGACCCTTTTAACCTCGAACAGGTGGAGGTGGTGAAGGGGCCTGCGTCGGCCTACACCGGACGCGGCTCGACGGGCGGCACTATTAACCTCGTCAGCAAGTCGCCCGCCCTCAGCCGCTTCTTCGGCGGTACCTTCAACGGCGGCACGGACAGGATGAAGCGCGGCACAGCCGACTTCAATCTCCCGTTGACAAATAGAATCGCCTTCCGCCTCAACCTCATGGCGCACGACTCGAAGGTGGCGGGTCGCGAGGCGGTAGCTAACGAGCGCTGGGGCATAGCCCCCTCGCTTACGTTCGGTCTCGGCACACAGACACGTCTGACCCTGAACTATTTACGCATCTCGCAGGACAACATCTCGGATTACGGCATCCCCTGGGTTCCCGCCACCAACAACGTCCTCGTCGGGTTCCGTGATCGGCCTGCGCCCGTGCCGCGCGACACCTTCTACGGCTTCCGTAGCCGCGACTTCGAGAAGTTAAGCTCAGACCTTGCGACCGTGAGAGTCGAACGCGATTTTAACGAGCGCCTTTCGCTGCGCAACCAGTTCCGCTACGGGCATTCGACGCGGGACTCGATAGCGACGCCGCCACGCTTCGCAAGCCCCAACTCGACCGTCATTGCACGCGAGATGCGCTCGTGGGCTACCGAAGATGACATCTGGGACAACCAGACAGACCTGCGCGCAAACTTCTCGACGGGTGGCATCGAGCACAGGCTCGTCACGGGTCTGGTGCTGACCCGCGAGAACAACGTGCGCCGCTTCAGCACCGCCCCGAACGCGCAGACCACGCTTCTCAACCCGAACCCGGATGACGTTTACACCGGCACGATCATCCAGAGTCCTAATGTCGGCGATGTTACGGGCAACACGGTCGCGCTCTATGTCTTCGACACGGCGCAGCTTCACAAAAAGTTAGAGCTGACGGGCGGCCTGCGCTGGGATCGCTTCAGCGTTGACGGAATCTCGGCTTCGGCCACTGCCCTCGCCCCGGTGGCGCGCGTTGACCGGATGCTCGGCTGGCGCGTCGGCGCCGTTTACAAGCCGCTGCCGCAGGGAAGTATCTATGCCGCCACGGGCACGTCGCTCAACCCTTCGCTCGAAGGGCTGTCATTTAATGTCGCCAATACGAGGATCGACCCGGAGCGGACGCGCACCTTCGAGGTCGGAACGAAGTGGGACTTCTTCCGGCAGAGGTTCCTGGTGAGCGGTTCGGTGTTCCGCGTCGAGAAGACCAACGCGCGAACGCCCGGCATCCTGCGCGATGACCCGCCGCAGGTGCTCGAAGGCTTGCAGCGCGTGAACGGCCTTGAGTTGGGGGTGACCGGCAGCGTCACGCGCGGATGGACTCTGTTCGCCGCTTACACTCTGCTCGACAGCCGGATAGTGGACTCGAACACGCCCACAGAGGTCGGCAAGCGATTCATCAATACGCCCAAGAACTCTTTCAGCCTGTGGACGACCTACCTCTTCCGCCGATTCGAGATGGGCGGCGGCGCACGTTTCGTCGGGTTGCGCTACGGCAACAACACGAACACCAGATTTGTCGAGAGCTACGGGGTGGTTGACGCGATGACCTCGTACCGGCTGACTGAAACTGTCGCGCTCAGGCTCAACATCTACAATCTGGCCGACACTTACTACTTCGAGCGTCTGGGCGGCGGCCACCTTGTGCCCGGCGCCGGCAGGTCTGCGGTGTTAAGCACCAGCTTCCGATTCTGAAATAGATAAGGGACGGACAGGAGAGCGGAATGCTGCTGCAAATCCCAGACGTACTGACGCCCGACGAAGTGGCGCGCTGCCGGAAAACGTTGGAGGGAGCGGAGTGGGTTGATGGCCGCGTCACAGCCGGGCACCAGTCGGCGCGCGCCAAGCGCAACGTGCAACTGCCGGAAGACCACCCGGCGGCGGTCGAGCTGGGCGGCATGATCGTCGAGGCGCTCGAACGCAGTCCGCTCTTCATGTCCGGGGCGCTCCCTTTAAAGGTCTTCCCGCCGCTCTTCAACCGCTACGAGGGCGGGCAGTCGTTCGGCAATCACATCGACAACGCGATCCGCCAGATCACAGGCACAGCGCACCGCGTCCGCACAGACCTCTCCGCCACGCTCTTTTTATCTTCGCCCGACGAGTATGACGGAGGCGACCTGGTGGTGGAGGACACCTACGGCGTGCATAGCATCAAGCTGCCCGCGGGACACCTGATTCTCTACCCCGCGAGCAGCCTGCACCACGTGCGCCCGGTGACGCAGGGCGCACGCCTCGCCTCCTTCTTCTGGGTTCAGAGCATGGTGCGTGATGACGGCGAGCGCACGCTGCTCTTCGACCTCGACACTGCGATCCAGCGGATCAACCTTGACGCTCCCGACCACCCGTCGGCCGTGCAACTCACGGGCGTCTACCACAACCTGCTGCGCCGCTGGGCTGATGTTTGAGAAGTAC
>DASVPS010000134.1:0-13570 GCA_036389555.1 Pyrinomonadaceae bacterium
GACGCCCCCTGTGGCGCGCGTTTGCACGTCGCCATAACTTTTAGCTTGCGTTTGCGCGCCCGATTTGCGACTATGAATTTGGTGCAGGCGGTGACTAATTGATCCGCTTGTCGCATCCCGTAAATCCCGCCACCCGTCGCACTCTCGACAAACTTCTCGCAGCCTTAATGGAGCATTCAAGGGCATGAGTTTCTTCGATCTGCCTCCGGTCATCGAGCGCATGTTGCTCGTCTCGGACAAAATCAGCGACCTTAACTTCTCGGTCGGCCAGCAGCCGCAGGTGGAAATCAACGGCAAGTTGACCTCCGTGCAGCCGCTCGGCCTGCAAAAACTCTCGCCCTACCAGACCGAGATCATCGCCATGTCTCTGATGGAGGGCAACCCCGACGCCGCCCACCGTCTCGCGCAGACCGGCTCGGTTGACCTCAGTTATTCGCTCCCCGCGAAGATTCGTTTCCGCGTCAACATCTTCCAGCAGCGCGGCACTTATTCCATCGTGATGCGCGTCATCCCGACCGACATCCCCTCGCTCGCCTCGCTCGATCTTCCCGCGCAACTCTCCGAGATCACATCCCTGCGTAACGGCATCGTCCTCGTCACAGGCCCGACCGGCGCGGGCAAAACCTCGACGCTGGCCGCCCTCATAGACCAGATCAACGAGGAACACCACTACCACATCGTCACCATCGAAGACCCCATCGAATACCTACACCAGCATCGCCGCTCGACCATCAACCAGCGCGAGATCGGAACGGACACGAAGGATTTTCCGTCAGCCCTGCGCGCCGCCCTGAGGCAAGCGCCGAAGGTGATCCTCATCGGCGAAATGCGCGACTACGAAACCACGGAGATCGCGCTCGAAGCGGCCGAGACAGGCCACCTCGTCCTCTCCACCCTGCACACCATCGACGCCTCGAAAACCATCGACCGCATCATCGGTCTCTACCCGAAGAACGAGGAGCAGGTGATCCGCACGCGCCTCGCACAGACTTTTCGCTACGTCCTCTCGCAGAGGCTCATCCCGCGCGCCGACGGCAGCGGGCGCGTCGCGGCGGTCGAGATCATGAAGTCCACTCCGCGCACGCGCGAGTATTTGCAGAACGGCGAGACGGAAGGCAAGACCCTGCTCGACGCCATGCGCGACGGTAAGTTTGACGGCATGCAACACTTCGACGGCGTGATCAAAGAGATGATCGAGCGCAAGGTGGTCTCGCTCGAAGACGGCCTCGCTTTCGCCACCAACCAAAACAATTTGCTGCTCGAACTCAAAGGCGTCAGCGGCAAAGACGATTTCATGCACGGCGGCGACAACAGCATCCCCAAGCCCAGCCGCAACTCGCAACGCAGTTCACCAGTTGTGTTCGACCTAACGTAAGAAGGGATGAGGGATGAGAGATGAAGTAAAGCATTCAACTTCCCCCGTTTATTCATCCCTCATCCCTCATCCTTCATCCCTTAATTCTTATGGTTATCATCTGCCAGCAATGCGCCGCGCGGCTTCAACTCGACGACACGAAAGTGCCCGCGCGCTCGTTTACGGTTCGCTGCCCGAAGTGCCAGCACATGATCAGCGCGCAGCCGCCCGCCCAGACGGCGGCGGCCGAGCAGGGCGCGGCCGGTCTGGAAGGGAGCACTGCGGCGGGCAGTTCGCGCTTCGAGCGCCCACGCCCCGCCCCGGCTTATAAACCCGACGACGACGCGGCCAGTTCGCCTCAAAACGCGGCGACCGACGACAGAGAAGATGCGGCGCAGTTGCTCGCCTCGCTCTTTCAGCGCGCGATGGGGACGGCCGCCGTGGCGTCGAAGTCTTCTGCGTCGGGTCACGGCTTCCGAGACCGGCGCGCGCTCATCTGCGCCAGCGATGAGCACCGCTTCGCCGTGGCGCGCGCGCTCGTCGAAAACGGTTACGAGGCCTACGTGGCGGAAGACACGACGCAGGCCATCGAACGCATGCGCGAGGACCAGATGGATGTCGTGCTGCTCGACCCGCAGTTCGACCAGCAGGAGCAGGGCGCGGCCTTCATCAAACGCGAAGTCTCCGCGCTCAGACCCGCCGCGCGGCGTCGCCTCTTCTTCGTACATCTCCTGCCCGATGTGCGCAGCGGCGACCAGCACGCGGCCTTCGTCAATCATGCGAACCTGACGATCAACCACTCCGAGATCGAAGAGATGCCCTACGTCCTGGAACGCGCCATACGCAACTTCAACGAACTCTATCGCGACTTCAACCGCGCCTTGCAGGTCGCCGAATTCTAAAGCGCGGCCGGGAGCCTTCCGGCGGCGCGTCGAAGCCCCGGATGCGTTCCCGACCTGCCCACACTCTCGCCCGAAAGGACTTCAATCAATGAGTAAAGCTTTCCTCGCTCTCGCCCTTCTGTTCTCCGCCTTCATGCTGTTCGTCGGCCTCGCCGGCTCGACCCCTTCGAAGCCGGCGGTGTTGCTCTTCTGGCTCCTCGTCGGCTCGGTGTCGGCCTATAAGTTATTTAAAAGCCCTTCCAAAGCCTGAGCTGGAGTGGGCGCGGCCGTGCGCCCCAAACTAACGCCCGGACTTTGTTGACCATTGCCGTATGCGCTTGTAATCTTACAGGCGCATACGGCTTTAAGTTTATGGCCTCGGACGCGGTGTGAGAGATGAACGCGCTACCAGCACAAGAGCAGCAGCACCAGCAACACCGCCACGACGGCGGCGGGCACGCGCATCACGAGCACCTCTCTGCGCGCGCCGAACGCAGTCGCCGTCGTCTGCTGATCGTGCTCGCGCTGACCGCGCTCTACATGTTGGCCGAAGCCTTCGGCGGATGGTGGACTGGCTCGCTCGCGCTCCTCGCCGATGCCGGGCACATGCTCACGGACGTGGCCGCGCTCGCGCTCGCTTTGATGGCCGTCTGGTTCGGGGCGCGTCCCGCCACGCCGAGTAAAACTTTCGGCTATCATCGTCTGGAAATCCTCGCCGCACTCGTCAACGGCGTCGCGCTCGTTGTGATGGCGCTCCTGATCTTCTATCACGCATACGAACGCTGGCACGACCCGCGCGCAGTTGAGAGCAACGTAATGATCGTCGTCGCCGTCGGCGGCCTCTTCACCAACCTCGTCTGCGCGTGGCTGCTGCACGGCGACCACCACGACGACCTGAACGTACACGGCGCGTGGCTGCACATCATGGGCGACGCGCTCGGCTCGGTCGGCGCGATCATCGCGGGCGTGTTGATGTCGGCCTACGGTTGGTATCAGGCGGACGCGCTGTTCAGTGCGGGGATCGCGCTCCTCATCGTCTGGAGTTCGTGGCACCTCATCAGGGAATCGACGAATGTGCTGTTGGAAGGCACGCCCGCGCACATCAACCTCGCCTCGGTCGAAGAGGCCATCCGCACGACCGAGGGCGTCCACGGCGTCCACGACCTGCACGTCTGGACGATCACTTCGGGACGCGAAGCCCTGAGCGCTCACGTCGTCCACGCGCATACGGTCGTACAGCCCGAACTGCTCAAAGAGTTGCGCGTCAAACTTCACGACCGCTTCGGCCTTGACCACCTGACGCTGCAAATGGAGACCGAAGATTTCGAGGACGAAACCTTCCACTTCTGCCACGCGGGTACGGCTTGTTTCAGCTCAACTAAAGATTAGAGGTCAGAGGTTAGTAAAAACAATTATCTTTCACTGACCACTGACCACTGACCACTGACCTCTAGCCTCTGCACTTTTATGGAAATCAATCTTCTGCTCACACTCGACCTCCGCGAGCAGGCGGCGTTGCAGGCCGCACTCGTCACGCACGGCGCGCCGGATCATCTGGTGACGCTCGCCCTGACGGGCGCGTGTCGCATCCCGACGCTCGACGACGCGCGCAGCCTGCGCCGCTGGCTCGCCGAAGCGCGCTCGTCAGCGGGCGGCGCGGATTTCGCTTCGCTCAACGTGATCGAAGGCGCGCTCGTGCGGTTCGGTATTTAAAACTTTGGGGTACAGGTCAAAAGGGAAGGGGCAAAGGGGAAGGGCAGGGATGGGAAGGGGTGAGAGAACGGGGCGATCTCCAGTTCTCACTTTCACCTTTGACCTTTCCCCCTTCCCCTTTGAATGTTATGGCGAATATCGAATTAGGTTACGGGCGGGGCAAAATTTCTTTCGTTGCCGATGAAGGGCGCTTTCAAATTCTCGCGCCGGACGAAGAGGCAGTCGCGCCGCCGCTCTCGGACGCGGAGATGGGCGCGCTCATCGACGACCCGCTCGACTCGCAGCCGCTCGAAGACATCATCTCGCCGAACGAGAGCGTGCTCATCGTCGTCTCGGACGCGACGCGCGCGACGGCGAGCGGGCAGGTCGTCAACCTGCTCGTCCGGCGTCTCGTCCAACTCGGCGTCGCGCCCCACGATTTGCGCATCATCTTCGCCACCGGCATCCATCGCCCCGTCTCCGCCGCCGAGCGGCGCGAACTGCTCACGCCCTTCGTCCTCCAACGCATACGCACGCTCGACCACGATGCAGTTGATGCGGCGCAACACGTCCAACTCGGCACGACCGAACGCGGCACGCCCATCGAACTCAACCGCGCGCTCACGGAACACGATCACGTCATCCTCACCGGCGCCGTGGGCTTCCACTACTTCGCGGGCTTCACGGGCGGGCGTAAAAGCATCTGCCCCGGCCTCGCCTCCGCGCGCACCATCGCCGCCACCCACTTGCAGGCTTTAGATTTCGAGACGGGCGGGCGGCGCGCGGGCGTCGGCACGGGGCGGCTCGACGGCAACGCCGTACACGAAGAGTGTGAGCGCATCGCGGCGGAGATCGCGCCTTCGTTTCTCATCAACACCTGGACGGACGAGCGCGGCATGGCCGTGCGCCTCTACTGCGGCGACTGGCGCGTGGCGCACCGTCTCGCCTGCGCCGAATACGCGGACGCGCACACGATCAGGATCGTGGAGAAGCGCCCGCTCGTCGTCGCATCTTGCGGCGGCTGGCCGCACGACATCAACCTGATTCAGGCGCACAAGACGCTCGACATGGCCGCGCACGCCTGCGCCGAAGGCGGCACGATCATCCTTCTGGCTGAGTGTGCCGACGGCACGGGGCGCGCAGATTTCCTGCGCTGGTTCGACGCCGACAACTCGCACGCGCTCGCCGCTTCGCTGCGCGACGCCTACGCCGTCAATGGTCAGACGGCGTGGGCGCTGTTAACGAAAGCCGAGCGCTTCAACGTCCGCCTCGTCTCCCAACTCGACGGGACGGACGTGCGCCGCATGCGCATGACCCCGGCGCAGACGATTGCGGAGGCGCTCGCGGAAGTCGGCGGCGACGCGCACGGTTACGTGTTGCCCTACGGCGCGCGCTTCATGCCCGTCATTAGCCCGGAAAAGGGGATGATGGTGCGGTAAAATACTTGATTTCTCCCATGCGAGGTTATAAGTTTACGGCGATGAGGTGGTACTCCTTCAGGATTTAAAAGGACGGCTTATGGCACAACAACTATATAATCCGCCGACCGAGAGAGAGTTGTTAGAAGATATAAACTCAGTGTTTTCCGATGACCTGAACGATCCGATTGAGCCGGCGTGGCTGGAAACTCCGAATGACCAGTTGGGCGGAAAGAAACCCCGGGACTTGATTAAGTCGGGCACGGAGGGAAGATTGCAGGTACGTAATCTTCTGGATGCCATCAAACTCGGCATGCCGACGTGAAAATCCCGTTACACCACACCCTCTCGGCGCAACTCAGCATGCGCCCGCACGGCGGCGTTTGGTATCGTGCCATCCCTCCACGATTCATAACTACCGCGCTCAACGTTGCGCACACCAAAACAGTGCCCGGACGGTTTAACGATGCTTCACCGATTGCGCCGTCCTTCCCCGTACTCTATCTGGCCGAAAACTCCGTGCTTGCTCTCTTCGAGGTGCAAGCGTTATTCGGGTCGCCCCGCACGCCGGGCGGTCTTGTGTCGCACCCGAAACGTTCAGCCACCATACTCAATGTGACCGTTACCTTGAACAATCTCACAGACCTGACAAATCTCCGCGAGCAATTAATCTTCGATACCAACGCGCAGGAACTGACAGGCGACTGGCGTGGGTTCAAACTTCGTAGCACTTCTACCTCGGTGACAGTCCCGACAGGTACTGCGCCGACACAAGAACTCGGTGCTGCCCTTTACGCTGTCCCCGCTCTGGAGGGATTTCTGACCATTTCGGCGAAATTGCCGGATCAGATGATCCTCGTCGTCTTCCCTGATAAGCTTCTTCCGGGCAGCAGCATCACACACACAGATGCGCTGGGGAATAGTTACCCTCTAACATCTTGACTGGTGTTTTTAACGGCACATGCAGGCTGCCGTATGAGTAAAAAGAGCAGGGCATCGAGAGTCGCCTCTCGATGCCCTGCTTTGTCGCTTGCGATTACGGTCGCGCCGTCGAGTTTAACTACCTCCGGTCGCCCGCGTTGCGGTCGCGCGCGTCGGGTGTGTCGCGTACGTGAACTTCGTGTTTCTTGCGCGGCATCAGGCCAAGCAGCCCGGCGAGACCGAGCAGGCCGAGCCAGCCCCAGTCCGTGTCGTCGTCGCGGTTGTCTCTGACGGCCACGCGGCGGTCGTCGTCTCTGTTGTCCGCCACACGATTGTCGTTGTTTTGTGCCGCCGTCGCGCCGGCACTCGCCAGCAGGGTCAGGCTGAGCAGGCCGACCCTCATGAATTTAGAAAACCTTTCGTTGTTCGTCATCGAAGCATCCTCCCTGTGATTGTAAAGCAGCCGCAGCCGCGAAAATTTCCAGCCCTGATGTGTTCAACTCTCGTTCACAGAACGAGCGCATCGTCGCCCTAAAGATCGAGCGGATCATCGCCCTGTGCCGACGCGCTCGCGCCGCGCGCCTTGCCCGGGTCTATCGGCTCGACGTTTACGTCCGTGCGCCGCAGCGTTTCGTGGACGGTCTCGGTGCGCTGTTCCACGTCCTTGTTGACGACCACTTCTTCGACCACGCGCGCCTTCTTCTTCACGACCAACTCTTCGTAAGCTTCCCTGATCTCGACGAGCGACTCTTTGAAAGCCTCCGACTCCGTGCCGTGGAAAGTGTAGTCGACGGGGCGACGCTCGACGTTGACGTGTTCCTCGCGCAGTTCGACGCTTTCCTCGACGGGTTTCTCCGTGACGTGCGTCTGCAAGCGCACGCCGCCGCGCTCCACCTCGCGTTTGCCGACCTGCAACTGCTCCTCTACGACGGGCACGGCCACCTGTCCCTGCGCGCCGCGCGGTTCGGCCGCCAGGCGTTGATGCTCCGCCGTCACTTCCGATGCGGAAGCGTTCGCGTCGCCACCGCCCGCGAAAGCGTTGAAAGCTGTGTGCGTGGCGCTCGCGTCGAAACCGCTCCAGCCTTCGTCGCGCCATTCGGCGGCGCGCTTGTCGATCTCGACCGCGCCGTGTTGCTTCATGATCGCCACGGCGCGCTCGGCCTGCTCGTCCGACGCATCCACGCTGATGAGCGTGCCGCCGCGGCGCACGCCTTCGGCATAATAGTTGGCGTCCTCTTCGGGCACGCCGAGTCGCGTCAGGCCGCTGATCAGCCCGCCGGCCGTCGCACCGATGCCCGCGCCCGCGATGATGGCGGCGAGAGGCCCGGCCGCCAGCACCGGCCCGATGCCCGGAATCGCGAGCGACGTGAGGCTCAGCAGCAGACCCGCGAGGCCGCCGATGGCCGCGCCCGTGCCTGCGCCCATCGCCATATCTTTGATCTGTTCCTCACCATCCTCTTCGACGTAAGCGACCGTCTCGCCCGGCCGTTTGTCCGTCTCCTCGTTCTTCTTCGACATGACGCTGATGTCGTCGCGCCGGAAGCCCTCGCTCACCAGTGCCTGCACCACGCTCTGCGCTTCGGCGCGATTATCAAACAACCCGATCACAGTTTTCGCCATTTGTTACTCCCCTTTCTGCTTCTCTTCGGCACAGCCCCGTTTGGGCGCGCTCTGTGAGATTCAAACACCGCACCAAATTCAACGCTTCATCGAACGAAATGCTCTCCAAACCCGATTAGACGCCGCCGGCTATGGGCTGCCCACACGTCCTCGCGGCAACTGTGTATCAATGTCGTCGTCGCCGACGCGCTCGACCACCGCCTCTTCCGTCCGCAGCGTCACGCGCTGCGGCTTGTAAGTTTCGATTTCGCCCTTCGTGATGTGCAGTTCCTCTTTCAACATCAGACGCTTTTCCACCACCAGCACTTCTTCGAGCAGCGAGATGATCATCGTGTTGCCGACGTGGCGCACGGGCACGGGCGCATCAACCACACGGTTGATGGGCACACGCTTGACCTGCACCTCTTCGCGCATCAGAGGCTCGTCCACCACCTCTTCGCGCTCGTGTACGATCTTCTTGATGCGCACGCCGCCCGTCTCCACCTTGCGCTTCTGCACGTCGAGCGTCTCGGCCACGACGGGCATCACGATGCGTTCCTCTTCGCGCGTGCGATTGCGCGTGTGATTAGAATTGACGAGCGTTTCATCGCTCACCTCAGCGCCAACCTCGCGCCGTCCCTCCACTTCCTGCGGCGTCGCGAGTTCGGAGAGGCTGAAGGGGAGCGTGAAGCTGCCGTCGTTCTGTAAGACCAACTCGTCCACGGGAACGAGGGCTTGCCGCCCGTTATCGAGATGGACGAGCACTTCGGGGCGGCCGCCCTCGCGCGTCTGCGTCGCGTCGGTGTCGATCCGCCCGCGCAGGCCGTCGCGGTCGGTGACGATTGCGCTTTTCTGTCCTGCTGCTGCTGAGGCTCTCGTTTGACTCATCATTAATTCCTTTCTCTGCGTTTGCCGAGACTCCGGCCGCTCTCTCTTAAAACAGAAACCGCGCGGCGGCGACGACGGAGACGAGCGCGGACAAGATCAAGATGACGACGAGCGGGAGCGATAAACGCGCACGCTGCGCCGGGCGCTCGTAGATGCCGACCGTGCGCCGCGTCGTCGGCGTCGCTCGCCGCGCGTTCGGCTCGAATTCAAACGGCCGCACGCTGCGCTGCGCCGCGTCGCGCGCCTCCGGCTCGGAGTCGTTTGCCGGAAGTTTGTCGCCGTCCATCCTGATCGCCCTTTGTTTCCTTAAACGCCTGTTTCGTGAACCGGCCGCATTGCCCGGCGTCCCGCACAAACGGGGAAGTCGCACGCCGCGCCGTGATGTGGTAACGCCGGACGACGCGCGCCCTCGTCGGGTAGGGGCATCGTCGCCCGGCATCAGGCACGCGCCGACCGTCAAACGACTTCCGGCACGCACTCACTCGTCGCGTTCTTACCGATCACGATCCGTACGGGTCGTCTTATTCGAGTTGACCTCTTGCACGTCAACGTCCGTGCGCCGCAACGTATCGTGGACGGTCTCCGTGTGCTCCTCGACCTGCTTGCCGACGACCACTTCTTCGACGACGCGCGCCGTCTTGCCGACGACGGCCTCTTCGGCGCGCTCCGTCACTTCGAGCGTGCCTTCGCGGAAAGCCTCGTCGGCGTTCGTCACCGGACGATCAACCGGGCGGCGTTCGACGTGTACGTGCTCCTCGCGCAGGTGTACCTCTTCCGTGACCGGCCTCTCCTCCACGCGGCTCTCGACGCGCACGCCGCCGCGCTCCACCTCGCGCTTGCCGACATGCAACTCTTCCTCGACCACCGGGATCGTCGTCTCGCCGCGATAGACGCCCTCGGCCTTGTTGCTGTTCCACTCCTGCTCGAAATATTCGGCGTCTTCGTCCGAACGCGGGTTGAAGCCCATCACGATGCCGCCCTCTTTCACGCCCGCCTCGTACTCTTTCGCGCGGTCTTCGGGGATGCCCGAGCCGACCATCGCGCCGATCAAGCCGCCGGCCGCGCCGCCCGCGCCCGCGCCGACGAGTGCGCCCGCCAGCGGCCCCGCCACGAGCAGGCCGAGTCCGGGCAAGGCGACCGACGTGCCGATGGCGGCAATCGCGCCGAGGATCGCCCCGGTCGTGCCGCCGATGGCCGCGCCCGTGCCCGTGCCTTCGAGCGCCTTCGAGCCGAGTTCCGTGTCGGCCGCGTCGCTGCCCTCCGGGTAATATTTATTGCGGGTCTCGTCCGACATGATGACGTTGATGTCGTCTTTGCTGTAGCCGCGGTCGGAAAGTGAGGTGTAGGCGCGCTCGGCGCTGTCCCTGTCCCTGAACATGCCCGTCACCACCTGCGAGCGCTTCTGAGTCGTACCTGTCGAATTTGCCATCTGTTATCTCCCCTTCTGCACGTATGAAATTTTTCCGCTTCACAACCTGGAAAAAACCGAGAAACGAACATCAGTCCATTCCATGTTGTGTATGATTTTGCATCGCCGACGCGATTTCGAAAGCCCCTAGTGCAAAGAGCGTTCCCAAAGGCGAGACGGCTTGCGCACCGCTGCTCAACCGGACATGCGCTCAAATTCGTCGCCCTTTTACCGGCGCGCGGGCGCGAACATTTCAGGTGGCGGCCGACGTAAGACGTTTGAGCGCGGGCGGGGTAAATTTGAGCGCCGCGCTCGGCTTTGATTTCGGCGGGGGTGAGGTTGATGAACGTGTACTACGACGCCGGCCTGATCGGCGATTATTTCGACAACTACGGCGAGCGCGAATGGACGCGGCTCGATACGGACGTGGAGAGCCGCGTCAGTTTTCATTTGCATAGAGAGTTTCTGGAACAGTTCATAGGGGCGGGCGAAGAGGTGTTGGAAATCGGCGCGGGGCCGGGGCGGTTCACGATTGAACTGGCGAAACTCGGCGCGCGCATCACGGTCGGCGACCTCTCCGCCGTGCAACTCGAACACAATCGCGCGCGGGTCGGCGCGGCCGGGCACGCCGGTTCGGTCGCAGCGTGGAAAGTTTTAGACCTCGTTGACTTGTCGGAATTTGCGACGGCCACGTTCGATGCGGCGGTCGCTTACGGCGGCCCCCTCAGTTACGTGTTGGAGCGTGCGGACGACGCGCTCGGCGAACTGCTGCGCGTCTTGAAGCCCGGCGGGCATCTGTTCCTGAGCGTGATGTCGCTCATGGGCGCGACGCGAAAATATTTGCCCGGCGTCGTCAAGTGGGCGCGCGAGCGGAGTCTGGCAGAAGTTGAGCACGTGCTCGACACGGGCGATCAGGTGGGCGAGATCGGGGCGGGGCACGTCTGCCACATGTACCGCTGGGCGGAATTCGAGGCATTGCTCTGGCGGCATTCGTGTACAATCGTCGCCGCGTCCGCCGCCAACTTTTTGTCGGTCAACAATCACGACGCGCTCGCAGAGATCGAGGCCGACCCCGTGCTCTGGAAAAAGTTCTTCGATTGGGAACGCGATGCCTGTCGCCAACCGGGCGCGCTCGACGGCGGGACGCACATCATCGCCGTCGTGCGGCGAACTTAAAAATTTTGTATGTGGGGAAGGGAAGGGCAAAAGTGAAAGCAATCTTTAAAGTGTTTCGTCTGGCGCTCGTCTTGTCTGTGTGTGGTGTGGTGAGCGCGAGCGCGCAAACTGCGCCCGCCGAATCCGGGGCGGCGGCGGGTGGCGAGCCGCGCGTCGCGTTGACGGAAGCGGCGACGGCTTTCGATGTGGCGGGGCGCGTCGCGCTCGGCGGCAGGCTTCGCACCATCGCGCTCGCGGGCATGCAGGATGCCCCGACGCGCAACGTCCTCATCAACATCGAAAATCGCAGCGGTTTTTTCTACAACTACGTCTCCGGTTCGGCCACCTTTTATGACGCGGGCGGCGTGCGCTGCGGCGAAGGTTTGTGGAAGGTCGGGACGCTGGCCGTCGGCGAAGTGGCAGAGGTGGACACGCCGGGCTTGCGCCTGACCTGTACGCCCACGACTTGGCGCATCGTCGCCATCAACCTGCTGACACGTTCGACGGACGTGGCGAAACCGGAGGGCAACGCGCTGCCTGCGACCGATACCGCAACACCGACGCAGCAGGCTGTGCCCGCCGTGGCGACCTCTCCGTCGTCGGTCATGCCGCGCCTCGAAATCGACATCAACGGCAAGACGCTCCCGCTGCAAATCGGCAACCCGCTTGAGATCATCGTCGGCAACGAGCGCGTTCGGATCGTCGTCAACCCCGTGCCGTAGATCATCTGCCGCGCGCAGGCACACGGCCGGGGCGTCTTGACCTTCACGCGGCGAGGGAAGAGAATCTAACTCTACACGGACAGCCCCCAACCCTTTAACCAGAGCAACAAGGAGAGAGGGACAATGGCAGACGACGGCAAGAGATGTAAGCACAATTTGTGCGACTGCGCGGCGGCCGAAGACAGCGACTATTGCAGCGAATACTGCGAGAACGCGAGCGACACGGGGATTACCGAAATCGCCTGTAGCTGCGGTCATCCCGGTTGCTCCTGACAAATTCCAGCCCGCGTACAACTGCGGCTCAGGCGCTCTCTCTGCGGAGAGTCGGAAGGGACGCGAAGTTGACTTTGGAGAAGATATAATTTCTTCGCGTCAACTCCGCGGCTTTACCCTGTCTCTCCGCTGAGAGAGCGCTTTGTTTTCGCCCTTGTCTCCTTCCCGCAAATCATAATCGAATCGCAACACAGCCTGCGGCTCATTCTCTCTATGATGTGGGCATCGAAGTTCCCGACATAAGTTCAAAAAGCCGGCGGCCGGAGTGTGTGGCCTCAAGTCGCGCGAGCCGCCGGGATGTAATCAACTTGCATCTCCCCTGTTGAAACCAGATGACGCGCGCACCCCTCCGGGCGGCGACGCGGGAAACTGTTGAGGGATTATGAAAAAAACATTCTTCCAACTCGCAACGCTCATCGCGCTCACGGGCGCGGCCTTAACCGCGTCGGCGCAGGAGACGCGCACGCGCGCGCGCACGGTTGGCAGCAACAATTCGTCCGTTCAAAGCAGCGGCGACGGCGGCCTGCAAATCGCTTCGGGCACGCAACTCGCGGCGCAACTGGAAAGCACGCTCGACGCGCGCAAGGCTCGGGTCGGCGACCGCGTGGTGCTGCGTACGACCGAGACGCTCAAATCGAACGGGCAGGTGTTGGCGAAGAAGGGCGCGCGGCTCGTCGGCCGCGTGACAGACGTGCAACAGCGCACGAAGTCGAACGCGGAATCGCGCATCGGCCTTGTCTTCGACAGGTTGGAAAGCGGTTCGCTCACCACGCCCATCTCGGCCACGATCACCTCCATCACACAGGCCAACGCGCACGCGCACACTTCCGGCGACGACTTCGGCGCGGACTCAGACCTGCGCAGCACGTCTTCGGCGCGCGGCGGCAGCAGCAGAAGCGGCGGCTCAAACAGTGGCGGCGGCTTGCTCGGCGGCGTGACGAACACGGCGGGCGGCGTCCTCGACACGACGACGCGCGCGGCGGGCGATACCGTCTCCGGCGCGACGGGCGCGGTGGGCAGCGCGACGAACAGCGTCGGGCGCACCGTCAGCGGCATACGCATCTCGGAATCGACGAGCGTGACGGCCGAAGGCGGTTCGACGCTTTCGCTCACGGGCAACAACCTGCGTCTGGAAAAGAACACGACCTTCCGGCTCGTGCTCAACCAATCGGCCGGCGTGGGCGACAATCAATAGCGGACGGATTTATCCGACGGCACCGAAACACGGGCGGCGATGCGAACCCTGACGCATCGCCGCC
>DASVPS010000135.1:0-9535 GCA_036389555.1 Pyrinomonadaceae bacterium
GATCTCGAACTGCCGACGGAGCACGCTCCGCACCCACTCGCGCCGCGCCTCCCGGTCGTTCATGCGCCCGTGCAGGTGCTCCATCAACTCGCGCGGGTAATAAAGGACGGCCAGCAACTCCTGCTGCTCCGCTTCGTTCAATCTGCCGCTGAAGAGTTCAGAGACGAGCGCGCGCAGGCTGCCGGAGGCGTTGTTGATGATGTGTCGGAGTTTTTTATACTCGCCGTGCACGTCGCTGACGACGTGGACGACGCCCTTCGGCAGAGACAGCGCGGCGCTGAGGGCGGCGGCTTCGGCCAGCGCGGCGTCGGCCGTCGGGTAGTTTTGTGAGAGCGCGTGGAGTAGCGTCGAATCCTCGGAATGATGAAGGCCGGGCAAGATGCTCCTCCTCCTCCTGTGCCGGAGTGATGTTGCGCTGACGAAGTTCGGGCGAAGGCGGCCGGATACTAGCACAGCGGCAAGTCTAAATCTATAGCGTCAATTTTTGCGCGGGCGGCCAAAAAAAGAGAGGCCGCAACCCTTTAGGTCGCGGCCTCTCGCGATAAATTTTAAGACTCCGGGTGCGGCGCCGGGCGGCGGCCTTGTCAGTTGGTCGCCGCTTCCGGGTTCTGGAAGAAACTCTCGTCCATTTTGATGCCGTAGGTGACGGTCTGCACGCGCGCTTCCTGCACCTGTTTGTCGTCGCGGTAGAGGACGGAGCGGTAGGGGACGAGCGTATTCTGCGAATAGCGATAGTCGTGGAACGTGCGGCGATACTTGCTCGGCGCACCGCCGTCGGGCGGCGTCTCCTCGTATTCGAGCCAGAGGACGCGCGCGCTCTTGCGGATGTCCGGGTTCGCGCTCAGATAGTAGCGCGTGCGGCTCTTGTCCTTGTCCGTTAGGTCGATCACCCACAGGTCAAGCCCCTTCATCTTTTCTTTGCCGACGAAGGTGAGGGTCGAACCGTTCTCTTTGTAACGCAGGAGCGCATCAATGCCGTGTTGCGCCTGCGAGAGAAATTCCGCGGTCGTGTCCTGCTTCGGCGTGAAGGCCGTGCCGTTGATGACGCCCCAGATGCGCCCTTCGTTGAAGACGAGTGCGTATTCCATCGTGGGCATCTTTTGATCCACGCGAATCTTGTCTTTGCCCGCCGTCTCGCCGCGCACGAACCGCTGCTCGTAGCTCGACTCTTCGACGCGGCCGTCGCTCACCGTGCGCGTCACCTTCCCGCGCTCGACGCCGTTGCGCCTGACCTGTGCCAGTAAAGGGCGGCCGCCGCCGTTGCTGTAGACGATGATCGCCGTCTCGACGACCTGCTCGGCGGTCGGCATCTGGGCATCCTTGCCCGTGACGAGTTGGATTTTTTTATCAACCTTCAACTCCGGCGTCGGGGTCGGCACGGCGGGTTGGTCGGTTGGCGGGGTCTGGGCGAACGTGGGGCGCGAGAGGCCGGCCGCGCCGAGCAGCACGACCGCTAACGCAAGCAGTTGGAAGCGTCGCAACACTAGTAACATCTCCTTAAAAACCTTTTGTTAAACGAGATCGGGAGTGAAGAATCGGCCAAATTCAAACGGCGAACTGTAACACAGAAACACCCTCTAAAAAACAGTTGCCGGATAGTTAAAATCCGCTCACGAATATTGATGCGGGAAACAGATAGTTCGGATGCCCGATATTTATTGACTTTAACGCCCCCCCGCAACGCGGTCACTCCCAATATCGGACGTATTAAGCAAGCGGGTGATAATCTCTACCATGCGCCCGATGCCTTCCGGCTTTCTAATGAAAGCATCCGCGCCCGCGCGTCGTGCCGCACTTCCACACTCGGTAGCCGAGATCATAATGATCGGCGTCTGCTTGCGATGCTCCAGCCTGCGTGCTCTCTTTGTCAGTTCCAGTCCATTCAGGCGCGGCAGTTCATTATCTAACAGAAGCAGATCATAGTGTGCCGCACTCTGGATCAATCCCAAAGCCAGAGAGCCATCGGCGCACGTCTCGACGTGCCAGCCTTCCGCCTCAAGCATCTCGCGCACGGCATCGGCGACCATCTCTGTATCTTCGACCAGCAGGATGTGAGGCATAGGATTATGGCGGGGCGTGTGCTGTCCTTGCACCACAAGCCCCGCGCGCCCCTGCCAGGCGACGCAAGGCAAGCAGGGGCAAGACGAACTCGCGCGCGGTCTGGTAAGATGGCGCGCGTTCAGTTATTGAAAATTAGTGACGGTTATGCGTAGCTCACCTCAACCTCAAAGGAGTAAATGAGCATCGCCGTTAGAGTTGAGAGGTTCTTACTCACGGCGAAAAAACATAACGGCGACAGTCTAATCGTATATCCGATTAGCTGCAACCTGTCAGGAGGTCACTCCTGATGGGCGCAAAGGCAAGACCTAAACCGAAAAAGCTTGCTAAGAAACTGGCAACGGTTAGACAGCGTTTAGGTCTATCTCAAAACGAATTAATCAGAGCTTTAAAAGTAGACCTAACACAGAGTCGAATATCAGATTATGAGTCAGGGGTGGGAGAGCCGTCACTACCTGTAATTTTAGGCTACGCACGGTTAGCAGGGATTTGTACCGACGTATTGTTAAACGATAAATTAGACTTGCCCGATAAGCTACCAAGCAAACCTAAGCACTAAAATCCGGCAACACACTATTTAACTGTAAGCCTACTTGCTTAAAGGAGAATCATCATGCAGAAGTGGGAATATAGTGCAATTAACTTACCGATGGACACTGATAGGTCTGCTTCCGGTGAAATGCTTTTAATACTAGACCATCAAGGCGAGAAAGGGTTTGAACTCGTCGAGGCCGTAGTAGATGAATATCATGCAGAGGTTATATTAATCTTCAAACGCCCTAAATCCTAGCAACACACTATTAGGACACTACCGATGTCCGCTGTTCATTGACAACTACATAAACGTGCGGCTAGAGTGTTCAGTTTTCATCAGGACGCGACAGACGGCAGGGGACGGGCGAGATGAACTTTAACTTCCCTGACAACGGCCGCCTGTCTCTCGTCAACTGTTATTTTTTTGAAAGGATATTAAAAAAGTGAAGACTGTTGGTATTTTAGTCGGCCGCGAAAAGACTTTTCCGCAGGCATTGATTGACCGGATTAACGAGCGCGGCGGGGGCGAAGTGGTCGCCGAATACGTCCAGGTCGGCGGCGTCCGCCTCGACGAGGGACGCCGCTACGACATCATCATCGACCGCATCTCGCATGAAGTGCCCTTCTATCGCGCCTTCCTCAAGCGCGCCGCGCTCGAAGGCACGCAGATCATCAACAACCCTTTCTGGTGGTCGGCGGACGATAAATTTTTCAACTACTCGCTGGCCGTCAAACTCGGCGTTGCCATCCCGAAGACCGCGCTTCTGCCCCAGAAAGATTACATCGAAGGCATCACGAGCGAGTCCCTGCGCAACCTCGAATTCCCGCTCGACTGGCAGGGCATCGTGGACTACGTCGGCATGCCCGCCATCATCAAGCCCTTTGACGGCGGCGGCTGGAAGAACGTCTCGCGCGTCAACTCGATGGAGGAACTCTGGCAGGTTTACGACACGACCGGCACGCTCTGCATGACCCTACAGGAGTTCATCGCCTTCGACCAGTTCGTGCGTTGCTACTGCATCGGGCAGGAAGAAGTGATGATCATGCCCTACGACCCGCGCAAGCCCTATCTCTCCGGCGAGCAGTACATCCAAGACCCGAACTACCTCTCGGTCGAACTCGCCGAGCGCATCACGAACGACGTGCGCACGCTCTGCCGCGCCCTCGGCTACGACATCAACACGGTCGAGTTTGCGATCAAGGACGGCATCCCCTACGCGATTGATTTCATGAACCCTGCACCCGACGCCGAACTCGTGTCGGTCGGCGAGTTCTATCACAACTGGGTGACGGACACGGTCGTCAACCTCGTCTTCAAACGCCTCGCCGAGCCGCAGACCGAAGTTCGCTATCGCTGGGACGCGATGCTCAACCCGCGCCCCGTCGAATCGGCCGCGCAGGCGATGTCTGCGGCCGCCTCCGCCGCACAACAGTCCGTCTCCGCGCTCATCCCGGAATCGGGGCGCGAGATCGCGGCCGACATTGCGGCGGGCGTGACAGACCTCGTGGAGGGCGCGGCCAACGCCGTCTCCGGCATCCTCGGCCAAAGCGTAGACGCAGGAGGGGCGTCGCCTGATGCGCCCGCGAAGAGTTCGCGCGCGGCTTCGGGCAAAACGCCGAAGGCCGCCGCGCCGTCGCGCAAGGGCGCTTCGAAATCCTCCACGCCGCGCACGAAGAAGCCGACGCCCGAAGCATAAACGTCGAGCTTTAACCGACAACTTTGAACGCACTCGAAACGAGAGACGGTCGCAACGGAATGCGACCGTCTCTTAGTTTCTCTTCATCCGCTAACGTCAGCGCGCCGGTTCGGCCTGATATTTTTAGTTTGCCTCAAGGTTAACAACATGAAGGAAATTTACGTGAGCACGGACGTGGAAACCGACGGGCCGATCCCCGGCCATCATTCCATGCTTAGTTTCGGCTCCGCCGCCTATCTCGCCGACAAGACCCTCGTCGGCACGTTCACCGCCAACCTTGAGACGCTCCCCGGCGCGAGCGGCCATCCCGAAACGATGGACTGGTGGAAGACGCAACCGGAGGCCTGGGCGGCCTGTCGCGAAGATTTGCAGCCGCCCGCCGAGGCCATGAAGAACTACGTCGCATGGCTCAAGGCTCTGCCCGGCCAACCCGTCTTCGTCGCCTATCCGGTCGTCTTCGATTACATGTTCGTGCAGTGGTATCTGCACAAGTTCGCGGGCGAGAGTCCCTTCTCCTTCATCGGCCTCGACATCAAATCCTATGCGATGGCGGTGCTCAAAAAAGAGTTTCGCCACACGGTCAAAGCAAACATGCCGCGCCACTGGTTCGACGACCTTCCGCACACGCACAAAGCCCTCGAAGACGCCATCGAACAGGGCGCGCTCTTCTGCAACATACTGGCGGAGAACACGAAATGAAGGGAAAGAAAAAATGGTAAAGGGAGAAAGGGGAAGACGAAAGGTCTGTGTGATTCCTGTCTTCCCTGTTCCTCTTACCCTTTTCCTTTCCCTTTGACCTCTTTCTCTTTTCCCTACACCGCCCCCTTGTCACCTGCGTTTTGAGAGGCCGAGCAACACGCCTGCGATGGCCTCTGAGATGGGCAGCCCCGGACGCTGCTGTTCGAGCCAGAAGAATTCGCCGACGGGGTTGACTTCGAGAAAGACGTGGCTGCCTTCGGGCGTCACGATCAGATCGGCCGCGCCGTAGTTCAATTTGAAGTAATCCATCAGGCGCAACAGTTTTTCTTCCACCTCCGGCGGCAGCGTGTAAGGTTGCCACGCATTGACCAAACGCACGCCGTCGCGCCGCCAATCGTGTGCGGCGCGCTCAGACGCTTGCGAGTCTATGGCGGCAGCCATCACGCGGTGGCCGACGATTGTGACGCGCAGTTCCAGATGCTTCGACACCTGTTCCTGAAAAGTCATAGGGCAGAGCCGCAGCCCTTCGAGATCGTCCAAATCTTCGGGCGCGACGGGATTAGTGAAGACCACCTGCTCCGCGTCGCCTTCATAGATGGCGAAGGATGAGAGCATCTTCGTGATCATCCCGCGCTCGCAGGTGCGTGCGAAGTCGCGCACGGCTTCCGGGTCGTTGGTGATGAGCGTGCGCGGCGTGTTCAGCCCCGATGCGCGCGCCACCTGAATTTGCAATTGCTTGTTTTCGGCACGACGAATGCGCGGCTCGGCGTCCATGCGAAACACGTTGAGGCTTGCGAGCATGCCCATGATGGTCGCGCGCGATTCGCCGCGTGAGGCTTGCCGGAGTTGGGTGTCCATCTCGCCGGGCAGCCGCCCCGCGACGTTCAGACGGCGATGCCAGACGGCCGACACATCGTTGAGATCGAGCGTTAATCGGCCGTCTGTGAGCGAAAGTCTCTCAGGCGTTTCACCGTACTGAGCGACGAGTTGAACCTCTGTCGGGAATCTGTCCGTGTCGAAGCGAAACGAATTGCCGCCGCGTTTCCTGATGGCTTCCGAGACGAGCGCGACGCTTTCGTTGTCGTTGCTGTGGGTGATGATGAGGACGGTCATAAAGTTCAGGTGAGAAGAGCGTCGGCGATGGCTTCCGAGATGGGGAGGTCGAGATCGCGTTCGAGCATTCCCCATTCGCCGCCGGGGTTGACTTCCAGAAAGACGTGTTGGCCTTCCGGCGTGCGGATGATGTCTATCGCGCCGTAGACGAGTTGCAGGCGGCGCATCAGGGTCGTGAGTTGTGCTTCGAGTTCCGCCGGAATGTCTGCTCGCTGCCAGCGGCATTCTCCGGGCGCGGCGCGTCGCCAATCAATTCGTCCGTCGGTTGAGTGGCTCGCGTCCAGCGCGCCGACGAAGAACTTCCCGGCGACGTAGGCGACGCGCAGTTCAAGCGATTTCCGAATATGTTCCTGAAAGACCATCGGGCTGTGGCGAAGCCCGGCCGCGTCTTCCAGATCGCCCGCGCCGACTTCGTTCGTATAAACGAACCCGGAATCCGCGCCCATGCTGACCGAGACCGGCGTGAGCAGTTTCGCCACGAGCGCGCCGCCGTTTTCGCGAAAGAAGTCCCGCGCTCGCCCCGCGTCGTTCGTCAGGAGCGTGCGCGGTATGCGCAAGCCCGCCGCGGCGGCCAGTCGCAGTTGCAGAAGTTTGTTTCCGGCCGCGGCTTCGCGCGCGCGTTCGTTGACCCAGCATGCCGCGTGCAGCCCATCGAGGAACCCTTGGAGGGCGGCGAGGCTCTCGCGCAGGCACATCTGTCGAAACTTCGGGTCGAGATTTTCGTCCAACTCCGGCGGCCACATCTTACGTGCCCAGACCGCCCGCACCGCGCCTGCGTCGCACGACGCCGCGCCGTCTTCGACGGTGTAGCTGGAATTGTCCGTGCCGGAGAGTTGAGCGGCGAGGCGCACTTCGCGCGGGAAGCGATCCGTGTCGAAGCGGAAAGTTTTCGCGCCGCGCCGCGCGAGGGCTTCGGCGACGCGATCCACCGTGTAATAGTCGCCGCTGTGCGTGAGCAGCAACACTGTGTCCTGCTTTGGCTTCGTCCGCATACGGAGAAGAGATTCGGGTCAGGCTCGTTGAAGCTTCAAGACAGACGTTAAGGACATCCCGCGCGGGATGTCCTTAACTGTTATTGCGCACTCAGGGAAGAGTGCGGTGATTTAGCTTTCATCTCGCGCGGGGCGTTGGCAGGCGCTCTCCGGGTCTTTGAATTGTCAGAGTCCGAAGAGTTCGCGCAAGAAGACGCCAATGCCGCTTAGAGGTGAGCCAGCGGGCGGTCGATCTCGTCGCGGTCGGAAGGGTATTTCAGTGTAGTGAAAATGGCTTCGTCGCGCTCCGCGCCCGTTTCGGCTGCGTCGTACTGGCTTTCGAGGAAACGCGCGAAGAATGGTGTTTCGTTCCCTTTCGGTGTGTCGTCGTGCGAGGTTTCCGTGTGTGCCTTCTCTTGCTGTTTCATGCAGGGGTCTCCTTAATTCTGCTATCGAACTCAGGCCGGGGAAACGTTTGTAGTTCTATTACCAAGGGCGAGGCAGATCAATGATTATAACGGGAGGCGGCGGCGAAAGGTTTCAACTCAGGAAGTGGCGCTCATGGCATAGCGACCGAGTTTGAGTTGGAGGCCGCGGCGTGTGATGCCGAGTTCGCGTGCGGCGCGTGAGATGTTGCCTTTGTGGCGGCGCAGGGAGTCGGCGATCATGCGGCGTTCGAGGTCTTCCACGGCGTCCGGGAGCGAGAGATTGTCCGTCGCGTGCGGCGAAAGTGAGCCGAACGCGGCGAGGTTCGTGTTCGTCGTGGAGACGGGGGCGGAGATGCGTTTGAGTTCGGGCGAGAGATGATCGGGCGTGATGAGCGTGCCGTCCTCGGCGCGCGCCATGATGCGTTGAATTTCGTTGACGAGTTGGCGGATGTTGCCCGGCCAGTCGCAGACCATCAGGAGGTCTATCGTCTCCGGCGTGATGCGTATGTCGCTGCGGCCGAACTTCTGCGCGTAGTGGCCGATGTAGTGATTGACGAGCGTAGGGATTTCCGAACGACGCTCCCTAAGCGGCGGGACGCGCAGGCGAATGACGTTGAGACGGTAATACAAATCCTCTCGGAAGCGACCGTCTTTCACCATGTCTTCGAGGTCGCTGTTGGTAGCGGCTATGATACGCACGTCTACCTTCGCCGGCCGCTGCTCGCCTAAGGGCTGTATCTCTCCCTCTTGCAGAAAGCGCAAAAGCTTCGGCTGAATGTCGAGCGGGAGGTCGCCGATCTCGTCCAGGAAAAGCGTGCCGCCCGCCGCCGAACGGATGACGCCGGGAGAGTCCGACACCGCGCCCGTGAACGCGCCCCGCCGGTAGCCGAACAGGTAGGCATCGCTCAACTCTTTGGGTACGGCCGTGCAGTTGAAGGGCACGAAGACTTTCGCTCGACGCGAGGAGAGCGCGTGGATGGCGCGTGCGACGAGTTCCTTGCCCGTACCGGACTCGCCCGTGACCAGCACGGTGACATCGGAGGAGCGGATTTTGTGTACTTCTTCGACGAGGCGCGTCATCGCCGGAGAAGAGTGTATGAAGCCGGGCATGAAACTCTGGCTGGCGAGCGTTGATTGCTCCGCGCCGTCGAGACCTTCGCGCGCCTTCTCGCGAAAGGCGCAAACGTCCAGACCGAGTTCGACCATCCGCAGCAGCGGATCGAGCGAGACGCCGCCCGGCAAAGTGGCCGCTCCCGGCGGCGAGACGAGCAGGGTCGCGTGCGGCGCGTTCGTCGCGCGCAGTTCGATGATCTCCGCCTGATGTTCGAGCGCCGCGCGCCCTTTCTCTTCCGCACTTTCCGCCCGGCGCAAACGCTCCAACAGTTCCCCGCCCTCGCCTTCCGTCCAGCCATGAGCCACGACGATGTGATCGCGCGCCTCTTCACCCGGCTCGGCGATCAAAATCCGGCGCGCGCCCGTCTCCTGATAGATGACGGCGGCGAGTTCGCGCAAGAGCAGTTCGCGCGAGGCGACGGCGTCCGTCAGCCGCAGCAAGATCAGATGCGTGAGATCGTCGAAGCGCGTTTGCTCGACGGCGGGCGCATCGTCGCCCCCGCCCGGAGTTTGGTCAAGCGCGCTGAGGGCTTCTTCGGCGCGCGTGATGTCGAGGCGCGCGCCGAGTTCGCGGAAAGTCTCTGCGGCGTCGGTGAGACATTCGTGTGCGCGTTCGGGCTGCACGGCGGCGTAGGCGCGACCCAAGTCGTAGCGCGAACGTGCGCTGCGATAGCGGTCGCCAAGCATTTCGTAGATGGAGACGCTGCGCCCGAAATGTTGCGCGGCGAGCATGCGGTCGCCGCGCGCGAGCGAGAGCAGGCCGTGTAGACGCTGCGCTTCGCCGGAGACGGCGAGGTCGGCCGATGTGTCCGCCGTCTCACTCAACACCGGACTCAGTTGCTCCTCGCAGCGGGCGAGGTCGCCGCGCCGCAGGTGCGTCTCGCCGAGCAGGAGGCGCGAGTCGCAGATCGCCTGTCGATCA
>DASVPS010000136.1:0-54748 GCA_036389555.1 Pyrinomonadaceae bacterium
GGCGAGAAGCGAAACTGCGCCACTCCCACCTCCTCCTCCGTCACGCGTTCGGCCTCGCCGCCCGCGACGGGGATGATCCAGATTTGATTGCGCGGCGCAGCCGGTGCGTCCGGTCGCGGCGCGTCGCGGTTGGCGAGGAAGGCGATGCGACGGCTATCGGGCGACCACTGCGGCGCGCTCTCACCGCGCTCGCCGTTCGTCAGTTTGTAGGCCGCGCCGCCCGTCGCCGCGATGATGTGGATGTGCGTATCGCGCCGGTTCTCTTTCCGGTTCCACTCGCCGACCGTGAAGGCGATCAACTTGCCGTCCGGCGACCACTGCGGCGCGCCCACATCCTGCAAGGCGAGCGCATCCTCAATCGTCAGCTTTTTGCCCTGCGCCCGCGCCGCCACAGCGCCGAACGTCAAGACCAGCGACACCACCCACACACACATCGTCGCACGTCTCATAATTTCGCTACCTCGTCTCCTGATTTGCGAGCAAACGTATACGGAACACAGGCCGTAGCAGTTTCCACGTTTGTGAATTGGATACATCGCAGGGAAAATCTACTTATAACGCATCCCACTAGGAAATGCTCGAAAAATCTTTTAATCTCGGCGCGCATGACCGAGACCGCCGTGCGGAAATAAAGAGGCCGTTAATTTATGTCGAACATCATTTATCGCGCGGCGCGCGAGGAAGAGATTCCGGCCACGCTCGACCTCTTCCTCGAAGCCGTCGCACACCTTTACCGCCATCATAACCTAGAGATGCCGCTGCCGCCGCGCCCGGCCGTCGAGACGGCTTACCGGCACATCTTCAAGACCGGAATTTTTCGCGTCGCGGAAAGCGAAGGGCGGATCGTTGCCATCGGCCACGCCATCGTGCGCGATGCGTTGTGGTTTCTGTCGGGCTTTTGGGCGAGGCCGGAGTGGGTGGCGGGCGGCGTCGGCGGCCGCCTGCTCAGGGAAGTGTGGCGGGAGGGCGAGGCGGCGGGCGCGCAGAAGTTTTTCGTCTGGTCTTCAATGGACGTGACGGCGATTGCGAGCTATCTCAAAATGGGGATGCTGCCCGGCTATCAGGTCTTCACTTTCAACGGCCGCCCCACCAACCTGCCCGACGCTCCCGCGGGCTACACGGTCGAACCGCTCTCGCTCGAAGCGGCGTGCGGCATAGACCGCGAGGTGCGCGAGACGCGACGCGAAGAGGATCACCGCCACTGGCTCTCGGAAGTTCGACTCGAAGGGCGGCAGGTGAGACACAAAGGGCGTCTCGTCGGCTACTACTATTTCAAGGGCGAGGCGTTCGGGGCGGCCGCGTGGATGGAGACGGAAGGAGCGGAAGCGATCTTGACGCTCGGTTGTCGTGAAGCGGCGGCGCAGTCTGAAACTATCTCGCTGCGTGTGCCGGGCATCAATCACAATGCGATCCGTTTCGCGCTCAGGCACGGCCTGCGCCTCACTGCGACGGCGCACCTGTTCACCACAGCCCCCATCGGCCGCATGGAGCAATATCTCGCCTCCGGCCCTTCTCTCTTCTAAAACCATTCGCGATGAGGAGTTGCCGAACGGGGCAACAGATCGATCAACATCATCCTTCACGAGGAAACGCCGCCACTCTTCGAGTTCGAGAGTGGCGGCGTTTCGGTTAGCTCAACGTTTGTAGCGTTGATTGAGTGTTTACGGCAGACCCTCCAGGCTGACGAAGAACCGGAAGTTACCTTCCCGCTCGACGCCCAATTTGAACTGCACGTGGATGGTGCAGACCTGGTTGACCGGGCAGACGCCCGCGACCCTCGAAGCCAGACCTTCCGTGTTGACGGTGTTGACGTTCGAGAGGTTCTGGTTGACGAGCGTCATCGAAGTGTTCAACCCGCCGCCGTTCGACTGAATGGCCGGGAGTTGTTCGATGAGCGTGCCGTGCACTCTGGTGTTCACGGCGCTCCTGATGACCGCCGCATCGGAAGAATCGAGCATGCGGAGGTCGGCCTGGCCGGCCACCGTGTTGCCGTTCGTCGTAAGGTCGATCACGCGGAAGCGTATGCGCGTGATCTTCTGGCCGCTGTCGTTGGTGAAACTGCGGCGAATGGTCATCGTGCCGTAACTACGATTCACGCCATAGTCGCTTCCTTCGCGCACCCGGTTCGGGGACGCATTGGGCGAAACGGCCGGATCGAAAGTCGTGATGATGATGTTGCGAGCCGGGTCTTGCCGCGGGCTGACCGAGTTCTGCGGCCCCGGAGCGCCGAGCACCGGCTGGATGCCCGCGAAGGCCGTGAGCGCGGTGGATACGAACACGAAGTCGTCTGTGTTCTGGTCGGTGTCCTGTGGCCTGCCGGTCAGGAGACGGCGCACGAAGCTGTTCTCGCCGTTCTGCGTGCCGACGGGCAAGAGACCCGTGCCCTCTCTGTCTTGCACCGGCGCGCCGGTGAAGCCCGCCGCGTCGAGGCGGTTGGCCGCAGAGAAGTTTCCGCGATTACTCGTCGAGTACAGCGCGACTCCGGTGTCGTCGTCCACGTCCGTGCCGCTCACCGGCTGGTAGTAGAAATCGGCGTTGGCGTAGCCGACGAGACTGTAGCCGCTGGCGGCGAGCAGGAAGTGCTTGCGCGCCGCGATGACCGTACCGTTCGGGATGACGGCGACATTCTCACGCGAGCCGGTCGAAGTGCCGTCAACCGCCCAGCCACTCGACCCGTCGGTCGTGCTGACCGTGATGTCCGAGTCCGTGTTGTTATACAACTCTATGAACTCGTCGGCCGCGCCGTTCTTGCCGCGGAGGCGGAACTCGCTGATGAGCACCCCGCCCGGCGCGGGAATCGCCCCGGGAGCGTCTGCCGCGGCCGCGAAATTCTGGCTGCTCTGGCTGGCCGCGATGTCGTTGTAGGTGCGGTAGGCGGGCGTGAAGCGCGTCCCCGCCCTCACTGCCCTGACCGTGTAGTTCCCGCCGGGGCTGAGTGCGTTGAAGATGTACGCGCCGGTCGGCCCGGCCACGACCACGGACTGCGAAGACGAACCCGTGAGCGTGACGGTGGCCGTCTCGCCTGCGGCGAGACCCGTGACGTTGCCGCTGATGCTCAAGGCCGTCGGCGGCGTGAGCGCGATGTCCCACATGCCGCGGCTGTGCGTGGCGATGCGCAGGAAGCGGTTGGCGTTCTGGATAGCCATCTGGAAGACGGCCACGCGCGGCAAGCCCGTGCCGTAGGGAACCCACGTCGCGCCGCTGTCCTGCGAGGTGTAGACGCCGATGTCCGTGCCCGCATAGAGGTGCGTCGGGTCGGCCGGGTCAATCTCGAAGGCGTTGACGGGCACGTCCGGGAGGCCGTTGCCGGTGGCCGTCCACGTCGTCGTGGCCGCCACGTCGCTGAGGTTGGTGGTCTTGTAGATGTGCTGGATGGCCGGAATGCCCTGACCGCCATAGGCGATGTAGGCAACCGACGAGTTGGTCGGGTCAATGTAGACGCGGCCGACAGCCCTGACGGGCGCGCCTGCGGGCGTCACCTCGGTCAGGACGGGCAGGCCGGTGCGCGTCGCGAAGACGCGGCCGCCGTTCGTGCCGACCATGCGCGCGTTGTCGTCAGTCTTACTGACCCAGATGGTCGTGAGCACCTGCCCCGCCACGATGGGAGCCTGGCTGGCGAGCACCATCGTGTCGCCGCGATTGACGGAGCGATAGAGCCGATCCGTGCCGAAGTAGAGCGTGTTCGGCTGGCCGGGCGCGAGACTCGGCCCCAAGTCCATCGGCGCGTAGAAGAGGACGGGGTCGTTGGTGATGCCGTTCGGCGCTTCCACGTCGCCACAGGCGTTGACGAATCCGCTCGGAGCCGTGAAGCCGGGGATAAAGCCCTTGAACGGCCATTGACCGGGGAAAGCACAGTCTGTGCGCGAGACGCGCGCGAAACCGATCTGTGCGTTCTGCTGGTTGAAATAGGTGTGATACATCGTGACGTTCAGGGAGTCGGTCGCACTCTTGTCGAGGAGTGCGTAGCCGCCGTCGCCGGAGTCGGCGCGCCGCCACTGGTTGATCGGCTTGTTCGGATCGTTGCCGCCGTTGATGCCGGTGTCGCCGAGCAAGAACTGCGTGCCGTTATCCTGCGTGCCGCCGACGCTCAGGAAGCGGTCGGTGGGGTGGATGTCCAAACCCTGAAACTGCGTCGCGCTGTAGCCGGGGTTGTTGAGCGAAGTCCAAGTGACGCCGCGGTTCGTGGAACGCCAGATGCCGCCGTCGCTGCCGGTGTAGACGATGTTCGTGTTCGAGGGAGCGACGACCGTGATGTGCGTGTCTGCATGGAGGCCTGTGTCGTTGCGCACGAAGGTCGCGCCGCCATCGACGGAGCGCGCCTGCACGCGCGAGCACGTGCCCTGCGCCGAGCCGCCGAGGTGGACGATGTTCGGGTCGGCCAGGTCGGCCGCGATGGAGATGTCGTAGAAGCACTGGCCGCCGCAGAAACCGCCGCCGCCCACCTGCTTCACCCAAGTCAGGCCGTTATCGGTCGACTTGCGCACCGCGCCCTGATTGGCCGCCTGTGAACCGGCCGGGCAACTCGTGCTCGTCGATGCCTCGCCGGAGGCGAGATACCAGGTGTTGACGCCGCCCACGCGCGTGACGGCAAACTCGCCGCGCGTGGTGTTGACGGCAAACCGCTGCGTGAAGGTCGGGGTCGCGGCCAATGCGTCGGGCGCGCGCCAGACGCCGCCAGCCGCGGCCAAGGCGATGGGACGGACGAAGGCGACGAGAACGTTCGGGTCGGCCGGGTCCATCTCGATGTCGGTGATGTTGGAGTTGCCGGTGCAGGG
Source organism: Pyrinomonadaceae bacterium (assembly GCA_036389555.1). Taxonomy (GTDB): domain Bacteria; phylum Acidobacteriota; class Blastocatellia; order Pyrinomonadales; family Pyrinomonadaceae; genus JAIVJZ01. The sequence goes on from DASVPS010000136.1 coordinate 4,776, forward strand.
ACTATCGAAGCAATTCTCCGGCGCGACGAGCAATTTCTGGAAGATGACCGACTTGGGGTCGAGGATGTCGGCGTTGGTCGAACGCCAGAGGCCGCGGATGCCCGTCGGCGGAATCGTGCCGCCGCCCGGAGCCTGGTTCGGGTTGCCGACGATGCCTGAGGTGGTCGAAACGAAGATCGTCCCCGGCTGGGTCGGGTGCACCACGATTCTGCTAATGGCGCGGCCGGTGAACGTGCCGGTGGCGGTAGGCAGCCCATTCGAAGCCGCGATGAAATTATAGGTCGGGTTCATGGGGCCGCGCAGTTTGACGTCGGCGGGGTTGGCCGTCAGCGCGTCGTCGATGCGGTAGACGCCGACGCCCGCGTAGCAACCGCTGCCGCACTGGTTCGATTCGCCCGTGCCGACGTAGAGGATGTTCGGGTTCGAGGGCGCGAGCGCGAGCGCGCCGATGGCGAGCGATTCCGCACTGTCGAAGATCGGGCTCCACGTCTGCCCGCCGTTGAACGAGCGGAAGACGCCGCCGTTGGCCGAACTGATGAAGATGATGTCTGGATTGGTCGGGTGGACGGCGATGGCCGTGGTGCGGCCGCTCACGGGATGGGGCACGGTGGAAGTCTGCCCGTTCGGGATCGGCTGCGGGCCGATGGGCGTCCAACTCGTGCCGCTGATCATGGGCTGGGCAAGCAGGCCGCTCTTCGCATCCTGCCGCAGTTGGGCTTCCTGCTGCTCCATCTGTTCAATCGCTTTGACGCGAAGCATCGGGTTATAAGTCCCGTCGTCGGCCACGCCGAGCAGCATGTTGACGTGCTCCTGTCGCTTCAGGAAGTAAGCCTCGAAGTTGATCTTGCCCTTCTGCATGGCCGGCAGATCGGGGTCTTCTTCTTTAGCTTCACCCGGCTTGCGGGTCATGCTGCGCTCGCGTTTGGCGGGCGCGGCGGCCGGCTGTGCGCCGTCCTGCTGGCCGCCGCCGGCGGCGGCGTCTGTAGTCTTGGCCGGCTTGCCCCTTTCCTGTGCGCTGGTTGAGTTGAAATGTAAAGCGGAAAGAGAGACTACGACGGCCGCGCCGACGAGCAGCATCCATCTCATGTAATTCTTCATGCTAATTCTCCTGGAGGGTTTTTGACTGGGGCACCGACGAACACGGCGCGGCCGCTGACACAAAGCCGTCACCCGAGCTGCACTCGCACGGTTCACAATTACTACCGCTTACTGGCTAGTAAAGCGCAGCCATGTCTTTCATTTGAAGTGGATCGAAACGCCGTACCGAATCCCCTGCGACTCAACACTCGCTTCTGACGACAAAGCCGTTGACGCACCTTTCTGGTTGAAAGGATTTGGTAGGTTGCGGGGGGTGGAAGATGTTCGAATGAAAATAACAGGTCACTGATAACGGAGTGAGGCTACGCCTTCTTCCCCGTGTTGCAGAAGCTCACAAAGCTTTTTAAGTAAGCTCGCGTAAAATAGTCTCTTTACCGCGTGCTGTCAATAATTTTAAAGCCGGTCGGAGGCGCGCGAGGCTGTTTGGAGTTCAGGCGGGGCGTCGGTGCGGCAGAATTTACGGCACGCGCGTTTTTTCCGGCGGCTGTAACACAGGGTCGTATCTTCTACGGGGACGCGGGGCGGGCGGCCTTGTTTTCCCGGCCTCTTCAACCTTTTTTCGTTCCGCGGCGGCGTCTGCTCCCGCCTGTTCGTCGGCGCGCGGCCGCGACTCTTCTTTCGGCTGTGACATACGAGGGTGTCTCCGCTTTCCGGTGCGACGCATGCGGCGAAGCACTCTGCGGCGACGCACTGCGCGCACGCGCCTCTGCCCTTCGTCGCCCGCAAACGCCGCCGATATTGCCGCCGACACGCGCGCCGCGCCTATCTCCTGAGGAAATATCACAAAGGAGAGTATCAAAACAGCCCTTGTTAAAGTTCTCGACAATGCTTCGACTCCCCTCTCGCTCCCGACTCTTGAACGATAGGCCGACACGTCTTTACCGAAGCGATATGCGTGCGCACGCACGGGATGAAAGTTATGAAATAGCCTACTGAAATGACGACCCGGCGGCAATTATTTTACCGTCGTTGCGGCTTGACTACTTGACCGTAGAAATATTATTTTGATTTTGCCAGCTAAGTTGATCAAGCCTGTGTGAAATTTAACCTTGATCAAGTTCAAGCAACAAAGCGCATTCCACGCCCCTCGGTTGAGATTGTAGTTTGAAGATAACCGAAGGGCTTCTAATTTTCGTCCACAAATTGAGCAGGAAGCGAGAGCTTCTTAAATAACAGGCCGGAGAGACGACGGTTCAGGCCGTCGCCGAGAGTCGAGTTAAAAAAACCTCTTCGAAGCTGAAGTTGTGTCCGCGCACGCGCCTCATCTTCAGCCGATTGTAATGAGTTAGAGGTTTTTCACGCCTTAGTTCCCCGACTATATGAGCAAATCCACTCTTTCCGCGCCGCAACTCGCGCGCAACCGCCCCACTATTCTCCCGGGACAATTTGTTTCAACTACGGCCGTCGAGGCGTGCTTCGAGGCGTGCCGCCCCAGAACGGGCTTTGACCCGTCCGACGATTCCCCGCGCCCGTCCGTCGCGCGCGCGATCCGCGTTTGAATTTTCCCGTCCCTTTTACGGAGGCTTCGTTTTCGCGCAAGCCGTCGTCTGATCGATACCACTCGAAATCGTTTTTCACTTGAGGAGAAGTTACTGATGAGTTGGAAACAACGTACCCCCCTGCTCTTGCTCATGAGCCTCGTTTTACTCGGCTCGGCTCTGGCAGTCCTGCCCCGTTTTAGTAATAAGGCTCAGGCCGTTCAATCGTCTCAAGCTCCCGCGGCCGAATCGGCAGCGCACAGCAGCGCTCCTGAAGTTGCTGTGAATGCTGCGCACGCGCCTTCGGCACAACCTGCCCCGGCAAGAAGCGCGCCCAACCGGGTCGTCCCACAACGCCCGGCGCAAGCCACTTCTTCTGCCGCAGAGCCGCAGACGAAGGCGAAGACCCACACGACTCCCGCGAAGCCTGCCGAGCCTTCGGGCGCGCAAGAGGCGACGGACGCAGCGGAAGTCGGCGCGGGCGAGAGCGGTGTGGCGGCGTCACTCCCGGAGAACGAAGTAAAGGCCGCACGCGCACAGAGCGCGAAGTCCGCCCCGCGCCAGATTGTCGCGAAGCGCACCGCCAACCGGCGCAATCCGGTTAAGCCGAGAGTCCAGCCGGGCGAGCGTTTCGACAAACCGGCCGAGGCCGCCAGTTGGTATTTGAAGAAACGACTCCCCGAAGGTGAAAAGGAGCTTCCCATCGAGCGCTATTTCACGGCGCTCGCACAGATCAGAAACATGCCGCAGTATTCGACGGCGCTCAGTAAGATCGTGAACACGAAAGCGCCGACCGGCAAGTTGCCGATCACGCAGAAGTCCGTCGGAAAGAATTTGAACGATGCGCAGCCGAACCTCGTCGGCGACACGCAGGCGGGCTTGCTCGGCACCTGGACGAACATCGGCCCCGGCAACGTCGGCGGCCGCACGCGCGCGCTGCTCATCAACCCGACCGACCCGAACATCATGTACACGGCGGGCGTGGCGGGCGGCATCTGGAAGTCCGTTAACGGGGGCGCATCGTGGTCGCCGCTCGACGACTTCATGCCCAACATCGCCGTTACCTGCATGGCGTTCGACCCCGTCAACCCCAACATCATCTGGGCGGGCACGGGCGAAGGCTTCTTCAACGCCGATGGCGTGCGCGGCGCGGGCATCTTCCGCACCACCAACGCGGGCGCAAACTGGTTCCGTCTGCCCGCCACCAACAACTCCAACTTCTTCTTCGTTCAGGACATCGTCGTCAGCCCGGCCAACCCGAACCACATCTATGCGGCGACGCGCACAGGCGTCCAACGCAGTCTCGACAACGGCGCATCGTGGTCGCTCGTCCTCGCCTCGAACGCCGCGAACGGCGCGAACGGCGCGATGGACTTGGTGATGCGCACGGACGCGACGGGTCAGGCGACAGACTATATCTACGCCGCCGTCGGCACGTTCGCCACGTCGCACATCTGGCGCAACACAGACGCGGGCGGCGCGGGCGTCTGGACTGATGTCTACAGCGAGGCGACGATGGGTCGCACCTCGCTCGCCCTCGCCCCGTCGAACCAGAGCGTCATCTACGCGATGGCGGCCTGTATCAATTGTCCGGCGGGCACGAACCCGAACTTCCCGGCGGCCAACTACACCGACGGACTGCTCGCCGTCTTCCGCTCCAACGCGAACGGCGACGCCGGTTCGTGGACGACGCAGGTGCGCAACAACAGTCCGAACATTCAGGACACGCTCCTTTTGTCGAACCCTGTCAACGGCGTGCTGACGCAGTGCGGCATAGGCACGAGCCAGTTCATCAATCAGGGCTGGTATCACAATCAACTCATGGTTGACCCAACCGACCCGGACAAAGTCTGGGCGCTCGGCACGGACAATTTCCGCTCCGACAACGCGGGCGTCAACTGGGGCGTCGCCTCCTTCTGGTGGTTCCAGGGCAACGGCGTGCCGCCCGCCAACGGCGACCCACAACTCGTCCACGCGGACAACCACGTGCTGGTCTTCCACCCGAACTACAACGGCACGACGAACCAGACGCTCTTCATCGGCAACGACGGCGGCATCTACACGGTGGCCGACCCCTTTCTCTGGTCGCCGCTCAACAACGGCTATCAGGTGACGCAGTTCTTCCACGGCCTGCCCTACCCCGGCGGCGCGACCTACTTCGGCGGCACGCAGGACAACGGCACGAACCGCGGCTCGGACATGACCGGCACGAATTCGTGGGAGCGCATCTTCGGCGGCGACGGCGGCTATGTGGCCGTCAACCCCTCGAACACGCAGCAGATTTTCGCAGAGACGACCGGCCTCTCCATCAGAAGGTCTGACAACGGCGGCGGCTCTTTCACCACGAAGACTTCCGGCATCTCCGGCGACGTGTTTCCCTTCATCACCGTCTTCCGCATGGACCCGACCACCCCGACGCGCCTCTGGATCGGCGGCCGCTTCATGTGGCGCACAGACAACTCCGGCGACTCGTGGGTGAGGACGAGCAACGCGCAGCAGACCGGCGGCTCGATCACGGCAATGGCAATTGCCCCGACGAACTCGAACATCGTCATCAACGGCGCGGCCTCCGGCCAACTCCGCCGCACCACGACGGCCACCACCCTCGACGCAACGAGCGTATTGAATACGGTGTGGCTGCAATCCTTCACGCCGCGCGGCAACGGCAACGGCACGATCTCTTGGGTCGAATATGATCCGCAGAATGCGTCGAACGTGTGGGCGACCATCTCGACCTTCAACGGCGTCGCCAATGCCAACGGCACAAGCGCCGGTCACGTCTTCAAGAGCACCGACGGCGGCGCGACGTGGACGCTGGCCGACGGCACGCAGACGGCCAACAACCCGAACGCGATCCCCGACATCCCGGCGCACACCGTCGCCATCGACCCGACGAACTCGCAGCGCATCTACGTCGGCACAGACCTCGGCGTCTTCGTCTCGCTCGACGGCGGCGCGAACTGGTACAAGGAAGTGACGGGCTTCTCGAACGTGCCCGTCGAAACGCTCAACTACACCACGTCCGGCGGCAAGACGAGCCTCTTCGCCTTCACGCACGGGCGCAGCGCCTACCGCGTCACGCTCTCTTCATCCTGCGTCACGACGGTGTTGCCGACCAACCCGCCGAGCTTCGACAAGGACGGCGGCACGGGTACGGTCGCCGTGACGAGCGCGAACGCGACCTGCGACTGGACGGCCGCGACCAACGCCGGCTGGATTCAGATCAACACCGGCCGCACCGGCACGAGCACGGGCGCGGTCACTTACACCGTGCTGCCGAACGCCACGAGCGCGGCGCGCGTCGGCACGCTCAACGTGGCGGGCACAATCGTCACCATCACGCAGGACGCCCAACCGGCGACGGCCAGCATCACCGGCCAGGTCACGGACGGCACGGGGCAGCCCGTCTCCGGCGCGACCGTGACGCTCACCGGCACGACCGCGGGCGCGACGGTCACGAACAGCGCGGGCGGCTACTCCTTCAACGGACTGACGCCCGGCGGCACCTACACCGTCACGGTCGCCAAGGCCGGATTGGTTTTCGGCACGCCGAGCAAATCAATCGCCAGCCTGCAAGGCATCGCCGTCGAGAACTTCACCGGCTACGTAACGCCCCCGGCCGCGCCGGCCGCACAGGGCAGGCTCATCATCAGCGAGTTCCGCCTGCGCGGCGCTGCGAGCGCGGACGACGAGTTCATAGAGTTCTATAACAACAGCGACTCGCCGCTCACCGTCACGACGACGGACGGCTCGGAAGGCTGGGCCGTCACAGGCGGCGACGGCAACCTGCGCTTCATCATCCCGGTCAACCAGACGATCCCGGCGCGCGGACACTATCTTGCCACCAACAGTCGGGGCTACTCCTTGAACAACTACGGCGGCACGAGCGCGGCCGCCGGCGACGCCACCTACTCAATCGGCTTCCCGGATGATTCGGGGATCACGGTTTACACGACTGCCCGACCGGCCAACTACTCCGATGCGACGAGGCTCGATTCGGTCGGCTTCACGACCGAGTCGAACACGCTGGCGCGCGAAGGCGTCGGCCTCGCCGCGCTCTCGACGGCGGCGGGCGAATACAGCTACGTCCGCAAACTCGTCTCCGGCGTCCCGCAGGACACAGACGACAACGGGGCGGATTTCGTGCTCGTCTCGACCACGGGCGGCATCATCAACGGCGTCCAGTCGGTGCTCGGCGCGCCGGGGCCGGAGAACCTGATCAGCCAGATCAATCGCACCGCCGTCATCAAGGCGTCGCTCGTCGATCCGCAGTGCAGCGGCTTCGGGTCGCCCACGAGCGCGTGCGCCCGCGTGCGCACGGCGAACGGAGCGAACCCGACGAACGCCGCCTTCGGCACGCTTCTCATCCGTCGCAAGTTCACCAACACGTCGGGCGTGAACGTGTCGCGTCTGCGCTTCCGCGTGGTTGACATCACGACGCTCGGCAACGTCTCGGCCGGTCAGGCCGACCTGCGCGTGCTGAACTCAACCGCCGATACGCTGACGAAGGTTGACACGACGACCGTCACCCTCGAAGCGCTCACGCTCGACACCGTTCCGGCTCAACCGAACGGCGGCGGCCTGAACTCGACGCTCAATCTCGGCTTCCCGCTGGCACCGGGCGCGAGCGTTAACGTGGAGTTCAAACTCGGCGTGATGACGAGCGGCGGGTTCCGCTTCTTCGTCAACGTCGAAGCCCTGCCGTAACAAACCGAAACAGCGTGGCGGCGCGTGCGCGCGTCGCCACCCTTCAACCGAGAGCGGCAGGACGAATAATCCTGCCGCTCTTTTTTTTCGCACACTTCTTTCGCACACTTCTTTCGCCGTCGCGGAGCGAGCCGCCGCCCGCAGGGGTTTACAAACTCACCGCGAGTGCGGCACACTCCGCTCCCGATGGACGACACGCCGCCAAACACCTCGGAAGCCGCGCCGGGAGCGACGCCCAAACTCGCGCGCCGTCTCAATCTCTTCGACGCGACGATGCTCGTCATGGGCGGCATCATTGGCGCGGGCATCTTTCTCAACCCGGCCGAGGTCGCTCGACAGGTACACACGCCCTTTCTCATACTCGGCGCGTGGCTCCTCGGCGGGTTGATCGCGCTCGCCGGGGCATTCGTCTACGCGGAGTTGGCCGCACGCCGCCCCGAAGTCGGAGGCCAGTACGCTTATCTGCGCGACGCCTATCACCCGACCGTGGCGTTTCTTTATGGGTGGTCGCTCCTGCTCGTCATACAGTCGGGCGGCATGGCTGCGGTCGCCATCACCTTCGCGCGCTACTTCGCCGAACTCACGCGCGCGCCGCTCTCCGAAGGCGCGCTCGCCGCGCTCGCGCTCGCGTTCCTGACAATCGTCAACTGTCTCGGCGTCCGCGCCGGGAGCAACGTGCAGAGCGCGCTCATGGTCTTGAAGATCGCGGCCATCGCCGCGCTCGTCTTCTGCGGCTGGTGGTTCACGGCCGACGCCCCGGGCATCACGAACGCGCCCGCGCTTCGCGAGCCTTTATCGTTCGACCTGTTGGTCGCGATGGGCGCGGCGCTCACGCCCGTCATGTTCGCTTACGGCGGCTGGCAGACGACGAGTTTCGTCGCGGGCGAGATGCGCGACCCGCGCCGCGATCTGGCGCGCGGCCTGCTGTTCGGCGTGGCCGGCGTCGTCCTGCTCTACACGGCCGTCAGCTTCGTGTGCGTCTACGCGCTCGGCGCGGAAGGGCTGGCGCAGACGACCACGCCCGCCACCAGCGTCATGCGCCGTGCGCTCGGCGAACGCGGCGCGACGCTCATCGCGCTCGGCATCACCATCTCGACGCTCGGATTCCTCAGTCAATCGCTGCTCACCACGCCGCGCGTCTATTTCGCGATGGCCGAAGATGGTCTGTTCTTCCGCCGCATCGCAGAGGTCAACGCGCGCACGCGCGTGCCAGTCTTCGCCATCGCCTTACAGGGCGCGTTTGCCATCATCATCGCGCTCTCCGGCCGCTACGGGCAGATACTCAACTACGTCGTCTCGGTTGACTTCATCTGGTTCGGGCTGACCGGACTGTCACTCTTCATCTTCCGCCGCCGCATCGCCCACGGCGACGACACCGCGGCGGCGGCGATGTTCAAAGTTCCCGGCCATCCTTATACCACCGCGCTCTTCGTAGGGGCATGCTGGCTCGTCGTCCTGAGCACGGTTTACAAATACCCTCTCAACAGCGCCATCGGCTTTTTGATCGTCGGCGCGGGCGTGCCCGCCTGCTATTACTGGCTGCGGCAACAAAGGAAGCAAGTTAAATGAGCGAACGGCCGCGCGTGTTGAGTTCCGCCTACATGTACTGGGCGAAGACCGAGTCGCAAGCGCCCTACAATCTCGCGACGAGCGGCGTCCAAGCCTACCCGCTCGAACGCCTGCGCGTCTCGCTCTCCGACCTCGAACTGAGCGGCACGAGCGGCTACGGCTACCCGCCGCTCCAACAGGCCATCGCCGCAAAGTGCGGCACGCATGCCGAGTCGGTCGTCGCCGCCAACGGCACTTCGATGGCAAATTTCCTCGCGCTCGCCGCGCTCGTCGCGCCCGGCGACGAGGTGCTCATCGAACAGCCAACTTACGAGTTGATCATCTCGGCCGCGCTCTACCTCGGCGCGGAAGTCAAAAGGTTCGCGCGCCCGTTCGAGCGCGGGTTCGGCCTCGACCCGTCGGAGGTGGAACGCGCCATCACGCCGCGCACGCGCCTCGTCGTCGTCACGAATTTGCACAACCCCTCGAACGCTTACGCCGGCGACGAGACGCTCAGACAGATCGGCGACATCGCGGCTCGCGTGGGCGCGCGCGTCCTCGTAGATGAAGTTTATCTCGACGCCGCCTTCGCGCATGCGCCGCAGACGGCCTTCCACCTCGGCGAACATTTCATCAGCACCAATAGCCTGACGAAAGTTTACGGCCTGAGCGGCCTGCGTTGCGGCTGGATACTGGCCGCGCCCGCGCTGGCCGAGCGAATGTGGCGGCTCAACGATCTCTTCGGCGTCGCCCAGCCGCACGCGGCCGAACGCCTCAGTTGCATCGCCTTCACGCGCCTCCCCGAAATCGCCGCCCACTCCCGCGCCCTGCTCGAACAGAATCGCGCGCTCGCCAACGACTTTTTCGCCACGCGCGACGACCTCGAAACCTTCCCCCTCACCGAAGGCATGATCTCTTTCCCGCGCCTGCCCGGCGGCACGGTTGATTCTCTCTGCGCGCTCTTGCGTGAGAAGTATGAAACGTCGCTCGTGCCGGGGAGCTTTTTCGAGATGCCGGAACACTTCCGCCTCAGCATCGGCGGCGACACGGAGATGCTTCGCGGCGGCCTCGAACGCCTCGGCGCGGCGTTGGATGAGATCAAGCGGCGTTGATGAAGTTGAAGCGATTTGGAATTTGATACGGCGAGTTGTAGTTGATCGTCAGAAAGAAAGACTCACCACAGCTTCACACTTTTGACGTGCGGCCGACGACTTCGGCGACCGCTTCCGCCAGTTCCTTCGGCGCGATGGGCTTGGCGAGGTGCAGTTGGAAGCCCGCGGCAAGCGCGCGCCGGCGGTCTTCTTCGCGCGCATAGGCCGTGAAGGCGATGGCGGGCGTCGTGCCTGCGCCGCCGCGCGCAGCATCGCGCTCCCTCAGTTTTTCGATGAAGGTGTAGCCGTCCTCTCCGGGCATCGCGATGTCGCTCAGGATGCAGTCGAACGCTGTCCGTTCGAGCGCGGCCAGAGCCTCCTCCGCCAGCGCGCAGGCCTCTACGCTCGCGCCGAAGCGTTCCAGAGCTTTGCCGAGCAGCACGCGCGTGTCCGGGTCGTCTTCCAAGATAAGTATGCGTAGGCCGCCGAGCAACGCCTGTCGCTCCGCGAGTTCGCGCGCGTTTCCGTGCGTTTGCTCCGTCTCGTCAGGCGCGGCGAGATCGCGCCGGGCGTATTCGAGCAGCGGCAGGCGCACCTCGAAGGTCGCCCCAAGCCCCTCGCCCGGACTCGCGGCGGCGACTCTCCCGCCGTGCAGTTCGGCGAGGTGGCGGACGATAGCGAGGCCGAGGCCGAGGCCGCCGTGTGTGCGCGTCGTCGTCTGGTCGGCCTGCCGGAAACGGTCGAAGACGAAGGGGAGAAACTCCGCTTTGATTCCCTCGCCCGTGTCTGTGACGGAGATGCACGCCTGCTTCCCCTCGCGCGCGAGACCGACTTCGACGCGCCCGCCTTCGGGCGTGAACTTGACGGCGTTCGACAAAAGATTCCAGACCACCTGCTGCAATCGTTCCGCGTCGCCTGAGACGAGGCTCGCCGAATCGTCGAGCGCGAGACTGAGTTCGATGCCCTTGGCCTCGGCCGCCGGTCGCGCGGCCGCGCAGGCCGATTCCACCACCATCTTGAGATCGGTCGGCTTCATTTCGAGGCGCAGCTTTCCGGTGATGATGCGCGAGGCGTCGAGCAGATCATCCACGAGTTGCTTCTGCGAGCGCGCGTTGCGTTCGATGGTTTCGAGCGCGCCGGCGGCCGTCGCATCGTCGAACTTGACGGAGCGCAGCAGATTCGTCCAGCCGAGGATGGCCGTCAGGGGCGTGCGCAACTCGTGTGAGAGCGTGGCGAGGAATTCGTCCTTGAGGCGGTTGGCTTCCTGCGCTTCGCGGTAGAGGCGCGCGTTGTCCACGGCGAGCGCGGCGCGCTGCGCGAGATCTTCGGCGAGCGCGAGATCGGAGAGACCGTAGCGTCGCCCGGAGGCGGAAGTGGCAAACGTGATCGCGCCGAGCGTGCGCCCGCGCGCCACGAGCGGCACGATCATCGCAGACTCCAAACCGAGTTCGCGCGCCACGCGGAAACGCCTGGCATCGTCGGTCGTCGCCGCATCGGCAGAGCGCGGTATTTCCTCGTAGAGCAACGACTGGCCGGTGCGGATCGCCTTCGGCACGCCCGCCGGAGCGTCCGGGTTCTGGTTCTCGCGCCGTTCGAGTTTCCAGACCAACTCGACCTGCGCCTCATCGCCGCCGTGCGCGACGGCGATAGGGCGGATCGCGCCGTCGTCGTCCACCACGTAGACGATGCACCAGTCGGCGAGGAACGGGACGCTCAGGCGCGCCACCGATTGCAGCGTCGTCTCGTAATCGAGCGAGGCTGCCAAGAGCGCGCTCGCTTCGACGAGGAAGCGCCCGGACGCCTCCTGCTGCTTGCGCTCCGTGATGTCTGAGAGCGTGCCGACCCATTCGCGCAGGTTCCCGTCTTCGGCGATGACCGGGACGCCGCGCACGGCGAAGTCGCGATAGCTTCCGTCGCGTTGGCGTATGCGATACTCGGTCGTGTAGATGCTGCGCGTCTCGATGGCGTGCCGCCAGAGTTCGGCGGTGTGCTCGCGGTCTTCGGGGTGGACGGCGTCGAGCCAGCCCCAGCCGCGCACGTCCGCCTCCGTCTGGCCGGTCATCGCGCGCCACGCAGGCATGTCCTCAATGCGCCCCTCGGCGTCGGTTGTCCACACCACCTGCGCGGTCGCCGTGACGAGCGAGCGGTAACGGTCGTACTCGATGTGCGCGCGCTCCTCTGCTTCGGACAGCGCGGCCTCTGCACGCTTGCGTTCGATGAACTGGCCGAACTGGCTGCCGATGGTGTTCATCAGCGCGCGCAACTCAGGCTCGGAGGTTCTCACCTCGCGACTGAAGAACTCCATCACGCCCAGCACTTCCCGGCCGAGCGTGACGGGGAAACCAAAGGCCGCGTGCAGCCCTTCGCGCGCCGCCACATCCGCGCGCGGCAGGCTCTCTTCCCGCGTCACGTCGGCGAGCCAGGCCGGTTCGCCGCTCTCCCAGATACGGCCGGGCAGCCCCGCGCCGCGCGCGAAAGTCATCTCGCGCGTGCGCGCCGCAAACTCGCCGGCCGCGATGTGCGCCGGCGGCCAGATTTCCTGACAGCAGAGCACGCCCGCCCCGCCGTCCTCAACGCGCCAGAACGCGCCCATCTCCCAACGCAGATTTTCGCAGACGGCTTCGAGTATTTTGCGCGCCGCTTCGGAGACGCTTGCGGCTTCGGCCAGCACGCGCGTGACGCCGTGGTGCGCCGCCAAACGCCGCGCCGCGCGCTTGCGCTCCGTGATGTCGCGCGCGATGCCTGTGAAATAGCGCGTCCCGTGTTCGACGAGTTCGCCGAAAGAGATTTCGAGTTCGACTTCGCGCCCGTCGCGGCGCAGGCCGGGGAGTTCGACGCCGCTCCAACTGATGTGGCGCTCGCCGTCTACGAGGTAGCGTTCCAGCCCCGCGCGGTGTGCGTGGCGCAGATAATCGGGCATCAACAGGGTGAGGTTCCGGCCGAGCAGTTCCTGTACGGGATAACCGAAAATCCTTTCGGCGGCGCGATTGACGAAGTGTATAACGCTCGCGGCGTCAATGATGATGATGGCGTCGGCGGCGTTCTCGGCGAAGGCGAGGAAACGCCCGTCGTCCGTCCCGGTCAGAGGTGCGCACTCTTCTGAGGGGGGTTCGATTCCCTCCCGCGACGAGTTTGCATCTCCCGGTAAAGACGAGTTCATAGACACTACTCACTAAACGTAACTGGTGCTGGAGTTGACAGCCGGGGTAACTGTGATTATAGCGCACCGGCGCGAAAAGCCACTCACCGCCGAAGACGCGCGACCGCCGAAGACACGCAGGGAGAAGCGTTCGTGATCTTGCATCCGAGAGTTGCAATTCTCACTAATGCGAGGGTTGAAATTATCGCTCTCCGCGCCCGCCCAGAGTGAAGTCCGCGCGAGCGGCCGTGGAGGTTTTCACGTTCATAGCAAAAGGCCGGAGCATTCAGCCCCGGCCTTCGCACGCACGCTTGAATTAACCCGTGTTACCTGTGGCTGCGCTCGCAGCCGATGCCCGACAGGCGTTCGACGAGATAGGTGCGATAGAAACTCTCTCGGTCGAACAGTTCGAGGCTCTGCGGGCGGCGCAGGAAGTTGTGCCCCGCCCGCACCGCGTCGTAATGGCTGTGCCAGCCCATAGACTTCTCGCCCGCGTTCCAACGCGGCTTGCGTTCGCCGAACACCTTTCGCTCGCCGTGTTGCTGCGAGCGGATCGAATAGTGCTTCAACAGAAACTTGTAAGGATAGACGCGCCGCCCGTCGAACTGCACTTCATGGCCGCCTGAGGCCGCGAGCGAGATACTCTGGCCGGAATTCTTCCACGCCTTGATCTGTACGCGGTCGGGCTGCGTGCGCCCGAATTCGAAGTAGCGGAAGTGGGACTCGAAATCCGCGCCGTCCGCGAAGTCGTTATCAACCGGGTGGAAGTTGATGACGGTGTGGTCAACGCAATTGAAGCCTCTGCGCTCGACACGATAGAACCCGTCGCGCAAGGAGACGCCCGGCCAGGGGCTTTCCCTCAACTCGTCAACGTCGTGGTGTATGAACCAGTCGGCCTCAATCGTCCGGCTCAACTCTTCGACGCGCCAGAGCAACTCGCGCCAATCGTAACTGCGCGATGCGCCGCCCGCCGGGAATCGCTCCAAACCGATCAGCCCGCGACCGAGAAACGTTTCGGCAATTTCAAACGTCGCATCGCTCGACCAGTTATCGAGCAGGTAAACTTCGACGCCCTGCGCGAACAGGTGGCGAAGCGACGCGGCGATGATGTCCGCTTCGTTGTAGGCCGTCATCAGGGCGACGACGCGAAAGCCCGCGGGCGCGCGCTCTGAGAGGTTGAGGTGGGCGTCGTTTCGTGCGAGCACGGCGAGCGTCGTACGCTTCTGCCATTCGTGATCGTTGTCCATCGTCAGGCCGATGAAGTCCAGGTTGAAATGCTCGGCGCGGAGCAGAGTTTCGAGTTCCGCCAGATTCCATTCGCGGACGTGGCTCGGATTCTGCGGCGGCCCGAAGTGGCTGCTGCCGCGCACGAGGTCGCGCTCCGGCGTCGTCAAGACGGCGGCGGGCGCGTGTTCGAGCAAGCCGCGCAAGTTGGCGAGCAGCCCCGAAGGGTCTACGAGATGCTCTATGACATCGGAGCAGATGACGATTGAAGAGGCGACGACCGCTGGGTCGAACTCGTCGAGGCGTTCGCGCTCCAGATCACACTCGATCCACCGGCCGAAGGGGTAACGCTCGCGGCAGCCGCGCAGGTTGTCGCCGAAGTCCACGCCGATGAGTTCGAAGCGTGGATGCAGTTCGGCGAGTTTGTGCGCCAGGCCGCAGCCGATGTCTATGATGTGGCGGCAGCCGAAGTATGCGGCGAGGTGCGCGGCGAGCGGGTAGGCGTCTGGTTGATGCGTGATGCCGCGCGTGTCTGCGAGCGTGTCGTGGAAGTATTCGGGCGCGGCGCGCGGGGTGTAGCCCGGCTTGATGAAAAACTCCGCGCGAGCGGCCGTGATATGGTCTTCCGCCGTGGTCATCTTTCAGCCTTTGAATTTGTTCGAGATGTGTGAAGAGTGGCCGTGCAGGCGCGAGACGGTTTGCAGGTGTTGGACGTAAGAATGTTCCGTGCCGTAGAGCTTGTAGCCGCGCTCGCCGAGGAAGCGACTCCAACGTATGTCGTAGCCGGGCGGGATGCGGCGTTTGATCTCGTCCCAGTTCGAGACGATCTCCTGCAAGGGGCGGCGCGGAAAAAGGACGCACTGCGTGCCGTAGAACTTGTGCGGGTCTATGACGGTCGAGCCGTATTCGTTGCCGGGCAGGTAGAGCGTGAAGAGACCTGTGTCAGGGTTGATGCGAAGCGTGCGCAGTTTTTCGTTGAAGCGCCGGGAGAAGATGATGTCGTCTTCGAGGAACAAAATCCGGTCGCCCTCGCGCGTCTCTTCGAGCACGCGCTGGAAGGCGAAATGGACGGCCTCCTGCACCGAGTCGTAAGTAGACATGCCCTCCTCGCGCGCGTGAACATAGACGGACTCCGGTTCAAGCGCGGCGACGAGCGAGAGATATTTGGCCGACAGTTTCGGCGTGTGGCTCGTGTCGACGACGATGACCGGCGGCTCAAGCCCCGCGCTCACCGTGCGGAACGAGGCGACGAACTGCTCCATCAACGCCGTGTTGCGATCACAACTGAGAATGAGCGGGACGATGCGCCCCTCCGACGACATGAGCCGCTCCCACCAGTCCGCGCCGTACTTCGCGGCGAGCACCGCGTTCATCTCCGCGCTGGCGCGTGTGACGTAATCGGAATAATCCGTGATCGACTTGTGCTCTTTGTGTGTGATGCGCGCGCGGTTCGTCAACACGTTCGCCAAGCCCGCCTCGCGCACGCGGTAGCCGTAATCGTAATCCACGCCCCAGCCGTAGGTCAGACGCAAATCCCAGAAGCCGAGGCGCGCGATTGTGTCGGCCTTGACGAGCGGGGCGGTCGCTTCGAGGTAGGGGACGAGTTGCGCTTCGCACGTGGCCTGCTCCATGAACTTGTGCGGCGAGTTGTGCTGCGGCGCGATCTGCGCGTAGGTGTCGGACGAGAACAGCACCGCGCAGAGGTTCGAGAGCACGTCGTCGCCATACTCGAAGCCCACGTCGGAGTTGAGAAACCAGTAAGCGTCGTAGTCGGCTTCGGCCGCGGCGATCAGGTAGCCTTCGTGCATGCCGCGCGTGAAGCCGAGGTTCTGCGCGAGCGCGTGCGTGGCGGAGGCGGGGGGCGCGTCCGAGCCGTTGTCTATGACGTAGACTTTTTTGTTCGCGTAGTGGAGATCGTGTCTGAGATAGGCGGCCAGCGCGTCTGTGAGCGCGGCGGTGTTGAAGTTCAAAACGATGATCGCCACTTTCGGCAGGGGCGCCGGCGTCTCTGTCTGTGTCTCTTCACTCATCGGATGGCGTCCTCTCTCACGTCCTCTTTCACAATTGATCTCACGTTTGATCTCAAAGTCGCCTCTCGTTGCGACGGTCAGGCCGGGGCGTAGACGTAAAGCTTCCAGTTCATGCGGCGCGGAAGTTCGTGCCGCCGGCAGGCGCGCTCGACGATGCGGTGCAGCGCGTCCTGTCGCCAACCGGCGCGCAAAAATTCTGTGTGCCACCACGCGCGCGAACGCATCGTGATGTGCGAATAGTCGCGGTCGTGTTTGCGGAAAACTCTTTCTTCCTCGTCATGCTCGAACGAGGGGATACAGGCGACGATGGCCTGCCGCGTCCAACGGCGCGCGCGCGTGAGAAACTCGTGCGCCTGTTCCGCGGTCAAGCTCTCGCAGAGCGAAAAGGCAAGCGTGAGATCGAATTGGCGTTCGTACTCGACCAACTCGGCGCGCGCGAGCGACAGGTGCCCTTTGATTGACGCCTCGGCGTGCTCGATTGCCCAGGGGCTGTGGTCGAAGCCCCATGCGTCTCTGCCCCGTTCGCGGAGCGCGCGCACGAGGAAACCTTTGGCGCAGCCCGCGTCGAGGAAGGATTCGGCTTCGGGGAAATTGTCGCAGAGAAACGCCGCCGTCTGTTTGAAGAGATCGGAGAAGAGCGGCCACGAATAGCCGCGCTCCCAGTTGCTCTTGCTCCCGTGCTCGAAGTAGTCCGCGTCGTACCATTCGCCCGCAATCGGCACGCGCGGCACGAGACTGTTTGTGTTTTTGTCGTCTGCCATACACACATTCCGCGCCGCTTCCCTGCGGCCGAGCATCTCCTCGATGCGCGTGCGCGCCATCTGGCCCACACGCTCCAGAGAATAATTCTCGCGCAGCTTGAGCGCCGCGCGCGCCGCCTTCGCACGCGCCGTCTCGCGCTCTTGATAGACGTTGCGCATCAACTCAGAAGCGTGCGCGAGGTCTGGTTCAGCCCAGCGCATACGCGAGTGATAGTAGACGTAAGGCTGTCGCACCGGGCAGAGATCGTGGCGGACGAGGCGGTGCGCGTCGCCGTCGAGATATTCGAGGGGGCCGGAATAGTTGGTGGCGACGACGGGCGTGCCGCGCGCGGCCGCCTCGAACAGAGGGTAACACCAGCCTTCGCCGCGATGCAGTGAGACGTAACAATCGCCGCGCGCGTGCAACGCTTCGATGCGCGCCTCCGGCCACGCCTCGCTGTGAATCTGCACGCGCGCCAGCGACCCGGTTTGCCGTCGCAACCCCTCCAACTCGCGCGCGGCGACGCTCGCGGCCTCTGCGTTCACCTTCAGGACGAGCACGGCGTCGGACTCCGCGGGGAACGCGCGCAGGAAACTCTCGATCAACCCGCGCGGGCTCTTACGCTCCTGCCATTGGAAGATGCTGTAGAAGACGAAATCACGCGCGTCGATGCCGGGAAAATCGCCTGCGCGCGCGGTCTCAGGTTTACACGGCAACAGCGTGTGCGGGAGTTTGAAGATCGCTTTGTCGAGCGACTTGCCGAAGACGGAGACGTTGTAATCGCACGGCAGCCACACTTCGCGCACCTGTCGGAGCGCGCCCTGCCACTGGGCGGGCATCGCATCAGTCTCCCAGACGGTCATGCCGATGGCGTTTTTGACCCCGGCGGCGAAACGCCCCCACTGCGGCGGAATGCCGTGGAAGAGATGCGCGTCGGCCGTCGTCGCCGGCACGCGCACGACGCGCGCCTCTACGAGTTCGTCGCGCACCTGTCGCGGGCGATTTGCCGCCAGATCGACGACGGAGAGTTTGATGCCCGCACGGTGGAGCGCGTGTATGTAGCCGCGCGCCGCCTGCCCGTAGCCCGAGGCGTCGAACACGTAACCGTAATACACCAGACTGAGATCGTCTGCGACGGGCGCACGGCGCGGCGGCGAGACAGTTTGCGGCGCGCGCGGCGCGGCAACCTCCGCCTGCGCGGGCGCGGACGCATGCACGGCGGGCGCAAGTTGCGAGGGGAGCGGCGTGCCGGCGAGCGCGTGGACGTTTAGTTTGACCTGTGCGAGCACCTCTTCGGCCGAGAGAGTTTTCAGGCAGGCGAGGTGTTGTTCACAGTCGCGCCGCCCCCATGCCTGTTTCCTGCACGCCGCTTCACACGCGAGTTTCTTCGTCACCGGGAACATCTTTCGCGAAGGGATCATTTCCCGTTCGGGACTCGTGATGCCGAAGATGCCGAACGTCGGCGTGCCCACGGCGACGCCGAGGTGCATCAACCCCGAATCGTTCGAGACGAGCGCGGCGCACTGCCGTATGAGCGCGGCCGTGTCCGGCAGGTCGAGCGTGCCGACGAAGTTGCGCGCCTGCTCCGGCCACGCGAAGGCGCTGCGAAAGTAGGTCTCGCCGTTCAGCAGGTCGGCTTCCGTCCCGATGATGGCAACCTCCGGCCAGAGGCGCGCGAGTTCGTCGAAGCCGTGCCATTTCTTCCAAGGCCAGTCCGGCTTGCAACCCGGATGCAGCGCAATCGTGTTCGGCGGCAGATCGAATTTCCTGCCGGAAGCGACGGCGAAAGGTTCCGGCAACTCTTCTCTCCAACCCAGCTCGCGCGCCATCCGCCCGACGCAAGCGATGTCGCCCCCCTTCAACCACTCCGATTGATTGAACACGTGTATGCGCTTCGCATGCACCCAGCGGCGCAGCGGCGCGCTCCAGTGCGTAAACGTCGCCACCTCGTAAGTCTCGTTCGCCAGCGCGGCGAGCGTCTGGCCGCCGCGGTTGGCGCGAAAATTTTGATAATGGATCAGGCGTCGAATCTCCGGCGCGTTCTCCCAGAGCTTCACGCTCTCCGGGTAGTCGGGCGCGACGAGCAGATCGACTTGATAACCGAGACGCGCGAGCGCGCCGACGAGCGGCGTCACGCGCAGGATGTCGCCGATGCCGTAAGCCGCCGAGACCAGCGCCACAGGAGCGTTCGCCGCGCGCGCCGGAAGAGGATGCGAGTTGTCCGTGCGTGCCGAAAGCGGCGGCGCGCCGTTCGCGTGTGCCGGGGTGGGGTGCGAGTCGTCCGCATGCGCTTTCGCACGCACGTCCTCGTCCGCCGCGAGGTCTTCGTAAAACTTCGCGTCCGCGCCGAGCAGACGGCGTATGTCCTCGGCCGGGTGCGCCTGCCAGTAACTGCCCACAGTGTTCTTCGGACTGACGTTGCCCTTGTGAATGATCCCTACGTGGAAGGACGGGTCGGGCAGCACAGACATGCGCGCCGCCGGGCGGCTCCACACGAAGCGCGCGTCCTCGCCTACGTTGATTTCGCGGAAACGATTGCCCGCCCAGAACTCCCGCGTGTAACACAAACTGCTGCCCGACACCCAGCGCTTCTGCGACGACGGGTAGACGTACTTCCACGCGCGTCCGCCGCCGCGCACGTCATAAAACAGCAGCGTGTTGATGCCGCACAATTCCGCGCCCGCGCGCCGCAATGATTCAACCTGAACGCGCAGGCGATGCGGCGCGTGCCAGTCGTCGTCGTCCCAGTGTGCGATGATTTCGCCGCGCGCCGCCTCGCACGCCAGATTACGCTTCGCCCCCACCGGCAGTTTTTCCGTCAAGCGAATGTAGCGCACGCATCCATCGGGCGGGACGAGATCATCCACGGCTTCGCGGCCGTCGTCCACGATGATCAACTCTTTCGCGTCGTAATCCTGACGCAGAAAATACCTGATCGCCTGCGCCACGAACTCACGCCGATCTGCCGTCGGCATGATGCAAGAAATCAGTGGCTCGCTCCGCATGTCGCTCATCGAAGTGCCCGCCTAAGCTTCGCTTATGTCCCGTGCAATTATGTTAAGGCCGTAATGCTCTTCGGCTCTCGCCAGATCGTCCTCCGGCGCGGTGATCTGTGCGGCGTCATAGACGAAGACGTAACTGCACCGCCCCTGCTCTTTCGCCGCTGCGAGGGTGCGCCACTGTTCGGTCGCGACGGCCTCTTCAACCAAGTGCCAATCGAACTCGACGTTGTCGAGAAACAGGTAGATGTTGATGTCCTCCTCGAAAAAGAGCGGAGCTTGCCACGTGACACCCAGGTAGTAGTAGGCGAAGACCTCTTCGCCCTTGAGTTCGACGGCGTCGAACCCGCGCCACGTCGCTTTATTCCCGGGCTTGACCTTCACCTCGACGCTCGGCGCGGTGGATGTCCTCTCGTAGACGATATTGCGTCCTGCCCCGGGATCGGAGCCGCCCCACTTTGACAAGCGCAGCAGGTAGTCGCGCCAGTCCGCGCCTGCCCTCTCGAACGCCACGAGGTAGGCTAGCGGCAGTACGTAGTTTTGGAAGAGCGAGTAGTGCGGGTGCTCCGGGGTCACGGCGAGATTGAAGGCGTCGGCCGGGGCGGCCTTCTCGACGAAGCGATACCATTGCGCTTCCCCCTTGACGTGGCCGCGCTTCCGGGACGGCTTGTTTGGCGTCTCCTCCAGCCCCGCGATGCGGCGCGCCAGCAGTTGCAGCGATTTCTCGCCTTTGCCTTTATACTTTTTCATCTTGGCGATTGACTGGAAGATGTCTGAGCAGTCCATGTCCCCGAGGCTGGCGATGACGGCGAGACTCAGCACTTCTCCCATGAGCACGTGGTTCGGCGGGTGTATGTAATCGCGGTGGTCTCTGAGCAGAATTTGCGCGCGCTCGATCTCACGCTTGACGTAGAAATCATCGCCCGCCAGCATCGCATAAAGCCCGATCAGCGAACTGAGTTTGTCGAACCTGTGCGCCTGATGACCGGCGTCTTCGTAATTGATCCGCAACCCCTCTCGTAATTCGTAGCGGCTGGCTGCCAGACTAATCCAGGACATATTCCCCCCTTACGCAGGCCGAATAATTTGTACGTCGAGATTACCCGCGATCTTACTAACATCCAATGTCGGGTAGGTGGTCTTGATATAGGCTCTCAGATTAGCCTTTATACTTATCTTCAACCTCTTTTCCACGTCCGCGCTCACCCTCGCCTTCCCGGCCAGGTAGATCACCACAGTGATATTCCCCTGCTGGATCGCCGCATCGAACCGGCTGCCGCCGGGGGTGACTGCGGCCTTCTTGCTGGCATCGCCCGCCCGCCTTCCAAGGACGCTCGTGATGGAGGTGAAATCATCGGGCTGGAGATTCTTCCCGCCCTTCGCGCCGGAGAACTTCGCCTCTCCGAACACCGCGCGGTCGGTTCCCGCCGTCCCTGGCACCATCCGCGTATCGTCGCCCTTCTTCGGGGGGGCTGCCACCGTCCCGACGCCCGCGAGGTCTGACCCCGGAGCGTAGACCGATTTCTTCTCGTCGAACAAGCTGATCCAAGTACTCTTCATCTCCTTCTTCACGAGTTTCAGGGCATCGGCTTCAGCCTTCTTATACTGTTTTGCGTCGGCGGAGGTTCTCGCCGGCACCCACGCGCCCGATCCGGCGACGTAATTGGCGACCTTGACCCCGCCCTTGTAGGCGAAGATGCGCGTGTTGATCTCGCCTTCCGACTTCGCGGGCTTGATGTCGTCATAGTCGAAGGTCGGGTCTGACGACTTCTTCGCCGCCGCGCGGGTCTTGGCGGTCGCCAGATGTTTCGTGTCATCAATGGGCTTCTTCTTCGGCGGCCCCTTCACCGACGGGCTGGCCGCCGCCAGGATGTAGACCGTGTCCTCCTTCTCCGTGTGTGAGACGAGGACGACTTCCAGGCGCGTGAGGCGGTACTTCTTCTTGAGCGGGGTCAACTTCTTGTTGACGTCCGGTATCTCCAGCTTCGGATCGACGAGAATACTGTTGCCCTCGGCGATGGCACGCTCCTCGTCCTTCACCTTCTGCGCGTTAGTGCGCTCGTCTTTCTTGCCCGCGCCCTTGCCGAACATCTTCTTGACGAAGGCGATGGCCTTGCTGAGGAACTTGTCTATGGCGGTGTCAATGAACTTCTGCACCTTCTTGACGACGGCGGTGGCGCGCTTCGGGATGTCGCCGAGGCCGAGCAGGCGCGCGAGGAAGCCGATGACGAGCGGGACGGCCGCGCCGAGCGCCTGCTCCACTTTCGTCGCCGCCGCGCCGATGGCACCCTGCGCGATGGCCGTCACCGAGTTGATGATCGCCTCGACGAAGGCCATGATCTGCGCGGCCTGTTCGATGACGAACATGACCGTGTTGTAGATCGCCATGATGGCCTGAATAATCGCGCCCGCCGGGTTGAACAGCGAGAGCAGTTTCGTGACGGCGGCCTTGATCACCGTCTCGATGATCATGTCGCGGATCGCGCCGAGCACCATCTCCTTCAGGTTGGCGAGGTCGCCCTTGACCTGCTCCCACAGCTTCGCCGGGCCGCCCTGAATGAACGTCTTGACGTAATCCACCAGCTTCTCGATGACCGTCACGGCCGTCGGGCCGATCAGCTTGACGGCCTTCGCGCGCATGTTCTCGTAGGTCAGACCGAGAATCTGCATTACGAGTTTGAAGATCGACGGCAGCGAGAAATCGGCGGGCGGCGTGACGCCCGCGGAGGCGAGCGCGCCGAAGAGCCAGCCGATCAAGCCCTTGATGAGCCACGTCTTGATGTTGGCCTTGAACTGGCTGAAGCCCTGCTTGATCGCGCCGATCAAATTCGAGAGGAAGCCGATGGGATCGGCGAGGATCAGTTTGATGGCGTCCGCGCCCTTCTTCAAGAGCGCCATCAGCTTGTCTTTGAACTCCGACAGAATCTTGATGATCTCGCCGAGTTTTTCGACGAACGCCGCGACGAGTCCCTTGTTCGAGTCCTGTATCTCCTTGAGCGCCTTGTCGGCCTTCTCCGACGCCTCCTTGTACTTCTGCGCGAGCGATTGCGCCAGTTCGTTCTTCTTGTTCTCGATGCCCTGTTCGAGTTCCTTGAAGCGCCCGGCCATCTCCTTCTGCGCCGACTCGCCGACGGCGCGCAGATTCGGCGCGAGCTTCGAGACGTAAAGCTTGATCTCGTTCTGCCCGGCGGCGACCATCGCCTTCGCTTCGGCCAGACGCTTCTCTACCAGATTGGCGACGCGCACGACGAGCGCGTCCATCATTCGCGTGAAGAGATTGCGCCCCTCTACGTAGAAGACGTTCACCTCGTCGGGCAGCCCCAGGAACTGGTCGGCCACCCAGCGTGCCGCGCCGACGACCGGGATCGAGAGGTAACGCCGCAGCTTGTAGCGGAAGATGCGATCCTCGACGTAGTTCTTCATCGCCGAGAGCGCGGCGTCCGTGCCGCTGTCGAACATCGCGCCCACCTCCGTCTCCAGCGTGGCGAGTTTGTTCTCGACGTTCGTCTTGGTCTTGTTGTAGATGGCCTCGATGTCGTCGGCCACTTTTTTCCGTTCGAGCTCGTCCTTCTTCTTCGCGGCCTCCTGCCTGAGTTGCACGGCCGATTTCGACTTGGTCTTGTTGCCGAGCATGGCGGCCGCGCCTTTTTTCGACGTGGCCTTGGCCTGCGCGCCCACACTCACGATCACGCCCTTCTCGCTCGCGGGGAACTTCGCAGGGGCGGTGTCGGCCTGCTTGCCGACCGATTCCTTCGCCGTCAGCACGGCGCTGAAACGCGGGTCGTTGGCCTTCTTCAACTGCGTGGGCGTCACTTCGGCGTCGGCCATCGCCGCCTCTGTGTCCTGCTTGGAGTCCTGCAGTGAAACCTCTTCGGCGGGTTTCGGCGCGGGCATCCCTGCGGCGGCGTCCACTTCGGGCGCAGGGGGCTGCGGTTCGCCGGGAATGGGCGTGGCCTGCTTGGCCTCACCGGCCTCGCCCGGCGGCTGCTTCGAGGCGGAGGAGACGTCGCCCGTCGCCTCCTGCTTCTGCTGGTTGACGTTGCCCTTGAGCGACCCCTTCATCGCGCCGGCGTCGCCGCCCTTCATAAACTTCTCTGTGTCGCCGAGGGTCTTCGGCATCGCCTTCTCGATCTCGGCGCGCAGCAGCGCGAGGAAGCTGTTCGGTTCGGGCTTCTTCGTCTTCGCGTCCTTGATCTTGTCGACTTGTTTGGCCTTGCCGCCCGCGGCGCGTTCGTTGGGCGGCCCCTTGGCGGCGGCCTGCGCCTCGGCGGCCTTCTGCTTCGGCGTCGGGTGTTGTTTGACTTTGGCGGACTTCTGTTTGAGGTCTTCGATGATCTTCGCAAAGCGCGGGTCGCTCTCCGGCTGCGGCCGGGGCTTGGGCTTACGCGACAGTGATCGAAGTGCGACGGGCATCTTGATGAGGGATGAGGGATGAGGGATGAGGGATGAAGAAAAGCCGTGAATCGTAAATCGTAAATCGTAAATAGAAGGGACTGGTTTTATCTATTCACGATTTACGATTCACGAGTCACTTGTCTTCTTTCATCCCTCATCCCTCATCCCTCATCCCTTCCTTTTTCACCAGCGGTTGAAGGCCGCGACGACGCTCGTGTCGCGGCGGGTTTGGAGCGGGCAGACCGCGCCCGCCTTGCGGTATTCGCGGCGGACGGCAGCCTCGAAATGTTCGGAGGTGACTGTGCCGCCGTCGGCGAGCGCGAGCGAAGAGGCGTGGAGCACGGCGTTGCGAATTTGCCCGCCCGTCAATTCGCAACGCCGCGCGGCCTCGTCGAGCAGACGCCCGTCGATGCGGTGCGATGCGGGCAGGTGCAGTTGCCAGATCGCCCAACGCTCCGTGGAATCAGGCGGCGAGAAGTTGATCGACACGTCCATGCGCCGCTGGAAGGCTGCGTCGATGCGGTCGCCCGCGTTGGTCGTGACGACGAGGATGCCCTCGAAGGATTCGAGCCGTTGCAGGAGGTAATTGGTTTCGAGGTTGGCGTAACGGTCGTTGGCGTTGCCCACGTCGGTGCGCTGCGTGAGGAGCGCATCGCCCTCGTCGAGCAGCAGGATCACGTCGAGTTCTTCGGCGAGCGCGAAAATGCGGTTGAGGTTCTTCTCCGTCTCGCCGATGTATTTGTTGACGACCGTGGAGAGGTCGAGCCGGTACAAGTCCATCTGGAGACTCGCGGCCAGCAGGCGCGCGGCGAGCGTCTTCCCCGTCCCGCTCGTGCCGCTGAAGAGGGCGCGCACGCCCGCATTCAACCCACCGGCGAGCGCGTCGCCGACGTGTGCGGGCAACTGCTCGCGATGGCGGCAGCGACTTTCCAGATGGCGCAACTCCGCAAACGTCTCGGCGCTCGCCGCGAGGTGGCTCCAATCGCCCGCCCCTGTGTTGATACGCACGGCCAGCGTGTCGAGCATCTGCCGGTTGAGGGCGCGGCTGGCCTGCTGCACGTCCGAGACAAGGACGCCGGCGCGTCCGGCCAGCGCGGCGTGGGCGATGGCGAGTTTGGCGGCGCGGCGGATGTTGCCGCCCGTCAGGCGAAAGCGTTCGCTGATGAGTTCGATGTCGGGCGTGGCGTGCGTCGCAAGCGCGCGCAGCCAGTGGAGGCGGCGTGCATCGCGCGTGGGCGTCTCAAGCGTGACGGTCAGGGCGCGCTCCGCCGCTTCGCCGCAGACGCCGCCCTGCTTGCCGAGCACGACCGCGAGCGCGCCCGCATAGGCCGCAAGCGGCGGCAACTCGACGGTGTCGCCCGGCGGAACGTCGAAGACGAAGACGGGCAGTGCGCGAAGCAAGATGGCGAGCGTGCCGGCGAGTCGCCAGCGTTCGTCCGGCAAGTTGTTCGTCTCGCCCGTCCGGTCGAAGTTGGAGAGTTCGAGCACGCCGCGGCCGAGCGCGCGCGCCACCGCGCCGGCCAGCGTGCGCCGGCCGTTGTGATGCGGGCCGCGCACGATGAGCGCCTGCGCCTCTCCCGAGGCGAGCAGCGCCGGGATGACTTCGAGTTGAGAGTGCAGTTCGGCGGGGAGGATGAGCGCGTCGAGCGCGTCGAGCGAGGCGGGCGCGTGATAGCGCGCCCAGGGGGCGAGCCTCTCGCGCGTCTCGCCGCGCAAAACGTCCCAGAGCAGCGGCGGCGCATGCAACGTCCACTCGCTGCGGGGCGCGTCCGTCCCCGTAAACTCTATGAGTCCTAACTCGTGCAACTCGCGCAGGCGCGCGCGCACCTCGCGGCAGTCGTCGGCCTCTCGCCACCAAGCCGAGAGCAGGCCAAGGTTCGGGCGATGTTGGCCGGGCGTCGCCTGCATCGTTTCAAAGAGCAGGCCGAAGCGCGCGTCTTCTTCGATCAGACCCGCGCACATCAGCAACGTCATCGCCGCATGGTCTAGCGCGGCCGTGTCGCGCAACGCCCGGAGTGGCAGGTGCGTCTCCGCTGTCCCTTCTTCCCACAAGCGGATCGCTTCCTGCCACCACCCATCCGCGCCCCGCTCGTCCTCGCAGGCGAGGTGTGCGGGCGCGCGGCCTTCGAGTTCCTCGCCGTAGCCTTCGAGAAACGGAAACTGTTCATAGGCCGCCTCAAGCGTCCCGAACGACTGCGCCACTTGCTCTACGACGCGCGCGACCGCCGCGAAGACGTAGAGTTTGAAATGGCTCTGCGGCGTCGCCGCGAAATCGGCGAAAGGATGTACTCGTTCCTGCACCTGCATCATCGTCCAAGCCCTCCGTCGCTCGCCTGCCTACTCGAAATGAAACGCCACGAACCGGCCGGCCGCCGGAATCCAACCCGGATCGCGATCAAGCCCGGCCACGCGCACCTCGAACGGCAACTCGGCCAGACGCATCACGATGTCGATGTGCGTCGCCGTCACGTACACGCGCGCGTATCGCTCACAGAGGAGACGCGCCGCGCGCGAGGCGTCGCCTGTGCCGAGCGCGAGTTGCAGACGCGCTCTCGCGTAAAGATGCAGGCGTTCGACCCAGCGCGCGAGCGGCGTGCGGCCGCGCAGTTTGAACGGCCGCGCACGCGGCACGGGCGGCGCAGCAAACGCCTGCGCGTAAGCTTTCAACTCGCGCGCGAGTTGCGCCTCCGCCTCTCCTTCACTGTCGAGCGGCACGTCGAGCACGAGAAACTTCGCCGGGTGGACGACCTGCAAGCGACTTTGCCGCGCCGCGCCGCGCCGATTTGCGCCGCGCCGATCTGCCTCGCGCGAGATCGCCCAACGCCAGCCGTCCGACGCGGGGAACATGCGCAGCCAACCGGCCTCCACGCGCCATGCATCGGGCGGGCGAAAATCTGCCCCCGGCGATTGCCCCTGAGCGCGCCCCGCGAGTTGTGCGAGCAGAGGCCAGACGGCGTCCGTCTCGACGCGCGCGCCGCCCATGCGCCGTCCGAGCAGTGCGACGAAATCCCAGATGGGCAACTCGATGCCCGGCGCGGCGGGCGTGGTGAAGTCGCCGTAGAGGTCGAGAAAGAGCGCGAGATTGACGAGGTGAAACAGTCCGCCAAACTGCGTCTCGATCTGCGCTTCGAGCAGTGGCGAAACAGCAGCGGGCATCGCCTCGGTCTTCGTACTGGGGATGAGCGGCGCATACGCTTCGCGTTCCCTGTCCCGCGCCTCAAGCGTCCCGGCAACACGCGCGCTCTCATGTTGTCCGGCGACGGATTCAACTTCGGGCGCGACGCTTTCAACACCCTCATAACTCAAGTCGCGCGCGCCGCGCTCACTCGACGCAACTTGAGTCGTCTCGTCCCGTACGGCAGTTGCGCCGTCGTGCGACGAAATTGCGTGCGCAGGCGTGCGCGCGTCCGGGTCTTGCAGTATCGGAGCGTCAGCGTCAGCACCCGTGCAGGAAGTTTCGGACGGCGGATGTTGCGCGCCGTCGGCCACTGAGACGGGAGACGCCGCGCGCGCGTCTTCCTGTTCTCTCATCGCGTCGCGGGTTGCAGCCGCGCCGGGTTTCATGTCCGGCTCAATTCGGGGTGCTGTCGCGCCGCGCATCTCTCTCGCCTTCAAATCAGGCGGCGGGGCGGCGTTCACTGCTTGACCGGATGAGGGCGCGTTGAGCCACGCATTGACACGAAGGGCGAAGCCGCGACTGCGCGCATGTGCGGGCGCGCGCTGCAAGGCGAGACCGATGCCGAGCAGGCATTGTTGCGGCACGTCCAACTCATACGACGTCGCCTCCGGGACGAAGCTGCGCCAGGGCGCATCGGCCGCGTCGTGGTCTCGTGGCGAGAGATGAAGGTCTTCCCCCGTCGTGTCGCGCGGGGAAGCTTCCGATAAAGACGCTTCAGCCCGCGTCCCGGCCTCTTCCGCGTGCGAAGCATTTTGCGGCGCGGCGAAGACGGCAAAGCGGAGTTCGTCGAGCGCGAAGCGACGCATGAGGCTGTCGAGGATGGCGCGCGCCGCGTCGGGAGCGAGCGCGCGTGCGAACGCGACGGCCTGTCGTCGGCGCGCGAGATGTTCGAGCGCGCCCGGCAAGTATTCGGGCGTCTCGCGCCAGAGTTTGACAAGCGCGCCCGCGTCCAAGGTCTCTTTGAAGAGACTGCGCCACCACCAGCGCGACGCGACGCGCTGCTCGCACCAATCGCGCGCGAGCGCGGCCAACAACTCCGCGCGATCCGCGAAGACGACGCAGGGCGCATCGGCCGCGACCGTCCCCAGCGCCGGGCGCGGGGCGTGTCGCGCGAGTTGTTCGATGGAAGCGCGCACGGATTGTTGCCATTCCGAAGGCAGGCTCAGGTGTCCGCCCGCGAGCGAGACGGTGCGCGGGCGCGGATCGTCCAGACGGCGGATGCACACGATGGCCGAAGGGGCGAGACCCGACGGTTGCACTTCCGCCGCCTGAAAGAGAGAGGCGAGCCGCAACTGCGCCGCCAGCGGATCAAGGCCGGAGCCTCTGACGCGCAGCCGCGACACGTAAGTCTGTTCACACGTTTGCAGGTTGATCATCAAAGCGAACCGGATCAGGTTCGCGAGAGGTGCCGGCGCGCGACTGGGGCGACTCCAGGGTCAACCCTGCGCTTCTGCGCTGCGTTCCTCCCGCTCCCCTGACTCCATCAACGCCCGCGTCCCGGTTTAGAACCTGAAGCGGACTCCACCTTGGAGGGTGGAGAACTTCAAGTCCGAGCCGGAAGTAAAGACGTTGTGGAAATTGTACGAGCCTTCGACCGCGAAGGTCGGCGTCAGGTTGAACTGCAAGCCGCCGCCGACGTTG
This sequence comes from Pyrinomonadaceae bacterium, assembly GCA_036389555.1. Taxonomy (GTDB): domain Bacteria; phylum Acidobacteriota; class Blastocatellia; order Pyrinomonadales; family Pyrinomonadaceae; genus JAIVJZ01. The sequence continues at coordinate 34,045 of DASVPS010000136.1, forward strand.
ATCCCGCCGCGCGTGTCGCTGCCGAAGCTGCCGAACCTGAAGTGATAGACGCCGCCGCCGCCGTTGAGGAACGGCCTGACCGAACCGCTCCCGCCGTAGCCTTTGAGGTTGCCGGAGAGTTGGTGCAGGTTGAGGTCGTCAACGGAGAAGCCGCCGAAGGTTTCGCCGCGGAAGCGGTGGAAGCCATACAACGCTTCGAGCGAGAGATGGTTATTCAGGCGGTATTCGAGATCGACGCCGAAGTTCGGCCCCGGGTTAAAGATGTCGTTGAAGTCCGAGTGCGGGATGCTCATGCCCGCGTGCAAGCTGAGACCCCAGCGTTTCGAGTCGGCGTCGGCCGGGATGCTGCCGCCGCCACCGCCGCCACCGACGACATCAATGGTTTCGATGACGGTGTTGACGAAGGCTTCGCCGCCGGGCGGGACATCAATGGTGTAGAGGTTGTCCGCCAAACGCTGCAAATTGTTGCCGGTGAAGTCGAAACGCCAGTCGGTGATCCCGCCTGTGTGCCCGGCGACGTAGCCGAAGTCGCCGACGCGCTTGACGTACTCATACTCCGTGCCGTTGATGTTGATGGTCTTGCCGGTTTTGAGCGAGCCGCGCGCGATCCACGAGGCGAAGTTCGTCGCTCTACTGCCGAAGCGTTTGACGGCTTCGTCGGCGAGTACTTTCGACTTGAAGCGGCGGGTGGGATTCCTGTCCGGCCGCGAGACCGAGTAGTTGGGTCTGTTGTCGTCGCGCCGGTTTTCGAGTCGCCCCTGTTCGTCGGTCTCGACCGCGATCTGGAATTGATGCATCGTCCGGCCGGGCGGCAGTTCGCCCTGATTGCCGCTGATGCGCGCCCGCCGCTCGAACCTCGACGCGGGGACGAAGTCCATGTTGCGTTGCGCGCTCTTATCCGAGAAGCGCGTGTTTGGATCGTTCGAACTCAGGTCAACCTGCATACACTGGTGCGGCCGGTGGAAGTAGAGGCACGACCAGCGATAGCTGAGTTTCCAGGTGGAAGTCAGATTGCCCTGAGCGCCCGAATTGATGGCTTGCTGCACGCTCGGGTTGGTCGTCACATCGGGGGGGACGAGCGGGGCGAGCGGCGGATTGGCCTCGCCCAGTTTCGTCCACTCCGTCGTGCCGGGGATGCCCCAGTTGGCGAGCCGGAAGGTGGCGGAAACCTGCGCCTGCGTTCCCACCATGCCGTTCAGCGGCTTGGCGACGAAGGTGTTGACCGGCCCCTGCGCCATAGGCCATTGATGATCCGGCGCGAGGTTCTTGCATTGCGTCTCGGTTTCGGTGAACGTCGGCATGCCCGGCGGGTCGTAGCGGCGCATGTTGTGGATGAGCGTGCCGGAGTTGGCGGGGTCGTCAACCCCGATCTGGTTCCACGCGAGCGAAACGCCGTCGCAGGCGGCACGACTGTTGAGGGAGGCATCGCCCCACAGCGACACGGCCGGCGTGTTGCGCGTCAGGAAGGTGCCGTTGATCGGCTGGACGATGACGCCCGCAGGCCACGGGTCTTGCGTCGTGGTGGCGGCGGCCGAACTTACACTCAGCACGTTGGCGTACAACTTGAAGACGCCGGTAGCCGGGACGAAGACCGCCGTGTCTTCGTCCGCATCGGCGGCGACCGTGGTGATGGGGATCTTCATCTCGACCTGCCACGTGTTGCCGGCCTTGGTGTAGCGCGTGTTGGCTAGCGGCCACTCGCCGGGCACGACCACGTGCTCGGCCGCGCCCACCATATTCCAGCTGGCGCTGTCCCGCCACCACGAAACCGAGTCGGGCGCTGTAGTCGGAACGTTTGTCGCGGCGGCGGCGGCCACGGTGAAAGGCTTGATGTGAAGACGCCAATCGTCCGCCGGGCCTTCTTGAGTGGTGGAAAACCCGACGACGATGGTGGTGTTGGCGTTCGGCTGCGGGGTGGTGACGATGAAGCCGAGATAGAGAAAGCCGGCCGACCAGGCCGCCTGCATATTGGCGGCGGCGAACGTGCCTATGTTCCCGTTCGCGTTGTCAACCAGATTGACGCGCGCCGCGCCTTCCCAGCCGGCGTCGTTGGTCTCTATCGTGCCGGGGACTGGCTCAATGATGCCGTCAAGGAACGGGACGGTGGTCAGGCCGCCGGTGATGTCCGGGAGACAGATGTCGGTCGGCGTTGCCAGCGCGGGCACCGTCATCAGGAAGACGAGCGCGATGGCAGACGCCCGCCGTAAGCCATTCGACAGGCTGCGCAGATGCTTGGATTGTTTACTCATGACAAGGCTCCTTCGGTGAGGTGGTGATGGTTGCGCCGTGTGTTGCGGCCGACACGGCGATTGACTGCTTCGCGCGAAACGAATTTCCGCACGGAGCGCGAGGCGGGCTTTAATCCGCCCCGGCGGTGACAGCGTATTTGATGTTGACGGCCGGCCCGGTCGTGGGAGTGCCCGTGACATTGATAAGTATCTCGGTCTCGGCGGCGCTTGCCCCGGCGGCGAACTGCGCCAGAACCGTTTTGTTGGCCGTCGTCCCCTGAGGGGGATTCGCAAGCGTAAACGACGGACTGTCAATGTCGCCGACCGTCCACCCGGTCGGATTTTTTACGGCGGTAGTGACCTGAAAATTGCCGCCGACGGCGAATTGCAGGCTGAAGCCGACCATACCCATTCCCTGCCCGCGCTTGAGCATGACTTTGCCCAGCGTGATGCGCGCCGAGTCGAATGCGCTCTCAAGCATGATGCGCACGCGCGTCTCGGGCGTCGGCGGCGGCTGTCCGACGGTGACGACGAATTGCGCGTTGCCCGGCACCACGCCCGTGTCCGGCGTGTTCTCGTTGACGGCCAGACGCACCGTGCCCGCCGTCCCGTTGGCCTGTGCGGAGGGCACTTTCACGCGGACGCGTATGTGTTTGGTCGCGCCCGTGATGGGGTTGCCGGGCAGCGTGATGACGTTGCTCGACCGCACCGTGTCGCCGTTGTCTTCGAGCAATTCCGCCGTCCAGTTCTGCACGCCGATGACGGAAGGGGTGAGCGTGTAGTTGCCCTGCTGGTCGGCGGTGGCCTTCACCTCCAGGGTGAAGATGTACGATTTGCTGCTCTCGATGTTCGGAGTGCCCAGAGGCATCACGGGGGGCGTCACGTATGTCACCTGAATGGTGCCATCCGGGATGATCAGCTTCGGCGCGACTGTCACAACGTCAGAGTCCGTGCCGTTCGGGTTCGTCACCTTCACCGTCACGTTCGAGCCGGCCCCGGCAAGGCCGGGGATTGTCGGCACGTCGAAGGAGAGTTGGGTGTCGCCGCTGTCGAGGGCGAAACTCAACACCTTGACGCCGCCGATGAAGACCTCGTTGAGTTCGGCGGGCACGCTGAAATTCTGCCCCTTCACCCTCAGCCGGTCGCCGACGCGCAACGGGCTTTTGTTGAACTCGAAGCCCGTGATCTTGACCACCAGCGAGGGCGTCGAGACATTCGTCTCCAGCGCGGCCACGCGGTCTTCCAAATCCTCCAGTTGTGTAAGTAGGGTGTTCATGAAGCTGGCTGTGATGAGGTCGCCCGCTTTCACCTTCTCTAGTTTCTGCGCCATCTCTCTTCTCCTCTCTTGCTTTCAACGGCCGCCGGGTGCGACTTCAAATGAGTGCGTAGTTGCTGTAGTTCCAGTAGGCCAGATCGTACTGCGCGTCGGCCTGATAGGGCGTGTGTCCCTTCGCAAAGATGACGTAGGGCTGCGGCCGATTGCTGCCGCCCTGATTGAAGGCTTGCTGATTTTCCCGCACGAGGTAGAGCCAGAACATCTCATCGCTCTTGACCTCAATCGGCGGGTAGGAACGCGCCTCGTGGAGCAGCGCGCCGACCCGCGCGCCGTTGATGAAAACCGGGCCTCTGTAGGTCATGTTCTGGAACAAGCTCTGATAGCTGAAGCCGACCAGACCGGCGACGCCGCCGAGCGGGATGAAACCGACCGGCGGGAGATAGCGAAAATAGGTTTCGGCGACAACCGCCTGTGCCGTAGACGCGCTCGCCCTGAGCGTTTCGAGTTGCTCCTGAAACTGCATCGCCATCGCTTCCCGCAAGCCGCGCTCGCCGTCGCCGCCGGGCGCGCCCCATTCGTCCGTCACCGCAGCGTGCGTCACGCGCCGACGCACGCTCCACATGTCCACAAAATCGATGCCGGCCGTCGCCGTCCAGTAGAGCAGGGCGAGCGGCACGTCGCAGCGCGTCAGTTCGCCTGTGGCCTTGAGCGCTCCGAGAACGTTCGGCGTGGCCGGCGCGTTCGGGCGATTGACGGCGGCAAAGGGGTCGCGCGCGAACTCGGCCGTCTGCGCCGCGCCGAAACAGAGATAGGCCGACAGGTTTCTGAGGAGCGAGAGGTTGGTCGTGCCGCCCGCGCTCATCAGGGCGTTGAGTTCCGCGCGCATGACGTTGGGGATGCCGGCGAGCGTGTTCACGTCCATGCTGACGAGTTTGAATTGAACTCCCTCGACGGCGTAGCGGCTGCCGCAGCCGGGACTCGTCAGCCCCGCATTCCCCAGACCGCTCACGGGCGCGCGCTGCTCGTAGCCGGAGGCGGGCGTGACGACGAGCAGATACAGCCCCGCGCCCGACACTACGGCCGTCTGCTTCGGCGGCGGGCAGGCGGCGAAGAGTCCCGCCTCGGCGTTGACCGTTTCGAGTTCGCGCACGAGCGCCACTTCCGTGTCGAGCGGCAGCGCGAGCGATTGGCCGTTTTCGTTCAAGGCCAGACCGGCGCTCACGCGCACGACCGCATTCGTCAGGACACTGCCGCCCGACTGCGGCGCGCGTTCCACCTCCAGACCTTGCACGACGCCCGCGCCGACGGCTTCCGCGAGTTGCGCGACGCGCTCGCGGTTAGCCTGCTGCTCCTGGCGCAAATCTTCGGCCGAGAGCAGACGCCCGTTGAAGAAGTTGGTATTGCGAATGCCGCCTTCGAGGAAAGGCTCTAGCAGTTCGATTCTGCCCATGTCGGATTACCTCTCTCGTGGTCTAGATGAGCGGCGGCGCGAATGCCGTGACGCTTTCGGGACTGTCCTGCCCGATAAAGTTGAGGTGGCGCACGGCGGCGTGCTTGGCAAGCGGGGCGGCCGCGCCGCCCTCCGGCTGCACCTTCATGTCGCCCAGATTGAAGACGAACCGGATGAGACGCGCGTCGGCGTCGAGTTCCACGTCGAAAAGGTTTCTCGCGCCCGCGACGGGCTTCACCGAAACGACTTTCAAAGTCTTGAGGAAATCACCCGCGACATCGGTTTCCGAAAACGCCTGTAGATCGGCCTCCTTGAAAGAGGTGAGCGCGATCTGATTTTTCGGCGTGTCGAGATGAAACCAGAGATGGAACAGCGGCGTGCCGCCCGTGTCGCGGACGATGGTGACGAACGGCAGCGTCACCACGCGCGGCCTGACCACCTCGTCGAAGCTGCCGCACAGAAGCCACTCCTGCAACATGCGCTGGTGAAGCACGTAAGGCCGCCGCTGTTCCAGCACGGCGACGGGCGTCGAAGTGTCCAGGAGCGCGTCGGCCGTCAGCGGCACGCGCAGGTCTGCGAGCAGCACGCAGTTGTCGTCCGCGATCACGCCCGCATCCGAGCCGTCCGGCGCACACGAGGCCGACTGCGTGTTGAACTGCGCGGGACGCCAGCGCGGGCGAAATTCCGTGACCCACAGGCGAAACGCGATGCGCCGGAACTGGCAAGCCTGCGCGACGTTGACGCGCATCGGGGTGGCCGGCGAATTGTCGATCATGAAGTCGGGCGGCAGATCGGTCGGCGGCAGGACGGCCGGGTGCGCCGCATCGAGCACGGCCTTGACGAAATCGGCTTCGCTCGTGAGGTTGTCCTGATCCTCTGTGACGACGAGGTGCTCGTTGAGCCATTTGATGAAATCGCGCAGGGCGTCCTCTTCGCGCTGGTCGGGCGAGAGCGGTTTGAGCGCACGCTTGACGCGCAGTTCGAGTTTGAAATCGTCGCGCAGGCGCGAGTAGGCCATCGTGTCTTCTTCGCTGCGGCACGGCTCTCCGGGGACGGGCACTTTGTCTGTCGGGCACGAGCGATAGCACAGTACGACCGAGAGCGTAACGGGCGTGGCGGGCGGCACACCCACCTCGTCGCCGACGGCCTTTTTGTTCTTCGCAATGGCGAGCCACTTTTCGAGGTTCGCGCACTGCGCCGCCGGGACATGAATCAACTGCCCGCGCGGGCTGATCGCCGTGCCCGCCGAGACGTTGACTTCCATCTCGCCGTGCGCGTTCGGGGCGACGGTAACGCGCAGCCCGTTCACGGTGCCGTAGCCGATGGTGTCGCGCGCCATCCATTGATCGCGCCCGGAGTGGTAAGCAAACTCCTGCGTCAGATCGTCCACGCCGAGCACCATGCCGTAGGTGTAGTTGACGTGTTTGGTCGGATCGCCCGAACCGCCCGGAGTTGCCATGCGCGATGTGAAGTCTTCCATTGTTTTTCTCCTGCTGCAAAAATGTCGCTCGGCCGCCGCCGCTTAAGCGTGTCGGTGTGGCGCGGCGGCTCTTACTGGCGACCCAAGACGTTTCGCTCGCGGACGTTCTGCGGGTGCGCGGGCGCTAGATAACTTTCGGCCAGATGCTCCTCGCCGAGCAGCATCGGACGCATCAGGCCGGGCGCGCGGCTGCCGAGGTCGAGCAGCGTGTCGTCGCCGAGCCGCACCTCGCCGAGCCGGAACATCGCCCAGTAAAACTTGATGTCGAAGGTGGTGTGCGCAGGTTTTTCCAGTTCGACGATGCGACGCGCCAGATCGCTCAGGTCGCGGTGCGCGGCCGCGTCGAACGTGTCCGTCTGCCGCATCGGCAAGAGCACCGTGAACCTGTGCGCCGCGCGGCTCATCGCCACGACGACGCCCTCGAATTGATACCAGTCGTTCAGCGGCTCGCCGCCCGCGGGCAAACTCTGCGGCAGTTTCACATCGGCGAACGTCGCGGGTTCGGTCTTGTAGGCGGCACCGAGCGCGTCGAGGTGGCGATAGCGCCGCGCCAGAAAGTTCTCCCACGCCGCGGCGTCTGCAACCCTCGTCGCCGCCGGAACGAAGCCGACGACGGAACGCGAGAAGGCTTCCCAGGCCTTGCCCGCCGCAGCGCCCGACGGTCGCTTGACCGGATACACCTCGTTCGCCGCCAGACCCAGACTCGCGCGATACAACGCATGCAACGCCTCGCTCCCTTGCGACGGCTGCCAGCGCGTCTCCTGTTGGACGAGGCGGGGCGCGAGCGCCTCGGTCGGGTCGCCGAAGACCACGCCCGGCACGCTGCGCGTGCGGTAGCGTTCGACGACGCGGATGCTGTATGCGCCCGACGAGCCGGCCGCGGCCGCCGCCGCTTCGGTGAAAGCCTCATCTTCCACGCATTCGTCCGAGACGAGGCGCAGCGCGAGTTCGAGTCCGTGCATCGTCCCGCGATAGCGGAAGAAGAACATCGCGTGCTTGATGAACAGACGCCGCTTCGCCTCGTCCCACACCGGGTCGAGCGCGATGCCGTACCAGCCTGCGAGCCATTCGAGGGCGTCGGCCGGCGCGCTGCGCACGTCGAACAACACCTGCACGGCCGCGATCTTGTCTTCGAGCGACGTGTACAAGCCCTCGAGGTTGGCGAGGAAGCGTTCGAGGAACGACGCCGATTGATCGTCTTCGCGATAGACCGACGGCAGATAGCGCACGACATAGGAGAAGCGCGGATAGTAGGCGCGCAGCGCGCTGAGGCGCGGCGTGGCGCGCTCGTTGCCGATGAGCTTGATCTCCATTTGCAGATAGCGGCCGCGCGCGCGTTGGAAGAGCAGTTCCCAGGTGCCCTTGCCTTCCGCCTTCCGGCTCGCCGCCAACGTGCCCGCGCGCGCGAGCGTCGCTTCGGGCGCATAGGGCAACTCCGTCCCGTCGCCGCGCAGGTAGAGGCGCGGCTCCGGCGACCATTCGGCGAGCGCGAGGTCGGCTTCGTTATTCGCCGCGCGCGTGCAGACCTCGACGCGCGTGCCCGGCGGGATGCAGGCGTCGAACATCAGCCGATGCCAGACGCAATCTGGCTCCGCGCCGTCGAAGGCGCGCGTGTGGAACGTGCCCTCCTCGGCGTAACGCGGCCGCCTCTGCTCGACGAGCGGAATCCAGCGGCCGTCGAAATCGTAGTAAGCCTCCGCGCCCGCGCGCACGAGGCCACGGCCGCCGAACAGTCGCATCGGCAGATAGGCGGCGACGGGTTCGAGTGTGATCTGCGCGCGCTTGCGCCACACGAGGTTGAAGGCGTAACTCTGGTTGCCGTCCGCGGCGACGATGTAGAGGCGGTCGGGTTCGCCCGTCGTCGCGCGGCGCGGCACGAAGGCGAAGTCGTAACCGACGAGAGCGAAGCCGGCCTGACTGTCCGCATCGATCAACTTCAACATAGACTTCGTTGAACGCGACAGCCCCAGCCGCTTGCCCGCGCGATACCGATGGACGCGCGAAAACTTCTTCCCCGCGCGATAGTCGAGCACGAGCACAGAGCCGTCGGGCAGCGCTTCGATGGCTGTGGGTTTGGGGATGTGAAGTTGGGTGGATGTCTCAAGCGTGAGCCGCTGCGGCAAGTCGCAACGGGGCGCGTCGTCCGTCTTCTTCGCATCGCGCGGACGGAAGTCTTCGGCCTCCGGCGTCTTCGGCGCGTAGGTTGCGGGCGGGATGACGTTGAAGAGGCGGTCGAGTTCCCAGTAGCGTTTGTTCCTGGCATCGAGGATGAGTACGCCGCCGCCCGCGCGCGCCGCCATGTCGTGCGGCTCGAAGGGCACGCCGCTCGGCCACCACAACTGCTGCGGCGCGCCGCCCGCGTGTAGATCGAAGATCAAAATCCCGGCCGGCTCCAACACGCCGACGACCAGATAATGATCTTCCGTCACGGCGAGCGCGCGGAAAGTGAGCGGCGGGCAACCAGTGGGGGCGACGGGTTTGAAATCAAACGTCTCGGCCGAGGGCGCGCACGCCCCGCTGCCCTCGGCCGGCCAGAAGTCCGTGGCTCGCTTTGTGCCCGCGGAGTTGACGAGAATCTTCGTCTCGGTCTGGTCGATCCAGTACCAGTTGCCGTAGCGGTCGCGCCCGCCGCCGCGGCGGTTCTCGAACGCGGGCGGCACGTCGTGCGGCGCGGCGTTGAACTTGAAGAGGCGCGGCGGAAGCGTCAACTCGTAACGCTCGGAGTTCCATGCGGCGGGCGCTGAAGCGGGCGCGAGCTTCGTCTCCGTCTGGTCAGGCGGCGCGGCACGCCAGAGCTGGCGCAGCGTCGCCCCCGCACGATCAGTGCATGTGCCCCAATCGTCGAAGCCGAGCAACAGGTGATAGCGCGTTCCGTTGGCGTCCACGTCTCTTAACACTCCTCCGGTATCAAAGGCACGGGCACGATGCGTTTCGTCTTGCCGCCGGTCGTGCCGCCCGTCGTGCCGCCCGTCGTGTCGCTGCCCGTCGTGTCTCCACGCAAAGAATCGAGCGCGAGCGGGTCGCCGATCTGCACGGAAATTCCCGCGACGCGCGGCAGTTGCAATCCGGTGAGGACGATCTCGCGCGTGGCCGCCTCGCTCCCCTTCGCGATCAACACGTCTTTCACCGACAGCACGCCGCTCTGGCGACTGGCGACGGCGAGCAGTTCGCGATCCGTGATGCTCTTGCGCAACGGCCAACCCTGTTGCGCGGCGGCGTATTGCGGCGTGGTCAGGACGGCCGCCTGAGTTTCGAGCACGGGCACGCCCGCCGGGGGCAGCGGCGAGAGAAACTGCAACAGGCCGAGTTTGACCGCCTCGCGCACCTGCGCGACGGACGTGCCCGCCACGACGCTGATCCCGACCGACAGCCAGACAGAGATGTATTCCGGGCCACGAAGGAAAACTTCCGTCGTGATCAGGCGGCGCGGGTCGAGGTATTTGCAGATGGCTTCGAGGAAAAGTTTGTCGGGCAGCGGCGCATCCGGCTGCTTCGCGTCGTAGCGCGGGATGACCATGAGCGTGACCGCGCCGGGCGCATCACCCGGTTCGCTCGTCGCGAGCGCGGGGTTGTAGGCGGGCAACACCTCCACGCGCCCGATCTGGATGCCGGGCGTGCGCAGCGCGACGGTGGCGAAGTCCGTGGCGTTGACGAGACGGTCGCGGTGCTGCAAGTAGCGCGCGATCTGTTTCTCGCCCTCGTTGACGGCTTCCGCGTCCGCGCCGTTCCACGTCCGCACCGGGTTCGAGACTTTGAACCCGGCGGGCAGCGCCGGACTCGTGTTGATCGAACCCGCGCCGACGTTCCCCGCCATGCCGACGCCGTAATCGTAGCTCGCGCGAATCGTCGCTTTGGCGGGCGGCCGCTTCCCGCGCGTGCCGTCGCCAAAGCGTATCTCGCCCGACTCAGGGTTGACCGTGAAAACTTCGGAGAGCGTGTTCGTCACAGCGGGCGTGCCCGGCGGCAAGCGCGCGTCCTGCACGGGCACTTCCGACCCGGCCGCGAACAGGTCGTCAATCTCCTGCCACAGTCGCGTCGGCGCGTCCTTCGGCGTCACCGTCAAACGTATGGAACGCGGGACGACGGGCTTCTGCGACAGGAAGGCGATTTGATCGGGCGCGCCCGTGCCCTCCGGGAGCAGTTCGTTCGAGACGCGCGCGCGCTGCGAGACGAAGACCGTGTTGATGCCGACCCACAGGAGACGCGCCGAGGCGGCCGTCGCCGACGGGCGGATGCGCAGCCACGTCACGACGCGCTCGTCGAGGTTCGTGTCTTCGAGCGCGGGCGGAAAGTCGCCGACGCCCGGCTCCAACGGGTCGAGGTTCGTCCACAGTTTCAACTCGTCCTTGTTGCCGGGCAAAGTGATCTCGACCGTGCCGGGCTTCGCCAGCACGTCGGTCGGCGCGCGCGCGTCGAGCGGTTTGTATTTCGCCACGCGCAACTCCGGATCGTCGGGCAGCGTCGTGCCGCCCGCAACGTTCGGGATTTCATAACTCAACTGCGTCTGCGAAGAGGCATTGGCGGACTGGCCGAGCGGCGTCAGGACGCGCGTCGCGGAGGCGAGCGCGGGCACGATGCCGAGGCTAATGGTGCGCCCGGCGATGGCCTCGCGGATGGTGTCCGGTGTGTCGCCCGTGCGCGTCAGGAGCGCGACCCAGAGCGAGCCGTCGCTCGTCTCCGTGCCGATGTCCACGCCGTCTGCGAGGTTTGCGTCGAGCGGCACGGTCTCGTAAAGCTCGATGGTGGCGTCGTCAACTTCCTCGTCGTTGTAAGAGGCGTAGAGCAGTTTGTAATAGTCCGTGAGCGTGTCGTCTGTGGTGGTGAGTTTGCGTTTGAAGAAGACCTGCGCTTCGACGGGCAACACGTCCAAGCCCTGCACGGTGCGAAACGGGACTTGCCCGGCGCGCACTTCGAGGCCGTCGTTCAAGGTAATGGTTTGCGCCGGGCCGCGCTCGTTCGTGAACTGCACGAGGCCGACCGCAGACGACGCCGGTTGCAGCGGCACGCCGAGCAGCGAGAGAAACTTGCGCCGGTTGCGTTCGGGAATCTGGTTGCTGCGATAGAGCAAATTCTCCGTGAGGAACGCGAAGATTTCGATGAGCGTCACGCCCGGATCGCTCTTGTTGAAATTCGTCCACTCAGGATTATGGACGGGCACGCGCGCCAGCGCCTCGTCGAGCAACTCCTGATAGCGGCGATCATCCAGATTCGGAATCTGCAACGGCATGGAAACGACTCCTTAAATTAACCGACCCGCGAAATTAACCAGCCCGCGTATCAACCAACCCACGAAATTAACTAGCCCGCCAGCACTACGTTCAAACTCACGCTCTGCGCCGCGCGCGTCGCGACGAGTTTGTAATTGATCGTGGCGACGACCGATTGCGCGTCCGTCTCGTCCGGCTCGACCGTCACCGACTCGACCGCGATGCGCGGCTCCCACTGTGCCAACTCCTTCGTGATGCGATCCTTGATGAGTTGGCGCGTCGTCACCGTGTTCGGCTCGAAGAGGTAGAGGTTGAGGCTGCCGCCGAAGTTTGCGAGACGCAGGCGCTCGCGCTGCTCGGTCAGGAGAATCACGCGGATGGCTTCCCTCACGTTGACCTCGCCCTCCGACCACATGACGCGCCCGTCCGGCCCGACGCGCGGCGGGAAGCTGATGCCCTTGCCGAAGATGCGGCCGCCGTTATTCATCCCTCACCCTTTCGCCTTCTTCGAGCTGATGCCCGGCAGCGGGAAACAGATCAGGAAATACGGCATCCACCGGAAAATGATGTCGAGCAGATTCACGATGATCATCAAAAGCAACAGCGCGCAGATCGTAATGATCGGAATCGAGAGCGAACAGATCATGCCGAACTCAAGCGAGCCGTCCGGCTCTTTGCAAGGCCCCTTGTCCGGCGCGGACAAATCCTTGTGCAGCGGCCACGGCAAGACGGAGCGCACGAGGTCGCCGAGGCTCATGCCCTTCGCGCGGTCGATCTGCCCGCACAGCATGTCGGAGATCATGAAGGCCGTGTTCTTGTCGAACTTCCTCAAGCCCGCGGGCGATGTGTCTATCGGCATCGCGATGCGGATGGGGCGCGCGGGCGCGTCGGGGTCGAAGAAACCCGCCAACTGGAAGGCGCGCGTGGAGGCGCTCACCACGGGCGGATCGACGGGGCCGCATTCGGGTCGCTCGTACACGCAGCGCACCGTGAACCAACCCTCGCGCGTGTCCAGAACTTTCTGCGCCGCGAGCGGGAGCGGCGCGGCGTATGTCGTCTCCTGTTCCTTGAGCGCGGCGGCGACGAGGTTCGCGAGGTTCGCGACGCGCTCGGCAGCTTTGAGGAAGCGGTCTGGGTTGTCCGTCGCGCCGGAGGCTTTGGGCGGCAGCGGCCCCTCGAACTCCGTATCGGCGAGCGGAAAGAGAAAGGTCGGCCACTTCGCGTCAGGGTTATCGCGCAGGTAAGAGTTGGTGACGGATTCCAGATCGTCTTCGATCTTTTTGGCCTTCGCAGCGTCAATCGGCGTGCCGCCACGGATGGCCTTGAGCGCCGCGGCCAGAGTTTTGACGACATTCTGCGGCTGATAGCCGACGCCTTTGACGAGAGACTTCAACTCGTCGGAGGCGGCCGGCGTTTCGTTCGTGAGCTTTGTGAACGTCGCCGCGTCGAAAGCGGTCTGCGTGAGCGCGTTGACGAGCGTGGTTTCCGGCGTAGAGAGCGTGGGCGTCGCCGTGCCCGCGACGGTCGCCCACACGTCGGGCAGGTATTGTTCGAGGAACTTCGCGAAGTCGAGCAGGATGTACCACGAGATGGTTTGTATCTGTTCGCGCAGAGACTTGAGCGTCCCCGGCTTCGCCTTATCGTCGAAGGGGTCATCGTCCGTCAACGGCAAAGCCGGCGGGAGCGGCGGGTTGAACATGTTGTAGGTCGCGGCGGCGCGCTCGATGAGTCGCGTCCACGGCTCGGTCACGTCCAGCCAGAGGGGCATCATGCGCGGGTCTACGGGTTTGTCGTAATCCTTCACAGAAGCATCGTCCGCGAGGTCTGCCCCGGCCGACGCGGACGACAGCGCGCTCGCGCCCATGTAGTGCTCGCGTTTGCCGACGGGGATGAGGCCGGTGAGGACGCGCCGCCGGTGGCCGTCGTCCTGCGTGTAGTTGATGGGAAAGAGCGGCAGTTGCTCCTCGCCCGCGACGAGCACGTCGGCGCGCGCGTTGACGCCCGCAAACACTTTCTGCCAGCCCGTGCCTGCGGCCGTCGTCACCAGCGCGTACTCTTCCCAAGTCGCCTCGTCGAAGGCAGGCATCTTCTGTTCGCGATCAGCCAGCCCGTTTGCGTTCAGAAAGTTCGGCGGCAACAGTCGCCTGACGACGAACGACGCACGCTCTTCGCGCGCAGGGTTGAGTGCGCGGTCAGGCAGCCCCGCGCGGCCGCAGACGAGGCAGGCCGTGATCAGGTAGAAGCGTTGATGCGCAGGTTGATAGAGTTTGAGGGGCGCGGTGCTTGCGGTGTTCGCGCCGCTCGAAGTCGTCAACGCGGCGCTCGAAGTCGTGAGCGACTTTGACTTCTTCTGCTCGGAGGCAAGGCGCAGGCGACTCAAGGGGCGCAGGAACGCGGGCTGACGGACGACGGGGGCGACGGGCGGCGTCGGGCCGCGCCACGTCTCCGGCTGCGCGACGAGTTGAGAGAGCCGCGCCGGGTCGTTCTCCATCAGCGCGAGGTAGTCGTCCATGAAGGTGTCGGAGGCGAAGCGCAGGATGGCCGGGCGGCGCAGGGTGCGGCGGCGCACGGCAAGTTCCGTCGCGGCGGTCGCTTCAGGCCACAGGGGCGCGGGCGCTGTCCATTGCACTACGTCTCGCATCAATTCCTCACCAGATGTTTCCCGCGCCGGGCGTGTACGACGCGCTGATCACGGAGTTGCTGATCAAGGTGTCGCACTGAACGACGCCGCTGAACTTAGACATCCCCGAATCAACCGTCACCATCGAGGCTGACACCTGCACGAGCGACGCATTGATCGTCACCTTCGCAGAGGCGTTGACCGTGATCCCTGCGGGCTCCAACTTGATCGAGTTGCCGTTGCTGTCCACGATCTCGATTGTGCCGGGGCCGTCCTTGAGCGTTATTTTTTGCCCGCCCGGCGTCTCCAGAATCATCTGCTCCTGCCCGTCCGTGTCATCGAGCGTCACCTTGACGCCGTTGCGCGAGCGCAAAACTTTGCGGTGGTTGTTGCCGGCGGAGTCCATCGAATCGGGCGGCGCGTCGCTGCCGTTCCACAATCCGCCGATAACGTAAGGCCGACGCGGGTCGCCCCCCTCGAACGTGACGAGCACCTCGTCGTTCACGTCCGGCACAAACCAACTGCCGCGATTGTTCCCGCCCATCAAGGTCGCCAGACGCGCCCACGCCTCGTAGCGGCCGCTCCCGGTATCGGCCGACCACGGCAGCGTCACCTTCACGCGCCCCTGCCCGTCCGGGTCTTTAATGTCGCTGACGAGCGCGGGGAACACGCCGTACCAGCGCCCGCCCAAACCCGCGGGCTGCCGCACGTCCAAGATCATTTCCAGTTGGTTCTTCTCAATCATGCTTACCTAATCAACTGTGCTGCCACATATCGGAACGTTTGCCAACTTCTACGTCGCTGGATTGTTGTCGCGTCCGGTCTCGCGTCACGCAGTCTTCACATCCCTTAAAGCGGCGGGGGCGTTATCTCCGGTGAGCGGAGACTTCACACGCGTCCCGACATCCCTCGCCATGCTCGTGCGTAAATTGCTGCCGATGCCCCGGAGTTCTTTGGCGCAGTCGGGTTCAAGTTCAGTCTCCGCTTTCTCATTTTTGGTCTCCTCGACCGCTTTCTCTATGCCCTTCTGCAAGGCGAAGTACGCATCGCGGGTTTGATCCGTGCAGAAGAGTCCGCCCACCTCGAAATACCAGCGGCGAAGTTCAATCGCCAGTTGCTCCACGCGGCGGCGCGTGACCAGTTCCGGGGGCGCGTACCGCGCGAGCGGCTGAAGCAGTTTCCAAAGTTCCTTGTAAACTTCGATCCGCTGATCCCGCAGGCTCTCGTCATATTTCGCCTCAAGGTCTTTACGGAATTTCAGCAGGGTCGTCATGTAGGCGACGAAGAAGCCGACGACGGCCGTCAGCACGGGCAAGATAAAATCTTTAGGAGTCATCGCCTCACCTCTCCCTGCCTCTTCTTCAATTCCCGCAATCGACTTCAAGACCGCCCCGGTTCAACTCGCCCGCCCGATGCCCGGCCGTTCGGCGCGAAACTCTGTGCGGATGCCTTTGGTGCTGTCGTAGAGGTGTCTGACCTCTGTGACGTAGTACTTGCCCGAAAACAACGGGCCGAGTTCCTTCAAATCGACGAACACCCCGGCGCGCAGTTCGGGCTTCGTCTCCGCCACACCGTGGCCGACGATGAAGCGGCGCGCGCTCATGCGGAAGAAGGTCTCCGCTTCGTACTGCGCCTCCTGACTGTTGAGCGGGACGGTGTGCGCGAGCGCCTCTTTGCGCGCGCCGAGCGCGGATTGCAGTATGCTCACGCCGCTCGCGTCGCCGTTCAGTTCGCTCGTGATGACGGACTCGGTGGCCTCGTAGGTCAGCGCAGACTTGCTCGGCACGTCCCACCCGTTGACCGAGACGCTCGTGCGCTGCATGGCGAGATCGGCCAGCACTGTGAACTCGCGCAGTTGCGCGCCCCGCTTCAACTCAAGAGTCGCGCCGCCGCGACCGGCGTGCGTTTTGGCGTTGAGGGTGCTGCCCTCCATCCAGAGTTCCGCATCTATCGAGCGCGCACGCTCGCGCGCAAAGGCCAGATCGCTCTGGTTGACCTGCGCCAGCACCTTGTACGTCGGCCCCGTGACGCTGACGCTCGGACTCAGGCCGTGGTCGCTGGCGATCTGGTTGAACACGTCTGCGTCGGTCGCATCGGCGAAGGTGCGCGTGCGGCGCGTCATGCGCAAATCCTGAAAGCGGTCTTCGGCGAGCACGGTGATGTCCGGCGCTTGCCCTTCGGGGAAGCCCGCTTCGAGACCCATGATGCGCCCGTCGAAAATGGTCTTGTCCCTGGTCTTCACCTGAAACGGCCGGCCGAAGTCGAGCGTGCGGCGGTCGAAGTAGAGGAAGTCGGTCGTGTTGTTGACGTTGCCCCAGTTGCTGAAGCGCGCCTCGCAACGGTAGAGGCCGCTCGTGTTCTCGACGATGACAAGACGATTGAGGCCGCCCGCGAGGCCGGGCTGCTCCGTCCCGCCGACGTAGATGGCGGGAGTCGAGGAGACGAGTCCTGTGGTTAAATCATCGGCCATAATCTTTTAGTGCGCCCGGAGCCGCTCGGCGCGTTCCATCTGTTGTTGCCACATGCGCTCAAACTCTTCGGGCTTCGGCATCTCGCCGCCCGCATCCGAACCCGCGGCATCGCCACCACCACCGCCGCCGCCGCGCTTCTTCGACTCTCCCGTCTCCGCAACATCCACGCTCATCTGATCGATCACCACAGGCATCTCTCTTTCACCTCCCTTTAAAACAGATCACTGACATCCAACTTGATGTTCGTCTCGATTGCGCCTCCGCCCACCGCGCCGCCCTGCGCCGACAAAGACGCGCCGAACGACGCCGACCCGTCGAACGTGGCGGACGCGCCGAACGATGCGGACGCGCCCGACGCGCCGGAGACGCCCGCGCCGAACGATGCGCCGACGGAGACGCCCGCATTCATGTCGAGCAGTTGGCCGGGTTCGAGCATGCGCGGGTTTTCGATGTTGTTGGCGGCGGCGATTGCTTGCCAGTCGTCGCCCTTGCCCTGACTGTCGGCTAGTTCGGGCAGGCTCTTGTCCTTCGGGGCTTCGGTCAGGGGGCGCGTGCCGGGCGTGGGCGCGTTTGAAGCCGCCACGTCTTTGATCGTGAATTCCGTGATCTTCTGCTGCGACAAATTGAGCGTCATGCTCGCGCGCAGAGGGCGGCCTTCCGGCGAGAAGAATTCGAGCGATTCTTCGAGCGATTCCATCAAACCGTCGAACTGAAACGACCCCCAGATGAAGCGCACAGACGGCGGCACGTAATTCTTGCCCTCCTGCACGGGCGTAATGAAATAGGCGACCTTCTGCGTCAGCTTGCGCACGTCATTCTCGGCCGTCTCGCCTTCGGGCATCGGCTGGGTCACGTCGAACCAGAGCGTGAGCGTGAGTTTGGTCGTGCCCGCGCCGACGAACTGGCGTGCGGGCGTGCCCTTCTGATCGCCCGCGCCCGAAGGCGTCGCGATCTGATTGGCGAACGCGACCTTGAGCGAGTCCGGGTTGAACTGCACCTTGGCGGTCTTCTCCGGGTTGATCTCGTTCTTGAACTCGGCATCCAACTGCCGCAGTTCAGCTTTTTCCAGTTTGATCGAATCGGGCATCTCTTCTCCAAGTGATGAGTAATGAGTGATGAGTCAGAAGAACATCCAACCTACACTTCAACCATCCCCCTCACTCATCACTCATTACTCATCACTCATCACTCATCACTCATCACTCATCACTTCTCCCCTCACTGTCCGGACGTGTCGCTGTCGTCTTTGAGCGAGAGCGATTCGTAGGCGAGTTGGAGTTCTTCTATCGCCACCGCGCCGTCCTTGGCGTTCAAGGGCGGGGCTTTGAGTTTGACGGGCACGCAGCGCGAGAGGATGAAACGCGCGCGTTCGGTCGTGCCGTCGGGCGCGAAGACGACCACCTCCGCATCGGCGCGTGTCTCCGGTTTCGTCAACATCAGGTTCACCCACTTCCACAAATCGAAGGTCTCGGTCATGCCCCGCTTGAGCGTGACCGAACCGAAGTTGAGCGGCCCGGTCAGGCGAATCTGCTTGCCGTTGTTGCCGCCCTCGCGGATGGTCTTGACCTCCATCGTCATTTCCAGCCCGTCGCATTCGGAGAAGGCCGCGTCGCAAATCTGCATCGCCACGCCGTCCACCCTGATCTCGACCGAGAAGTTGAAGGCGACGAACGGGTAGATCACAGTCTCGTTAGCGGATTTCGTCATGCTCTCATTTCGCCTCCGTGACGAAACCGCGGTCGCCCGTCTGCACGAGCCGGATGGTCATAAAGGTCAGCGGCACGGACGGCGCGACGCGCAACTCGACGATGAAACGCCCCTGTTCAACCGATTGCCGCGTGTTCAGAGACTCGCTCGTCACGACCTGATAAGACGAGGCGGCCGTCTTCCCCGCAAACGCGCCGCGCAAAAACATTCGATCCAGCACGGACTCGAAGCCGCGCTGCACGAGGCGGCGAAAGGCCGCGCTGTTCGGCTCGAAGACGTAGGTCGCGCCGTGGCGCAGCGCGAGCCGCCGGAGCAGCATGAGCAGGCGGCGCACGTTGATGAGGCGCAGGTCTTCGTCGTCGCTCAGGGTGTCTGCGTTCAGCGCGAGGAAGCCGCGCGGCTCCTGCCGTATGAGATTCAGTTGTGCGAGTTGCAGGTCGAGCCAGCGGTGACGAACAATGGGAGGCGCGAGCGCGACCGCGCCGCGAATGAGTTCGTTGGCCGGGGCGACCCATGCGCCGCGCGAGTTGGCGCGGCGTGCGAGGACGCCGCAGGCCGCGCCGTCGGGCGGCGTGTCGCGGAAGAGATCGAAGCGGCGCGCGTCGCGCCCCGTGAGCCAGGGGTGATAAATGGCGGCGTAGCTGAACGCGCCCGTCTCGTCGTTGTTGAGGCGCACGCTGTTGTCCGCGCCGGGCGCGCGCTCCTGCGTCGTCTTCAGGAGCGAGATGTGTTCGATGGCCTTGTCTTCGCGATAGTGCAGCGGCAGGGAGAGCACCGCGAGCAGGTCGCCGCGCGCCGCGCACATACGCATGAGCGCACGCTGCACCGAGAGCAGTTCCGCGTTCGTGTAATCAACCTCTTCCGTCAACTGCCACTGGTTCGACGGCGCGACGCGCACGGCGACGCCGTTCGACCAGTCGCTCGTGCCCGTGGCCGTCGTCGCACGGATGCGGTAGTAATAATCGCCGGGGCGGCGGCCGTAGAGCGTGTAGCGTTTGGCCGTGCCCGTGTAGACAATCGCGCTCGCGCCCCAATCGCCCTCGGTTGATTCTTCGAGCACGAACGACGCGCCCGCGACCGTGGACGCCCACGCGAGCGTGTAAGTTCCGCTCTCGCTGAAATCGCCGGGCGAGGCGAGCAGCGGGCGTTCGATCACTTCGATGTCACAGTTGAGGAAGTGGCCGAGTTGCGGGCGACGCACGAGCGGCAGCTTGTCGAGTTGGTTGCAGTCGAGGAAGTGCCACCATTCGGGACGCGGAAAGGGCGAGGAGCGGCGCGCGCCCGGCGCTTTCTCCAGCGCCGCTTTGTCCCAGCCGCGATGCACCGCGTCCGGCACGGCGACGATGGTCACTTCTTCGAGCGCGAGCGCGGCGTGGATACCGCGTAGGCGGCGCGGGCGTTCGCTCAGGTAGCGTATGAAATCGGCGCGCGAGAGCAGGTCGTTGAGACTGGCTTCCTTGAGATCGGCGTCGAGGAACAAGTCCGCGTCGAACTCGGCCAGCCCGTCTCTTTCGAGCGACGTGCCGGGCAGTTTGACGGCGGGCAAAAACTGCTCCGGCAAAAACGCCATGCCGAGCGGGAAGTAGACGACCGATTCGCCTTCGACGCCCGCGAGCGGGAAGCGTATCTCGCCGACGGGTTGCCAGAGTTGTTCCGAAGGTTGATTGACGGGCGCGGTTCTGTCTGTGTCGTAGGCTTCCGTATCGGTCGGGAGTTGGCCGAAGTAGCGCGGGTGGCTCGCGCCGAAGGCGAGTTCGCCGAGCGTCAAAGCGTAATCGCTGCCCTTGCGCGCCCACAACTCGAAGGAGAGCCGTTCACCAACGGGAGCGACTTTCCCATTCTCTTCCAGCGCGAGTGCGCCGGGCGCATCGGGCAGCCACCAGAAGCCGCGCCCCTTGATCTGCACCACCTCTTCGACCCCCAGCAGGAGGGCGTTCGTCGTGATGCCGATCTCTTCGACGGTGATCCAGAGGTTCTCGCCTTCGACGCGGACGAGCGCCCCGACGGCCGGTGCTTCGGCGGCGGACATGGCGAGGTCGAGTTTGATCTCGCGCCCCTCAGGCGCCTCGTGCGGTTTTTTCTCATTGTCCCACGGGTGCAATACGGCCGCGCGCCGGCTGGCAAACTCATCGGCCTGCGTGCGCTCCGGCGGCTCCTGCGAGTCGTACACGATTGGCGTCTGAGGCTCGGAGGTGTAGATGCGCGCTTCGACGAGCGTCTCGGCGACCGGCGGCGCATGCGGCGCGATGGTGCGCAGCCAGACAG